>JAIXOO010000215.1 GCA_027486765.1 Saprospiraceae bacterium
ACAGTACCAGTACCGGACTGAGATTTCCTGGTGGGTATTTGGATTTGCAGCGCTGGGCGCAGTGGCGATTACGTTGCTGACGGTGAGTTTTCAGGCGATCCGGGCGGCGACGATTAACCCGGTGAAGAGTTTGAAGAGCGAGTAACACTCGTTCTTTGATGTACAATCTAAGGTGAGTCTAAGGTGTCTTAGGTTTCTTAGGTGGTGAAAAAAGAAAAAAACCTGCGTAGCAGGGTATTCTTTCACCACATAAGAAACCTTAGACACTTTAGATTCACCTCAACAATTATGCTTACTGAATTACCAATTCTTAAGACTTTCCACATACAACTTCTCCACCTGCTCCCGAGCCCAAGGCGTCTTGCGCAAAAAAGTCAAACTGGACTTAATGCTGGGATCGTGATTAAAGCAACGAATATTGATTTGTCGGCCCATTTCTTCCCAGCCGTATTGCTCCACCAGGTGAAGCAGAATTTTTTCGAGGGTGATGCCGTGCAGAGGGTTGTTTGGTTGTGGGTTGGCCATGGCTCAAATGGATTATTTACTCAAAAAATCCTCGGAAATATCTCTCCAGATGGTATGGTAATGCTGCATGCCGCCATCCCGGTTGCTGAACTCAATGATGAAAGTGTCCGTTTTGACGGAGTAGTAGTGCAGTTCGTTGGTATTGAAGCTGCCCTGCCAGCTGAAGACCAGGTTATTTTTATTCGCTATGACGCGCTTCAACTTCTCCTGTGCGAGGCTGGGCGTTAGGTTTTCGACCCAGGCTTTGATGATGCCTTCCACAAACCCCTGTTGCTTCGGGGTCATCTCAGTATAACGTACCCCTTTTCGATCCTTCATGTGGGCCTCTTTGCCCGTTTGGGTCATCACATCAGCGTCGATGGGGTGTGGGCCGAGCCGGGCTTTTTTCTGTAAATCGGGACTCAGGTCATTGAACAACTGATTGCCAAAATCATTTTCTTCAAACATAAGGTAAGCGCCCGCGTAAGGCCCGGAACTGGTCAAGGCTGGATTGATGCCCACAAACATGGGCGTACAAGTAACACCTTTGGGCGAATAAGTCAGATTGAGCGAAATGTGGTGCCCTTCAAATTTCCAGGCCCAAATTTTGTCCTTGCCTGGAGTTCCAAAAATGCTGAACCAGTAATTCTGATTGCCATAACGCTGGGCAATCGGGCTTTTGGCTTTGCTTAGCCGCTCCAGGATAGCCTGGTCGTATTGGATGATAAAAAGCAATTTTTGGTAGCCTTGCTGGCTCAACACGCAGCGCAACAGCTGGTGCATGATCACCCGCTGCGAATCGGCCAGGTCGTTCATTTGAATGCCCTTTCGATATACTTGCTCCAGCGGAAGGTTGGACCACTTGGTGCGGGAACTATCGCTTAAAGCCAGGTTCGCGACCGTTTTTTGAGCTGGGGTCAACGTCGCCAGAAAGGCCGTAGCGACTTTGATAGAGGCGCTTTGGTCAAAAGTGCTTTGGCCAAAAAGGGCGACCGTACTGCAGAAGAGTACGATCAGTGTGCTGAATTTCATTTTCATGCGCTGAGGATTGCAGGTTGGCTGTAAACTTACAATTTTTTGGGCATGGGAAAGCGTGAAGGGTCTTTCTAGGACTGAAAACAAGGTGGAATGGATATTCCTGAATCGTTTCACTTATCTCCACTAACCAATTTCCAAAAAACCTTCTTATACGTCTCCGAAATCGGCACATACTTTTCCCCAATCTTGATCACCTCCTTTTCAATCGACTCAATTTTATCAATCGCCACCATGTAGGACTTGTGCACCCGACAAATCAAGTGGCCCGGAATTTCACGCTCCAGTTCGCCAAAGGTTTGTAAAGTCATGATCCGTTTATTCAAAGTATAGATACAGCGGTAATCCCGCATGCCTTCGATGTACAAGATCTCATCCAGCATGACCTTTTCCAGTCGATACTCGGTTTTGACAAAAATGAATTTTTTATCCGGCAGGGTTTCAGTTTTTCCCAACTGGTTGCGCACTTTATCCACCGCCTGCACAAAACGTTCAAACCCGTAAGGCTTCAACAGGTAATCACTCACATTCAAGTCAAAACCCTTGATGGCATGATCTGGGTAGGCCGTAGTGATTACCACTTGGCTATTGATTTTGGAGCTTTCCAAAAGCTGAATCCCCGAGACTTCCCCTAGATTGATGTCCAAAAAAATCAGGTCTACGGCTGCGGTTTGTAAAAAGACCAGGGCATCGGTAGCATTGTCGAAAGTAGCGAGTAGGGTCAAAAAGGGTAGTTTTTGCAAATACCCTTGGGTGCGTTCCAGTGCCAGCGGTTCGTCTTCAACTATGATGCAGCGGATTTCCATGTTTGGTGCAGCGTTAATTTGACCTGGTAAGTATCGCCATTTTTTGAGATTTCCAGCTGGTGTTTTTTCGGATAAAGCGCCAATAATCTTTTTTGGATCAAAGTAATGCCCAAACCACCATATTCCTGAGGATGTTGGGCACCTTCTTTGTATTTGTTGGTACAGTCAAAAACCAGTTGGTTTTCATTTATCGCAATCCGAATTTGCACAGCGTTTTCCTTTTCGCGCAGTGCGGAGTGTTTAAAGGCATTTTCCACGAGCGGGATGAACAACATCGGCTCAATCAGCCGATCGTGCACATCTCCCTCCACCACATACTCCACATAATTGGGCGTAGCGGTGCGGATGCGTTGCAAGTCGACGTATTTTTCGATGTAAGCTAGCTCTTTAGACAAGGGTATTTTTTCCGTTTTGGTTTCGTACAACATGAAGCGCATGATGTCCGACAACTTGTTCAGGTAAGTCGAAGCCCGCGCCGCATCTTTGCCAATTAGCACATCAATGTTGTTGAGGGTATTGAACAAAAAATGGGGGTTGATCTGGGATTTCACCAGGGCCAGTTCCATTTCAAAGTTCTTTTGTGCCAAGGTTTCTTTCAGTTTGGTTTCGTTGTACCAACTGATGAACCCCTTGATGACCAAACCCACTCCACCATTCAATAGGGCGATGATGTTCAAGATCAAAGTAATTGCCCCACCAGAATTGAGCCCATCGTTAAAAAAGGAAAAATCCGGAAACAGTACTGACATGATCGCGGCACTCAATATGCCACAGCCAATGGCCGCCGCCAATCCAACCAGAAGCAGCGCTAACATTTTCCCTTTTTGTAAAAACTGCGGAAACAACCAGGTATAAAAAGTATAAAAGCCCAGGATTGCCGGAATGGTGCCAAAAACACTAATGAAATAAACAAAGCGCCAGGTTTGTAAAGGTGAATTGTTGCCCGAGCGGGTTGCTGCGGCCACCAACAGGATGATCAGTGCCCACAGCAAGCTGTATAAAAACCAATACCCCACATGCAACAAGGCGACGATTGATCTGCGCATCTTATCCTTTCTCTTTTTTGGTAAGATAAAGAATATAGCTGAGCAGGGTAAATCCAAAGAAATAAATCAGGGCCAAGTAGTGGACGTCGAGGATGTTGCTTTTGAAACGCATTTTACCCTGCATTTGCAAAAAATGAATCGCCCCATAGGTGTAGGGTACGAGGTAAACATAGCGCCAGGAAAGCGCGATGATGGCAGCTACTACCAAGCCAACCCCCACACCCAGGGATACCATAAAATTTTTGAACTGAATGCTCAACAAGTATTGCAGGGCCACAATGGGCAAGGCCATTACATAAAATGAAGCATTGATTTGAATGAATTTACCCCAGGGGAAAGCCTCTTTGGGATACGGAATATGCCCAAAATACCAGGCAGGAATGGCCCCGGCCAGGTACATACCCAGGCCAAATAACACAAACAATTGCAGCATCAAAAGCAGTACGACGGCGTATTTGGCAAAAAAAACGGTAGTCAAACTTTGAGGTGTCGTATGGACTTGCTTCCAGCCATTGTTTTTGTACTCCAATTGAGCGATTAAACTTGTCGCCAGCACAATGCCCATCGGTACGAGCAAGACCGACATGGATTCCCAGCCGTTGATGAGCCATTTTTCCCAAAAGGGAGTAGTTGTATAAATTTTTCCCAGTTTTTTGATGTAAACGAGGTGTACCAACGTCAGGATTGCTGGTATAAAGAAACCACCAATCAAAACCAGCCAAAAAGCCGCGCTGCGTTTGGTTTTCATCCATTCACTTTGGATGCTATGCAGAAGAATCGTTGCCATGTTTTTAGTTGTTTACCAATTCCATAAAAATACTTTCCAGGTCGTTTTTTTCCACCGCCAGATGGTATACGTCGATGCCACTTTGTACAAGCTGGCGGTTGAGTTCGGCGATTTGCGCAGGAGGTAGCAGGGGCAGTAGCAGTTTGCCATTTTGCTGTTGTGCTTCGGGTTGTAGTGCTTGAACCAGCTGTAAGGAGCGGGTATTGTCGTTGGTGATCAGGCTCACGCGGGAGCTTTCCTGCTGTTTGTGTACCAGATCGGGCAAGGTGCCTTCGAATAAGAGCTGCCCTTTGTGGATGATGCCCACATGGGTGACCAGTTTTTCGATCTCGGCCAGGAGGTGACTGGAAATCAGGATGGTAATACCCTGTTCCTGGTTCAGTCGTTTGAGCAACTCGCGCATCTCGATGATGCCATTGGGATCGAGGCCATTGGTGGGTTCGTCCAGGATCAGCAAGTCGGGTTGGTTGAGCAAGGCCACAGCGATGCTCAGGCGTTGTTTCATGCCCAGGGAAAACTGACTGACTTTTTTGTTGGCGGTATCGGGTAAACCGACCAATTCCAATACCTCTGGGATGCGGGCTTTGGGGCACTGGTAGATTTTTTGCAGCAAAAGCAAGTTTTCAGCGGCGGTCAAATGCCCGTAAAGAGAAGGGGTTTCGATCAGCGAGCCCAATTTGCGCAAGATGGCAACCCGATTTTGTGCCAGGCTTTGGCCAAAAATGCGGATTTCCCCTTTTTGTTTTTTGAGCAGCCCTAAAATCAGGCGAAGCGTGGTGGTTTTTCCGGCGCCATTGGGGCCTAAAAAACCGTAAATGCTCCCTGTCGGCACCTGGAGATTGATGTCGTCCAGGATGTTTTTGCCGGGGGCAAATTGGTGACTTAAGTGGGTGGTTTCGATGCAGTACATGTTTGTTTGGTTGTGAGGAACCAAAAATACTGTACCTAAAAATCCCCCACCCAAACGATTGGCAAATCGAGAGGCTTTGTCTGCAAAGTGGGCTATTTATCCTGTGAAATCAGAACGGAATGTCCTCCTCATCGTTGAAGCGTGAGGGCATGGTGATGATGTTGCTGGGCAATGGGTTACTGAACACATCGCTGGGGAAACTACCAAAATCAGGGTCGTCCAGGTTGCTAAAGCGTGCAAATTCGCCGGTGAATTTCAGTCGCACCGTATCCTGGGCCCCGTGGCGGTTTTTGGCAATGATGATTTCTGCGATGCCTTTGAGGGATTGGCCTTGCTCGTCTTCGAGGATCTGATAATATTCTGGTCTATATATAAACGTCACCATATCAGCGTCTTGCTCGATCGATCCCGATTCACGCAAGTCCGATAACTGCGGCCGCTTGCTCCCGCCCCGCGTCTCCACTGCCCGGCTGAGCTGCGACAAGGCGATTACGGGGACACTCAATTCCTTAGCCAGGCCTTTGAGCGCGCGCGAGATGGCGGATACTTCCTGTTCGCGGTTGCCACCTTTACCGGCTTCGCCACCACCACTCATCAACTGCAAGTAGTCGATGATGATCATCTGGATGTCGTATTGCATCTTCATCCGGCGGCACTTGGCGCGGAGTTCAAAGATGTTGATCCCCGGTGTATCGTCAATGTATACTGGTGCGTCGCTGACGCGTTCGATGGCTTCCTTGAGGCGTTTCCATTCGTCTTCTTCGAGTTGGCCGTTGCGCATTTTGTGGAGGGGTACTTCCGATTCCATGGAAATCAGACGTTGCGCCAACTGGATGGAGGCCATTTCCAAGGAAAAAACCGCTACCCCTTTGTTGTAGTCCAGGGCCGCATTTTTGGCCAAAGAAAGTACCAAAGATGTTTTACCCATACCCGGGCGTGCCGCCATGATGATCAAGTCGGAAGGTTGCCAGCCCGAGGTAATTCGGTCCAAATCCACAAAACCCGTCGGGACCCCGGTAAGGCCATCTTCCTTGCCCTTGAGTTCCTCCATTTGTTTCAAGGCTTTGGCAGCGAGGGAACTCATGGTATCGTAGCTGCGGCTCATGTTTTTTTCCGCAATGGAAAAAAGCCCCTGCTCGGCATCGTCCAGCAGGTCGAAAACATCAGTTGTGTCTTCGTAGGCATTGCGGATGATGTCGTTGGAAACCCGGATCAATTCACGTTGGATGAACTTTTGGGCGATGAGGCGCCCATGGTATTCGATGTTGGCCGAAGAAGCTACTTTGTTGGTCAATTCCACCAGGTAATACGGGCCACCAATTGCTTCCAGGTGGGCGGTTTTTTTGAGTTCCTCGGTAACAGTCAGCAAGTCAATGGGTTGCGAGCGTTCAAACAAACGCAACATGGCCCGGTAAATCAACTGGTGTGCATCCAGGTAAAAACTTTCGGGTTGGAGAATGTCCAATACAGCGGTCAAGGCATCTTTGTCGATCATCAACGCCCCTAGTACGGCTTCTTCCAGTGGAATGGCCTGTGGTGGCACTTTGCCGTAGACAAAAGTCGACAAGTCCTCGTTCTTTGAACGGGGTTTCCGACCAGTCAAGCCTACATTTTTTTTGATCGATGGATCTTTGGGTTCCGCCATAATGGTATTGTTCTCTGCCGATGGACAGGAAGACAAACTTAAAGCTTTTATCGCGGAAAAACCAGCGCACGGAAAAGTAAAAGTTTGTAATTTCGTTAGAGATTTTATTAAAGGAAGTTTTATGGCACCACATGTGAATTATGTAGTCAATGATCAGGGTAAAGCAATTTTTGTGCAATTGTCGGTACAAGAATGGGAGAACTTTTTAGCGGAACACAATCGCCTGAAAAGTCTTTTGTTATTTAAAGAACGCTTGAGTACTGCCTTTAAAGAAATCCGTCAAATCCAAAGGGGAGAAAAACAGGGTACAACCCTAGAAGAATTTCTGAATGAGCTCTAGGATTATACTTATCGATAATTTTAAGCGAGAAGCTAAGCCCTTATTGAAGAAATACCCTTCTTTGAGAAACGAGCTTGTAGTTTTGCAAGAGCAATTGCTTGAAACGCCAAGAATGGGTGTTCGGGTAGCGGAGAATGTTTATAAAATTCGCATGGCAGTAAAGAGCAAGGGGCGTGGTAAAAGTGGCGGCATGCGGATTATTACTTTTGTTTGGGAAATCACCGTGGAAGTTGATGAAAATGAAAGCGCTACTGATACCACAATCTTTCTCGCTTCTATCTACGATAAATCAGAAGAAGAAAACATCTCCGATAAAGATTTAGAAAAGTTAATTGATGAGATACAAGAGATTTTGGATGACGAGTGAGATAAAATTATTACCCGTTTACAGCCTCGCCTCCAACCTCGGCACCATCCTCTCCTTCCATTCCCGAAAATCTCCCGCCTGGATGTGCGCACGCGCCTCTCCCACCAACCACAAGTAAAAAGACAAATTGTGCAGCGTAGCAATTTGCATCCCCAAAATTTCATTGCTTTGGACCAAGTGCTTCAGGTAAGCCTTGGAATAAAAACGGCTGCTGTGACAGGGACTATTGGCATCGATGGGTGAAAAATCGTCTTTCCATTTGGCATTGCGCATGTTCAGGATGCCGTCGGCAGTGTAGAGCAGGCCATGGCGGGCGTTGCGACTGGGCAATACGCAGTCGAACATGTCGATGCCCAGGGCGATACTTTCCAGGATGTTGACCGGAGTACCCACACCCATGAGGTAACGCGGTTTGTCTGCAGGCAAAATGCCACAAACCAACTCGGTCATGGCGTACATGTCCTCAGCGGGTTCACCTACCGAAAGGCCACCGATGGCATTGGCTGGCCGGTTGAAAGAAGCGATGGCTTCAGCCGATTGAATGCGCAAATCGGGATAAGTACTACCTTGCACAATCGGAAACAAGGTTTGCTCGTACCCATACAAACCTTCCGTACTGTCAAAACGGGCACAACAACGCGCCAACCAGCGGTGCGTCATTTCCATCGACTTTTTGGCGTAGCCGTACTCACATGGATACGGGGTACATTCATCAAAAGCCATGATGATGTCGGCCCCAATGATGCGTTGAATGTCGATGGCACGCTCCGGGGAGAAAAAATGCGGTGAACCGTCGATATGGGAACGAAAAGTGACCCCATCTTCTTTGATCTTGCGGGTATTGCCCAAAGAGTAGACCTGATACCCGCCACTGTCGGTGAGTATCGGGTGGTTCCAACCGTTGAATTTGTGCAAGCCCCCCACTTGCTGCAAGATGTCGATCCCCGGCCTTAAATAAAGGTGATAAGTATTGCCAAGAATGATTTGCGCCTTGATCTGTTCCTCCAATTCGTGTTGGTGCACGGCTTTAACCGTGCCTGCCGTACCCACAGGCATAAAAATGGGGGTTTGGATGGCCCCGTGTGCCGTTTGAATGAGTCCGGCCCGCGCCGAAGATTGTGGGTCTTTGTATTGGATGTCGAATGAAAACATAACAAAGGTTGAGGAGTTGAGAAGTTGAGAAGTTGAGGCTACCGCGAGCGACTTAGACAAGAATATTGTCTAAGTCGCTCGCGGTAGCCTCAACTTCTCAACTCCTTAACTTTTAAACTACAAACGGTAACGATCCCTATCCATCTTCAACACAATGGCCATCATGGCTGAAAAAGCCAACAGTGATGAACCACCCCGACTGATGAAAGGGAGGGGAATGCCGATCATGGGGGTCACCCCGATGGTCATTCCGATATTGATAAAAAAGTGAATGAACAATATCCCAACAAAGCAATAAGTGTATATTCTCGCGAAATTGGAACGCTGTCGCTCGGCGATCACGGTCAAGCGCAGCATCAGCACCAAAAACAGTCCAATAATCCCAATTGCTCCGATAAACCCCTGTTCTTCACCTACCGTACAAAAAATAAAATCGGTAGGTTGCTCTGGTACATAACTGTAACGGGTCATGCTGCCCTGCAAAAATCCTTTGCCCAATAGGCCTCCCGAAGTAATGGCGGTTATGGACTGCATGAAGTTGTACATGGATTTGCAATCGGCGCAAACTTCCGGCTTCAGCCAGACCAGTATCCGGTCTGCTTGGTGAGGTTTGAGTACCTTAAGCACCGCATAGTTCGCCGAAACACACATGCCAATTGCCAAAATGATAGCCAAGGCGGCAGCTCCCACTTCACGGACACCTTTACGGCTGGCATAAATCAATCCCCAAATCAGATATATTGTAGCCAATGCAGCCAAGCTGTACAGCCCTTGCTTAAACCACCATGCGGTTACAGCAGCAATAAAAACCCCTGAAACAATCCGTTGGGAGATAATTTGTTCTTTGTACAAGGTAGTCAGGTACCATAAGCCCATGCTCAGGATAACAATGGAAACGATTATTGGATCAAATATCAAACCCAACAGCAAGATGGCTAAAATGGCTCCCCCCCCGATGTAGTAGTTGGGCGACAAACCCTCGCGGTACATCGCAATCAAAAAGGAAGTAAACACAATAGCAGAACCCAAGTCTCCCTGGAGTAGAATCAAACCGAAAGGGATCAACAGTAGCCCAAAAGCTATAAACTGACTGCGGAAACTTTTCAAATTGGTACTGGGTGTACTCAAAAATGAAGCCATTGCCAAGGCAGCGGTCAATTTGGCAAGCTCGGAAGGCTGGAATGACATGCCCCCAATCATATACCAGGAACGGTTACCGTGAATCTCGGTGCCAAAAAAAGGCACTCCAAGTAGCAGAACCATGGAGATGGCATACAAAGGATAGGCCAGGAGTTGCCAAATTTTCCAGTCAAGGGTGAGAATGACGCCAAAAGCCACGGCCGAAATGGCCATCCAAATCAACTGCCTGCCCACTGAAGAGCGCATGAATCCGTATTTCTCGTATTCAATGTAAGTGGAGGCATAAATCATCAATACCCCAAAGACAACCAGCGTCAAATAAACGGAAAAAGCAACCCAATCGATTGTTTTTGTCCCGGTGAATTTACCCAACATAACTCAACTTCTTGTAAGAGCTTGTTTAATATCCAATGAAATCAATGGGACTGATCTGACTGTCCTGTACCATGTAGGACCCAGGATAGGGACCTTTCAATATTTGTTGCAAACTCATTGCTTGTAATTTACTGTGATAGGCACCTACCCGCAGCAAATAATAAGGCCGTTCGTGCAGCCAGGTTACGGGTACAAACGGATATTGGGCTTTGAAATTGTTCAATGTTTCGTCCAGCTTAGGCCGGTCAGTAGTGGCCAAAATTTGCAGCCGCCACCCACTGATGTACGGTTTTTGCTTGTTGCCTTCTATGTACTGGCTCATCAGGTTGGTAATGGCTGGATCTTCTTTGATTTGAATATTTTGTAGCCCCTGCGCTACTGCTGCACCGAAGCTCACAATCAGGATGAACAAGACAAAAAAGCTGCGTTGCATGTGTTTTTTTTGCAAAAATACAAAAAAATAAACACAAATGCACCCTGTACTAACAGCTTGATGTACTGATGGATGAATTGGTCAAACTTGGTTCAAGGGCGGTATCTAATACGTTCCCTCGCCAGTTTCTCCTTTGACAATGGCTATACCCGATGAAGTGCCAAGGCGGGTAGCCCCTGCCTCAATCATGGCTTTGGCATCGGCAAAATTGCGGATCCCCCCCGATGCCTTGATGGCTATTTTGTGTTGGAGCAATTCACCCATGCGCCTTACCACTTCGATGGTGGCTCCGCCGCCGTTAAACCCGGTGGAGGTTTTGGCAAAATCTGGTTTCAACTCTGTCATGACGGCGCAAGCTTGCTCCAATTCTTGAGGGGTCAACATGGCTGTTTCCAGAATGATTTTGATTTTTTTACCCTTCATGCGGCTTGCAGTGATCAAGCTGTCCACATCGCTGCGCACATGCGACCACAATTGGTTTTTCACGGCACACAAGTTGATGACCGCGTCTATTTCATCCGCCCCATCGTCGATGGCACGTTTGATTTCTTCTACCTTTGCAATGGTACTGGAATAGCCCAAGGGGAAACCAACTACGGTCGCCACCTGAATTTTTTCTGGAGCATCTTCCAGCCAACGTGCAGCATCATGTACATAATAGGGTGGAATACATACGGCAGCAAAACCGTATTCACGTGCCTCGGCACAGAGTTGGCGAATGTTGGCCAGCGTCGAATCTGGCTTTAGTAGCGTATGGTCAATGTATGCGGCAACGTTCATTTCGGGATGTATAATTTGTCCGGTGAATTTGTTAAAATGGGCTTAAGGGGCAATATTAATTCGGCGAAAGATAGATTAAATTAACTGATATAAACAGATATTTAACATTTAATTTGAGACCGCCCAAATCCTGTTGGATATGCAACAAGTCGATAGACAACCACTGTTAGAATGTGTGCCCAACTTTAGTGAAGGCCGCAACCCTGAACTGATTGAAACAATCGCCGATTCCATTCGCCGGGTGGAAGGAGTAAACCTTTTGCACATCGATGCTGGCTTTGATGCCAATCGAACGGTGATGACTTTTGTCGGCCCTCCCCAGTCTGTAGTGGAAGCTGCATTTCAAAGCATCAAAACCGCCGCGCAAGCCATCGACATGCGCCAGCATCACGGTGCCCATCCCCGGATCGGCGCTACGGATGTGTGCCCGCTGATCCCCATCAGTGGATTGACGATGGCAGAAGTAGTTACCTTGGCCCAAGGATTGGGTCAAAGAGTAGGCGCAGAACTGAACATTCCTGTGTATTTGTACGAATACGCAGCTACGGCGCCGCATCGGCGCAATTTGGCCCATATCCGCCAGGGCGAATACGAGGGGCTGGCCACCAAAATTGTACAGCCCGAGTGGCAACCTGACTACGGGCCTACCGAAGGGCTTTTCCCCGCCGGGGCTACGGTATTGGGCGCCCGCAAATTTTTGATCGCCTACAATGTCAATTTGAATACCAAAGACCCGGAGATTGCCCAGCGAATTGCCGAAAAAGTAA
Organism: Saprospiraceae bacterium; assembly: GCA_027486765.1. Taxonomy (GTDB): domain Bacteria; phylum Bacteroidota; class Bacteroidia; order Chitinophagales; family Saprospiraceae; genus Haliscomenobacter. The sequence continues at coordinate 12,088 of JAIXOO010000215.1, forward strand.
GGGAAAGTGGCTACGTTCAACGCGACGAGCAAGGGCTAAAGCAGCGCTTTCCTGGCCGCTGCCCAGGGGTGAAAGCCATCGGGTGGTACATGCCCGCCTATGGCAAAGCCCAAGTATCGCTGAACATTACCGACCTTGATCAAACGCCCCTACACCTCGCTTTTGAGGCTTGCCGCGAGGAAGCCCAGCGGTTCGGGGTTGAAGTCACTGGTTCTGAGTTGATTGGTTTGGCGCCGCGCCGGGTATTTCTGGAAGCTGGACAATACTTCGCCCCTTACGAGACCGACCCGGATCGTTTGATTGAAGTGACTATAATTCATTTAGGACTACGAGAACTCGGAGGGTTTGAACGAGGTCAAAGAATCTTAGAAGATCAAATTAAAAAATAGAGGGAATGAAGTAAGATTCAATGTTACCAAGAAAAAAACTTACTACTCAATAAAGATTTTTTTTTGCTTTCCGGTTTTATGCCCGGGCTGGCGGTGATTTTGAAAGAACTCATTTTGGTCTTGTCTGCGTAGTGCAACCATACAAAATACGTTCCTGCTTTTAAGTCGGCAATTGGAAACTGCAGGCTTTGTTTGCCGAGTTCTAATTCCCATTGTTGCTCGTAACAAGGTTTTCCTACCTTGTCTTGCACAATTAAGCTCACTGTCTGTGTTTTGTCATTCTTCACGTCAAGTACAGCTCGTCCTTCTTCTGTCTGAATGTAGATTTCTCCTACTTCCATCACGTGTTTTTTTATTTGTGACGAAAAAACTGGTAAAAGGTCATGCTTTTTGGGAAAAAGAAGAAATGATTAAAAATATAAACCTGTAACAAATATAAAAAATAGTAGATTTAATGCCGCTCAAAACTATAAAAACACAAGACCTTAATTTCAAGGTACAAGTTATCAATGTTTTGTTGGAACTAAAAATTTTTGCTCCAATACTTCCTCCAGCCATTGTTTATTGGCCAGTGGTTGTAAGGCAGCTAGGTCGTTTTTTAATTGTTTTTTAAATTTCACAGCGTCCCGAATATCCGCAGTAGCAAAACTCAACTGGCTCAAACGCTGAAGGATATGCAAAAAATTGAGGCTGGATTTTTTTTGATAATCCGACAATTGTCGATTGCGTTGTACAAATCGGCGGGTAGCGTTGATCAGGGCTAAAAGCGCTTCATTTTCAGCCAGCAAGTAATAAGTTTTGAGTTGAATCAACTTGGCAGAAAGGTGATAAAAAGCATCCGTAAATTCCACGTTGTGCAACATGCGTAGAGCCGAGGGATAATCTTTTTTTTCAAAGTACAAACTGACCAAGTTATAAGTATAAACATTTTGGCGCAGTTCGGGGGCTAGGTAGTTTTGATAATCTTCGATGAAACGCTCCGTCCATGCGTAATCCCGGGTGCGGATACCGGCGGTAATGATGTTGGTAAAAGTCCACTGAGTGAGGGTACCATTTTTAAAAATGATCGCTTCGTCCAGGAGTAGTTTGTACAACAGCAGGATTTCCTGATAATAATGGGTTTCGCCGGAATTGATGCGCAACACAGCAAAATTGAGCACATAAGTATACAGCAAGCGCAATTCCTGCTGAGGAATCAGTTTGAGGTAGGTTTTTAATAAATCTTTGAGCTGCAAATAAGCCTCATCGTCATTGTGCGTAAACATGTTGTACGCAGCCAGGTATAGCTGAAAAGCGGGAAATTTGGCTAATTCCTGCGGCTGTTCCTGGTACCATTTGATGATGTCTTCGATAAAAACACAATGGTATTCCGCTCTTACCGCAGTGCTGCGGCTGGCCATATCACAAGCGATTTTTATTTTTTCGAGCTGATAAAAGCGATCCAAGGCATCACTTCGCAATTGCAGATGGGGGGTATAGGCTCTTTTTTCCTGAGCCATCAAGTGCTGATCCTGCAAGTCCTGCAGTTGATAGGCTGAATACCAATAATTGCTGTCTTGCCAAGTCTGGGCATCTTGCAGTTGAGTATAACGCTCCAATTGCATGACACAGGGCTCCAACCATTCCTGATCGAGCAGAGTGCGGATCAACAATTGTTTTTGCAGCACCTTTTCACGGGTATAGCGACTTTGCGCCAAAAAATCGTAGAGTAGGTAGAGTAAGTCGGAAATGAGGTTGTTGTATTTCAGTTCATTGTAAGTTTCCTGCGGGAAACACAAGCTGTACATTTCCCGTTTTTCGACTGCTTTTTTCGTCTTCACACACTGCTCAATGGCTTCGATTAGCGCTTGCAGGTTTTTATTTTGGTTAAAAAAAACGGAATGCACGTACAAAACAAATTGCTTTCGTTCTTTTGCGTTGAAATTTTGGTATAAATCCAAAAAACGATTCTTTCTCATTTTCTATGATTATTTTAGTAAATAACTGATTTTCATATTTTTAATTGTATAAAAATAATATCCCGCCCTATAATTTCATTTTTTTGTCCTTTAGCAACCAGCGTGTCGCTCCTACCTTTGTCACAACAAAAGAAAGATCTCATGCAACGTTTTTATGCATTATTCACCTTCCTGGTTTTGTTCGCAGTACAATTGAGTGCCCAAAGCGCCGATTGTCTGAACATTTACCTGACCCGAACCGATAGCAGCAGCTATGATACCGTGTTGCTGGACGTCAGCGTACGCAACTATGGCAACACCATTGGCCTGCAATACACCACCCAATGGGACACCAGTGTATTGCAGCTGCTCGATGTGCGCAACTTCGGCCTTCCCGAATTGCGGAAAAGTAACTTTAGCTTTGGCTCGCCCAACGTCAACAAGGGGCTACTGAGCCTTTCCTGGACTCAGCTGGATAGCATTTATCTTCCCGATGGGGCTCGCCTGTATTCCTTACTCTTTGTCGTAAAAAACAAAAACGCAGCTACGACTACCGTCCGCTTCACCGATGCTCCGGTGCCCAGTGAAGTGGTCTACAGGAACAATCGATCGCAAGCGATTACAGGCTTGATTGGGCTAAAGCTCAATCTAAAAAGCCCTTCTACGCCGAACCCCTTGCGTTTTACCCAAATTTGTTCGGCCATGAATACCTGTGAGGATTCATTAGCTCGTGCTAGTGCAAGTGTAAGTGTGAGTGGAGGCGTTCCGCCTTATCGGTATTTTTGGAAGGGTAAGGGGCAGACTTTTCAAACAGCCAGCATTAGTGGCGCACTTCCGGGTGACTATCAATTGTGGGTAAGCGATCAGAATCAGGATACTATTCCCGCCTTGGTAGCCGTGTCTATTGACCCTACGGGCACTGAATTGGTCTATCTTTATCCCAAGGTCATTTGTAACGACACCACCAAACAAAGTGCCACCATTATTGTGAACAGTTTTGACGTATCACGTAGATATGCTTTTAGATGGAGCAATGGATTTAAGGAAAATGGAGTCAATTCCAGCGCCATCCGTGCAGCCAAGGATAGCATCTACAGTGTAACTATAACCGGTGCCAATGGATGCAGCAGTTCTTTTTTTGGCTTAACCGCTTCCGAGTGTTTTGGTACACAAGACACCATCGTATCGCCACCTGATACCATTGTATCACCACCAGATACCATTGTCAATCCGGGTACCGATAAGCCCAGTTTGCTGGTACAAAGCAAAATTGCCAACACGGGCGAAGTTTTTTGCACTCCGGTCATTGCCGATGGGTTCCAACAATTGAGCGGCCTCCAATTTGGGCTGCGCTGGGATCCTCAAGCCCTTGCGTTCCAAAAAATCAATTATACCAAACCAAACATCATTGACGTCAGCACCTTTGGCTTAGGTCATGTCGCCAACGGAGAACTGCGCTTTGTAAAATTCTTCAGTCCAAGCGCAGTTGTTTTTTCAGGGGAAACCTTATTTGAGGTTTGTTTTACCCCCAAATTCAGTGGGGATTCTACCCAAATCACCTTTGGCCCCGGCACCTTGCCGCCTTTGGCGGTAGATGCCCAACAAAACCTGATTCCTTTTCTGACTTATGGTGGAGCGGTTATTACAGCACCAAGTATTTGGCCTGGTGATGCCGATGGCAACGGGGTCGTAGATCAATTTGACCTATTGCCGCTTGGCTTGGCATATGGAACCAGTGGTACTCCTCGTGCCAATGCTCAAATCACCTGGGAGCGCCACAATACCCAGAAATGGGGCACTTCCCTGATCAACAGCAATATCGACCTCGCCTTTGTGGATGCCGATGGCAATGGACGGATCGACGCGGCTGATACCACAGCCCTGGCCCGCAACTTTCAACGGCAGTACGGAGATGGTTTGCCCAAATTGTATCAGCCCGAAATTCGCGGCAGTGGCGCTTCGCTGTTCATTGACGCAGATACCATCCTGAGCGGCTCAGGGCAATGGTTTCCACTCGAATTGGGTACAGCGGATAAAGTGGCGGAAAACGTTTATGGTCTGGCTTTCAGCATCAGTTACGACCCTGCTCAGGTGCAGGAAGCAGAGCTGAGTTTTAGTGCGGAAAGCTCCTGGTTGGGCACTTTGGGGCAAAACCTGATCGCCTTCCAACGCAACAACCCGGTAGCAGGCCGCATTGACATCGCCCTGACTCGTACGGATGGCCGCAACGTGAGCGGTTATGGCCGTATTGGCAAAGTAAAAATCACCATCGAAGACGTCATTTTGAACCTGCGGGATGAAGAAAACCCTAAAATTCAGCTGGGCATCGAAAATGTTCGCCTGATCAATAATGCGGATCAAATCATCCCGGTGACACCTTTGCCTAGTACTCCTACGGCAAAAAAAGGCACTACCACTTCGGCTTACGACCCTTATCTGGATGCTCGCATACGGATCTATCCTCAGCCAGCCCGTGACCAGTTGTACCTCGATTATGGAGACTTACCCTTGCGTAGCGTGCAGCTGTTGCAACTGGATGGCAAAGCGCTGAGCGGGCTAATGACCCCTCAACGCAGCCTGAGCCTGGCCGGGATTCCCAATGGAGTTTATCTCCTGAAGGTGGTGGCTGAAAGTGGCGTGGTGATGAAAAAAGTGTTGGTGGCCCGATAGGGCGCCACCCATTATTGTCCTCAACATTTCGAGCTTGATAAGCTCTTACAAAGCAATAAGTATCATGAAAACAATATTGAGCTGTATCCTCTTTTTTTTGCTGCTGAGCCCTGTATTTGCTCAGGTAGATTCCAGCAGGGTCATTAGTGGAAGCCTGCAATGCTTCAATTCCTGGCCGATCGCAGGCCAAATTGTGGTGTTGACCGACACGCTGAACGGTGAAAAATTAGAACAAGCTGTGGATTCCTCGGGCTTGTTTACCTTCCGAAACGTCCCCTCGGGCCGTACTTATCAATTGAGCCTGAAAAACAGTTTGCCACCCATTGATACCTTTCGGGCAGTTTCGGTATTGGACGTGGTCAAAATGAGCCATCACATCCTCGCGATTCGCCAACTTGAGGGCATTGCCCTGAACGCGGCCGATATGAATGAATCGTTTGGCATAACCACTTTTGACATCGTAATGGTCATACGTGCCTTACAAGGCAAGGGAGAGGCGAACGCCAACATTCGCCGTGCTACGATCTTGCAGGGCCCTGGCAAAATATATTCCCAAAACATTATCCCGGATTTCACGACCAGCCTCTGGGGGCTACAGTTCGTTTATTACATCAAAGGCGATGTGGATGGATCGGGTTGTCCCTGATTGTGTTAATCCCTGATTTTATGCTGGGGCTGTTCTTAGGGGCAATAAAAAAATAAGTGATCATTTTGCCAGAGGATTAGATAAGAAAACGTTTCATTTCAAGTGCCTTATCTAATCCTCTGGCTCAGGAAAAATGATCACTTATTTTTGCCCCACTATCTTAGCAAAAGAACAGCCCCTATTTTGTCAACGTCGCTGGCGGTAGCCTCAACTCCTCACCTTCTACTGGCATTTTTTAGCTTCCCCTGCCGGATCAACTTCGCGCCCAAACCACACCACGGCGTAATTCCCGTACAACCCCACACCGCAGGCATTCCAGCCCACTTTTTTCCAGATGTCGCGGTTGATCATCATGTTGTTGTGCGGTGTACTTTTTTTCCAACCCGAAATAGCTGAATTGGCATTGGCACCGTCGCTTTGCCAATAGGAAATTTCAAAACCATCCCCCTTGTAAGTACTCAATTCGCGCGGTTTGTCCCACATGCAGGCGGCCCGGGCGTGATCGTTGGTGTAGCAGCAATCAGTCCATTTGCCTTTGTCGGACCAACTGTGCAGGTTGCAATTGCCTTTGACGGGCTGGTTGTCCTGCAAGTCTTTGGCGTGGGCCTGAGCCACAATGGTCATGGACGCGGAAAGAGGGATTTTGGGCAGTTTGTACAGCTTGCGGTAAGCATTGAGCTGCTCATAAATTTTGAATTCTTCGGCAGAAAGGCAAACTTCAGGATTTGATTTTTCGGGGGCAGCAAACAACAGCGTCAGGGCCACACCGAGGTAGAGAAAAAGGCTTGGCATAGAGATTTTTTTAGGCTTTGTAGTGGGGAAAATGAATACTTATTTTTTTATCGCCCCTAAAACGAAAAACCAGCGCAATTAATTATCCGCTTATTCAAGCCCGTGTAGTGGCACATCCGCTGGGCGGGTACGTTTCCAACGACGGTGCGTCCACAGCCAGTATTCTGGCCGCGCCAGGATGATCTTCTCCAGAATCCGGGTATGGGCCTCAGTGATTTCGCCCTCAGGCATGGCTTGGGAGTCGGTACAAACCAGTTCCGCATTGACCTGCAAATAGCCGCGTTTTAGCCGGGTAACCTTGAGGAAAATAACCGGACAATTGTACTGCTTTGCATACCGCTCTGTACCCCAGAAAATTGGCGTTTCCTGGTTTAAAAACATCGTCCAGTAGGCATTGTGCGCATTGGAAGGTGCCTGATCTGTTCCAAAAATAGTCGCAATGGTGCGCTGATGGTTTTCAGCATAAAAGCTTTTAACGTCTTTAGTGGGCACCATCTCCATCCCAAAGCGACTGCGGGATTGTTGCAGTTTATCGTTTAAAAACTTGTTCTTCAATGGATGGTAGATGGCCACTCCGGTATGGGGGATTTGATGACAAATGGACATCGCGGCCAATTCCCAATTGCAATAATGTCCACCTGCAATGATGACATGTTGGCCGTTTTGAGCAAAACGATCAAACACATCAATATCGTTCACGATGCAACGCTCCAACAATTCGGCTTTGGGCATGGAGAACAAACGAATGGTTTCCACCATCAAATCAAAAAAGAAACGGTAGAACTCGTCAGCCATGCCCTTGATTTCAATGGCACTTTTATTGGGAAATGAATTGCGCAAATTGCCCAACACTACTTTTTTGCGGTAGCCCAGGCCACGGTATAAAAAAAGATACAAAAAATCGGAAAGCCGATAGAGCACCGTCAAGGGCAGTTTGGACAATGGGAGCAGGACCAAATAGTATAAAATGCGGCTCATGTGTTTATTTTATTTCAAGGCAAAAATAGTCTTAATTGCTTATTCCATCCCTAACCAGGCGGTCGTAAGTCATTTCTTGTCCAATTGGGAGTGGATTAAATGCACCTTTAGACTGTAAGACCAGCACTGAGCGGGGCGCAACCTTATAAATACTTGTACTCAAAGGTTGATCAGGTGGAGTGCAGCTGATGTCTTCCGGGCTGGGCAGGCCGGTATCCACCAAGCGGTACCAACCTTTGCTTTGGGGGCTGGAAGGCGGTGGGAATTCAAAATCCAAAGCTTCCCAAAAAGCATTCAACACCACGTAAATTTCCTCTTCATAATCTGGATTGTGCAGTGAAAAGGCCAGACTGCGCGAATCTTCACCCCAATCAGGCTCCCCAGGCATGGTCCCATGCCAGCGCACGGTGGTATGGTGACTGTTGAGGAAGTGGGATTCCTGAAAATAAGGCGAGGTCATATTGATACAGATCATTTCCCGCACAAAGCGCAATAGATCTGCTTCTTTTTCCACCTGAGTCCAGTCAAACCAGCTGGTCGGATTGTCCTGGCAATAAGCGTTGTTGTTGCCATGTTGGCTGCGCCGTACCTCGTCGCCCATCAAGATCATGGGAGTGCCTTGGGCCAGGAGGAGAATAGCAAAGCAGTTTTTGATTTGCTGCAAACGCAGGGCATTGATCTCCGGGTTGTCGCTGGGGCCTTCCTCCCCACAGTTCCAGCTGCGGTTGTCATTGTGGCCATCCCGGTTGCCTTCCCCATTGGCCAGGTTGTGTTTGTGGTTGTAACTCACGAGGTCATTGAGGGTGAACCCATCGTGACAGGTGGCAAAATTGATGCTTCGGTTGGGGTTGCGTTCAGCGGTACGGAAAAGGTCGGGACTGGCCGAGAGGCATTGCACCATGGGCTCGGCATAGCCGCCATCTCCTTTGATGAAGGAGCGTACCCGGTCGCGGAATTTTCCATTCCACTCGGCCCAACGATCGCCCACAAAATTACCGACCTGATACAATTCCACATCCCAGGCTTCGGCAATGAGTTTGCTGGAGGCCAAAACCGGATCAGATTCTATTTCCCACAAAAGCGGCGGATTGGCCATGGGCCGTCCATCACTGTCGCGGCTCAACACGGAGGCCAGGTCAAAACGGAAACCATCTACCCGCATCACACCTGCCCAGTAACGCAAACAGTGCCGGATCATCCGCCGGACCACGGAGTGATTGCCATTGATGGTGTTGCCCGTTCCACTGAAGTTTTTGTACTGTTTTTTGTCGTCCGACAACATATAATACGTACGGTTGCCCAAACCTTTCAAGGAAAAAGTAGGCCCGGTTTCATCCCCTTCGGCGGTATGGTTGAATACCACGTCCAGAATCACCTCAATGCCCGCTTTGTGCAGTGCTTTGACCATGTCCCGGAACTCGTCCAAAGCACCCATTGGGTCTTGCCCGACCGCGTAGCCATTGTGAGGGGCAAAAAACGAAATTGGACTATAACCCCAATAGTTGAGGCGCCCTTGGGGCGCATCATCAAGGTCAAATTGTTGGATGGGCAATAACTCAACGGCAGTAATGCCCAAGGATTGCAAATAAGGGATTTTTTCAATCAGCCCACGATAAGTACCCCGCATAGCTTCGGGCAAACCCGAGGAAGGGTCTTTGGTAAATCCACCCACATGCAACTCGTAGATGATGGTCCGCTCAAAAGTGTGGTTGGGTGGGGTATCATCTTCCCAATCGTAGCGATATGGATCAACAACAATTCCTTTGAGGGCAGTTGCACAGTTGTCGCCAGCATGACGGGCCTTTTCCCTGTCCCAGGTATCGTTGACTACCGCCAATGCGTAGGGGTCGAGCAATACTTTTTGACCATCAAAGCGCATCCCTATTTCGGGGCTGTATGGCCCATACACGCGGTAAGCGTACACTTGGCCGTGCTCAATGCCCGGTACAAAGCAGTGCCAGTAGTAAAAAGTTTTGTTGTACTTGGGTGAAAGTGTAATCACCTGCCTGGGGCGATGGTGATCATCTGTATCAAACAGCAGTAGTTCAACAGCAGTAGCGTTTCGAGCGTATAAGCTAAAATTAACACCCTCGGGATGTACGGTAGCACCCAAAGGATAACTTTTGCCGGGTAGGACTTGCATGAGTGGTCTTGTTTGCGGGGTAAAAGTACAGCCTTTGCCGGGATCTTAGGGGCGATAAAAGATAAATGTTCATTTTTTTTTGCTGCCTTTGTTGAGGTATTTTCAACTTGTGTGACCGAGGTCACGGTTTGGATTTTTCTAATGGGGTATTTTTAGTGAGCAAAAGCACTTCATTCATACTTACAACATATTGGCTTTATGGAAAAGCATCATCAAATCGTCATCATCGGAGCTGGAACCGCAGGAATCACGGTAGCTGCACAACTTTTGCGGAAAGACCGCAAACTGGACATCGCACTGATCGACCCCGCACAAAAACACTACTACCAGGCTGCCTGGACCCTCGTTGGAGCCGGTACTTACAATTATAAAGCAACCGAGCGCGACATGGCTTCGGTGATTCCCGCTGGCACCACCTGGATTCAACAGGGGGTACAAGACGTAGACCCAGATGCCAATAAAGTAACCTTGCAGGATGGTAGCGCCATTACTTATGACTATCTAGTGGCCTGTCCAGGCATTCAAATGAATTTGAACGCAATTGAAGGCCTGGCTGAAACCATCAACAAAAACAATGTTTGTAGCAACTACATCAACCCCAATTACACCTGGGAAGTGCTGCAAAATTTTCAAGGTGGCACTGCCATCTTTGCCTCACCAGCTACCGCAATCAAATGTGGCGGCGCACCACAAAAAATCATGTACCTGGCCGATGATTACTTTCGTCGCACCAAGAAGCGGGATAAAATTGACATCACGTACATCACTCCAGGTAGTGTTATTTTCGGTACAGAGCCCTTCAAAAGTACCATCATGGAAGTGGTCAAACGCAAGGACATCCAACTACGCTTTTTCCACGCACTGACCCGAGTAGACGGCCCTAACCACAAGGCTTATTTCAAAATCATGGCCCATCAGGATGAGCCCGATGTGTTGTACTACCAACACCGACCATTACGGGAAAAAGTGGTGGCCGAAGCCGAAATAGAGATAGAATTTGACATGTTGCACCTGGCACCGCCCCAATCTGCACCTGACTTTATTCAGCGCTCCAAAATCGCGGCGCAGGACGGACCACAAAAGGGTTGGGTCAACGTGAACCAATACACTTTGCAGCACAATGTGTATGCCAATGTATTTTCATTGGGTGATGCAGCGGGTTTACCTACTGCCAAAACCGGTGCCGCAGTTCGCAAACAGGCTCCAGTTCTGGTTGAAAACCTAATGCACGTCATCAGTCACGATGGAGCAGCCATGCAGCCTGATTACCACGGGTATTCTTCTTGTCCGATCGTGACCGGGTATGGCAAAATGGTATTGGCGGAGTTTGACTACGACAACAAACGGGCGAGTGATCCACTCATCTCCAGATTGTTCGATACCTCCAAAGAGCTGTTCGCTATGTGGATTCTCAAAAAATACGGATTGCCCTTCATGTACTGGAATTTGATGTTGAAGGGTAAGGTATAAATAGCTAAAAATTAAATGTCGATAAAAGCCCCTAGGTGCGCAACACCTAGGGGCTTTTTATTTGATCTGCTACTGTACAGCAACTACCAGCGAATCCGATATTGAGTGCTCAATTTGATGAAAGGCCCATCCCCCCATTTGACATCCGTCAGGTATTCACGGTGATTGATCCCCGTTCGCAACCTGCGCATCACGCCGTAGCCAGGTTCCAGGGTGATACAAAAATTTTTGGCAAAGTAATAATCCAGGTAAAGTGAAATTTGGTTGTCTTCAAGGCGTAGGAACTGCCCGTTGGCTAGCCGGTAACTACTGGTTGGCGCCCGGAAGGTAAGGCCGCCATACCATTTATTGCTCCACTGGTGTTCATAAGTAAGGCGACCGGGGAGTGTGCCAAAGAGGTAGTTTTTTTCATCGATTCGCCAGTCGGTTCCGAACAGCGGTACAACAAACAAGCCAAAAAACTCTCCGCTGGTATAGACGCCAAAACGAAACTTCTGCATTGGTCGGCGCGCATAAGTAGCCAGTGTAACTCCGGCAAATTGAAAAGTATTTGCTGCAAAAAGTTTTTCACCATTCCAACGTACCATCGGGATAAAGGTAAGCGACCACTTGGATGCCTCGATTGGCAACATCAAGGCCACAGGAAAGGCAAAACTTTGCACTGGAGCATAAACCTCCTCGGGATTGTTTAGATCGAGTTGCCAGCGTTCGTAAGTGGGGCTCAGGATCAGGTAGGAATCCTCCTTGAGTTTGATCGGTAAATCGCTACCTGCCCAAAGGTGATTGAAGGGAGTTGCTGCTCCTTTGGGGGCTTTCGAAGCCTCCATGTAACGAACCTGGAAGGGGTCGATGTAGGGTTGCGCTTCAAGTTGAGTGAACCACCCCAGCACAAACAAACACAACAACCAGGTAAACAAAGTTGCTTTGCTGATGCGTTGTTTCCAGCGGGCCCAGGTGCTAAGGATTCGGTTCAGTGCACCCATCCAAAATGGACTTTTGGCAATGTCCTCACCCTGAGCTTCCTCATCCGTACTATTGGCACCGTATAGTTCAGTCATGATTTTTTCGACCGATTTTTCAACCATGCCCCTAAACGGGATCCTGGCCATCAAACCATAAATGGCAGCATTGCCCTTTGCAACTGCTCCGGGGTGCGCGCTGGCGTAGGTGTAGGCGGCTTGTAGGTCGTGCAAGTACTGATCGATGACCTCCACATTGGTTGGCAATACCGTGAGGTGAATACAGTCCGGGAACTGTTGGCGTTCTACCATCCAGCCGCGATCTTCGAGTTGGTCAGCGACCACAAAAATGTCGGGATTGTTGTCTTTGGTGGTGTAAGAGATGAGGTTCATGCAAGGTTTGCCCACCACCACAATACCGGGTAAAGTTTCCAAACCTTGATGTAGTTTTTCCACTCCAGCCATTAGTTTTCTGGCCAGGGCCAGATAGCCTTTTTCACCCAGGTGTTTCAAGCCGGCCCAGGCTGCGGCAATTGGCCCGCCCGCCCGCGTGCCCAAAAGGGTCGGAGAGATGTAAATTCCGCCTGGATAATCGGTAGTGATCACAAACTGGTGCCGCAAATAATCCATATTGCGATAACTCACTACTGATGCTCCTTTGGCACCAAAACCAAATTTGTGCACATCTGCAGAAATTGAGGTTACGCCCGGAACCCGGTAATCCCAAGGTGGAATGGTATACTCCAGTTTTTCCAACCAGGGCAACATGAACCCACCCACACAAGCATCCACATGGCAAGGCAAGTGATGCTGGATGGCAATGGCGGCAATGGATTCAATTGGATCCAATACTCCATTGGGATAACTGGGCGCTGATGCCACCAGGAGGATGGTGTTTTTATTGATGCGTTTTTCCATCTCTGCGGGAATGGCGCGGCGGTTTTTATCCACGGGCGCTTTGCGCAGTTGCAAGCCAAACAGCACTGCGGCCTTGTCAAAGGCGGGGTGGATGGTCACAGGTACAATGACTTCGGGTTGGGTGATGCGCGGGTGCATTTTTTTGGCACGTTGTCGGTAACAAAACATCGCCAACAGGATGCTTTCGGTGCCTCCGGTGCTCATCACGCCCACTGCGTCCTCGCCCCCGTGTAGCAAGTTGGTGGTCATGTGTACAACCTCTTGCTCCATGTGGTGCAGGCTTTTGAAAGCCAGAGGATTCAGGTAGTTACCGCTGAACAACTCGCCGCTGGCGGCCTTCAGCAATTGATCGTGCGCTTCATCGACATAATAAACCAGGCTCCAGGCTTTGCCTTCTTTCCAGGCAACGTCTTCTGTTTTCATCTGGCCAATTTGTTGCAGTATCGCCTCGGGGTTTTCTCCTTCCGGCGGAATGACGATGGGCAAATGATTTTTTTTCATGACGCGAGCATTTGCCGGCTTGATTTGTTGCGTTTTACTACAAACAATAAAATCAAGCCGATGGTGAACCATACTCCCAGGGCCATGATGGAATTGCGCATACTACCCGTGAGGTTATCGAGGTAACCAAACATGATCAAACCACACATCATGGCTAATTTTTCACAGACATCGTAAAAGCTGAAGTATCCGGCGTTGTTTTCGGTTTCCGGAATCATTTTGGCATAAGTAGACCTGGAAAGGGATTGGACGCCCCCCATGACCAAACCAATAAAGAACGCAGCGGTATAGAAATGTACGGGAGTAATGATGAAATAGCTGCCAATACAAATGAGAATCCACAAACTTACGGCAATGATCAAGGCACTGATATTGCCCAGTTTTTTAGAAATCCAGGCAAAAAGGAAAGCCCCACCCAGACCCAGGTATTCCAACAAGAGTACAGTGAGAATGAGTTGCGTCAAACCCAGATGCACCTCTTTTTCTCCAAAAGAAGAAGCCATAAACATCACGGTCTGTACACCCATGATGTAAAAGAAAAAGCTGAACAAAAAAGTCCGGAGCTTTTGGAAGGTTTTTAACTGATTCCAGACTTTGAGCAATTCTTTGTAACCATTCAAAAAACCATGCCCCTTGGGTTTGGCGGCATAAAGCCCTGCGGGCAATACATGTAGGGGAATCTGGGCAAAACCGAGCCACCAAATACCAGTAAGCAAAAAGGACAAACGGGGCAACAGGGTATCATCGGTAACGCCCAGCGCTTTTTGATTCAGGATAAATGCAAGGTTGAGCAAAAGTAAGGTGGTGGCCCCCAGGTAACCGAATGCATAGCCCCGAGCACTCACCTTGTCCTGCTGGTCTTCGGTAGCAATGGCGGGCAAATAGGAATTGTAAAAAACAATACTCCCCGAATAGCCAACCGTAGCCAGCAACATGCCAGCCAATGCCAAATGTACGAGGGATACATTGCTGAAAAAAAATAGCAGCATGCAGCCAATGGAACCCAGATAACAGAAAAAGCGCATGTAAGCCCGGTGGTTGCCGCTGTAATCGGACATCGAGGAAAGTAGCGGAGAAATCAGCGCGACTAACCCAAAGGCAATGCCCAGGTTGATGGAATAAGCGGCAGTGTTTTCGATGCTGAAGCCCCAAAAATCAAGCTTTGAAGTGCCGTTGGCGCTGGTTATCGTGTTGTAGAAAGCCGGGAAGATGGCAGAAACGATCACCAAGGCATAAGCAGAGTTGGCCCAATCGTACATGGCCCATGCGTTGATGGTTTTGGGATCGTTTTTGATCACCGGACTCGTTGAGGAATGAGCTGACATGTTGAATCATTTAAGGAACTGAGTAAGGGCTGAGAAACAATCAATTATTAAATTAATGTCAAATCAAGACAATAACTCAGTCCTTAATCAGTTGATTCAATGACATTTGTCAGGAGGGGTTAAAACGACGAAGGCATCCCTCTCCAAAAGAAAGATGCCCCTTTGTTTTAAAAAAGACAACACTGCGAATTTTACCCTTTACCACCAATGCGCGCTTGGATGAGTTCCACCAACTCATCAAAATCCTCTACCTGTTTTATCCCATATCGCTCACAAACGATGTCTACATTGCCCTTGCGCCAAAAACCTTCCTCACAACAAACAATCAGATTGGGTTGGCGGGCGTGAAGGCCCAGCTCCAATAAGGTAATGGGTGCTTTGGAATCAGCGGTAACGTACACCACAATCAAGTCGGCTTGTTCCAGTCCATCCAATTCCCAGCTGACCTGCTCCCGAAATAATGGGTTGGATTTAACTGGTTCCCAAGTACTGTCCCAATCCGGACGGCGAGGGTTCAAAAAAATAACCTCCAGCTCGGCACAAGCACGGCACAAGCGCGTTTGCCAATCAACTGCTTGTCCGTTATCAATAGAGCCAGAAAGAAATATTTTGGGCAAAGAACTTGCCGGAATGGAGTGTGGGGAATAGATGATTTGAGCCATGTGGACTTTTGTTTTTAGGTGTATCCCCCGTAGGGTGGGGCATAACTATTTCTCAGACTGCTTCTTTCTGCACGGGCAACAACGCTATGTCATCAATCAAATCCAGTTGCAATACCGTGTGCCCATCTTCCTCGCGGTACATGGGTTTGAATTTCCCATTGCACACCAAGTCAGCGTAGACATAAGAGGTTTTGCTGTGTACATTTTGCGAAAACGTTTCATCAAAGCCGCTGATGAGAATGACGAACTCGGGCTGCATTTTTTCCAGCGCTGCCCCGATTTTTCCATACAAAGGACTGGTTTCGTCAATAGGATGTACGATGGTCCAGTTGAGTGGAAACAAATTCACTTTGTCTCGATCCAG
>JAIXOO010000254.1 GCA_027486765.1 Saprospiraceae bacterium
AGTCCAGATGTGGCGTGCAGCGGCACCACAATCACCCCGATTTGTTGCATGCCCAGGTCTAAAAAATTCCAAAACGGACTGCCGTGCCGGGCAATAATTGCGGCCCGGTCACCAGGCTTTAAGCCCAGGCGTAATAAAAATGCGCTGACTTGGTTTATCTTGCGTAGGCAATCACTGGTTGAAAAGACAATCCTTTGCCCTTGCCGTTTATAGGCTAAAGCGGCCTCGTTTGGAAAACGAGCTTCCTGATAGCTAAACAAATCAAAAAGGCGATGGTAATCCATATTGCATACTAATCTATTGACAAGGTAAGGACAAAATTATGGATTATTCCAAGTTGTGCTAAAAATGAAGCATTTAGAAGAATTACAAACTTTATTGCTTTTAGGTACTGATCGAGCGCCGTTGAGTGAGGACTTGCTACAGTACTTGCAAGAGGCAGATGTCGTACTGAATGAGAATCCAGAGAAATCAGCAGCAGCAGCCTTGGTCTACTTCCGGCAATGGCGGCGAGCCGGATTTTCCATAGAGCAATGGAAAGGTGAATTGCCTGCAATGGAAGCTTCTGAGAAGGAAGAGTCAGAATGCAGTATGGCATCAGCACGTTGTTTGCAGGAAATTCTGGAGGGGAAATACAGCGACGCGCTGGTAGAGTGGGTACACTTGTTGCTGCAAGTACACCAGGTATTGCCTCGTGAAGCACTACCGGCCCTCTTTCAACAGAGTTTAAGTGATTCCGAGTTATGGGATACGATTGGGCCTGCAATTGGCGGGCGGGGGCAGTGGCTGTTGCAACAAAACCCGTTGTGGCGCCCCTTGAGCGATGTACGCGAGCATGCAGCATGGGGCACCAGCACTGGTGCAGCACGACTGGCGCTTTTGCGGAGCATGCGCAAGCAGGATGCTGCATTGGGGCTAAATCAATTACAAAGCAGCTGGGACAACGAAGACCCTGCTCAAAAGGCGGCTTTATTGGCGGAACTCAGCCATGGATTGAATTCCGGCGATGAAGCTTTTTTAGAAAATTGCTTGCAAGAACGCCGCAAAGAAACCCGACAAATGGCTGCTGAGCTTCTGGCTTGTATCCCCAATTCAGGGTTGATACAGCGCTACCTGGGCTATTTGTGGGATTGTATCGAGCTGATAGACGCCAAAATTGTCCTGAATTTACCCGCAGAAGCACCGGAGGCCTGGCGCAAAGATGGGGTCGAAATCAGCGGCAAGGCACCCTACTCTTTTACCCAGCGCAGTGCCTGGTTGTTTCAGTTGCTGCGGCGTTTGCCACCAAAGTTCTGGCAAACCAAATGGGGCTTTGAACCCCTGCAAGCCATTGCGCTGTTTGCTCAACAAGATCGGGAAGAAAGTTGGGTACAGGCCCTCACCGACGCCAGTTTGTTGCACCATGACTTGGTATGGCAAGAGGCCTTGGCTGAGTGGTGGCTGAATCAGCCAAACGCCAGTAGTTGGCAAACTTCTACGGGGAGACACCTTCTACAGGTACTTCCAGCGGCTTCGCTGCACAAATTATTGCCTCCTTTTTTACAAAAACAACCCTACTTGCTCGAAGAAGACCATGTGGCGACCTATTTGTTGTGCGCCAATCCACAACCGTGGAATGAGGCCTTAAGTTTGGCTTTGATCCAACCTTTCAAACGGTATTTGGCGGGAGCAGACAATCCTTTCTGGAACATTTGGCATTATGCACGTTTGCTTAAAGCACTGGCGTACCATTGTCCACCGGAGCTTTTTCCAACCATGAACGGGGGCTGGAATGTAGATTCTCCACTGTGGCAACGCTGGCAGGGAGAGGTAGAACGGATGTTGGCGGTGCTGCAATTTCGAGGGAAAATGTATAAATCATTTCAGCAGAATACCTGAGTAGTGGGGCAAAAATGAGTACTTATTTTTTTATCGCCTTTAAGTATATTTAAACATCAGCAAATTAGTACATTAACCCATTAGTAGACCGGATTGGTTAATTCTACGTTAAAGTAAAGCGCCTCCGTTACAAATGCATTAATTTTGCAACAGGTTCATTTTAACTTTTGTTAAGTGCCACATGTATCTTTAACTTGGGCAGGTTTTACACCTGTAATTTATAATATGCTGGAACAGGATGAATAAAAAGGCAATTTGGATAATTATTGGTTTGATGAGCGCAGCCGTGCTGGGGGTCATTTTGGTACAAATCGATTTGATACAAACCTCCATGTCGGTGAATGAGGAGCGCTTTGACAAAAACGTGCAGGAAGCGCTGGTGAAAGTTAGCGATCGGCTTGAGGACTACGAACGTGCTGAATACTTTAGTTCAGTTAATGGGTTCATGATGGCTTACCAGGAGCAACAAAGTGTCAAAAAAAGCAATAAGCCCGATAACGTCAATGTCCCAGATCCTGAAAACTCGACTCGCTCTGTGCAACAGTATTATATCCAGATTATGGCCAAATCTCCAGGAATGCAAGTTTTGTTTGATCAAAATAAAACCATGCGCTCATTGGAAGAGCGCATCAAAGTTTCCAATCTGGACTTGGCCATTCACCAAGAATTTGAAAAAAGGGGCATCAATCCAAAAAACAGCAAATTTACCTTTCACTACGGCATTTGGTCCAATGAAAAAAATGGCATGATCATCGAAGATGGTCATTACGTTTATGATGATTTTGGGGCCAAGGGGCCTGCTCCGACCTATAATGCTGCGAGCCTCTACAACCCAGATTATTCAGTGGCAGTGTTTCAACATGCTAAAATGCCACCCGGTGAACTCAGGGTGTATTTTCCCAATCGAACCAATATCATTTTGAGTTCATTGTGGAAAAGTGCGGCGGGAACTGCACTGTTCGCCATGATCATATTGTCTTGCTTTGCTTACACTTTGATGGTCATTTTCCAGCAAAAAAAGCTGTCGGAAATGAAAACGGATTTCATCAACAACATGACCCACGAATTCAAGACGCCTATTGCAACCATCTCTCTGGCCTCTGATTCGATTGTTTCGCCCATGATTTTGGGCAACCCTGATAAAGTACAACGCTTTGCCAACATAATAAAACAGGAAAATAAGCGTATGAATAGTCAGGTGGAGAAAGTCCTCCAAATGGCTTTGATCGACAAGCGTGATTTTTCCCTCAAATTTACTGAAGTCAACCTACACGAGGTGATTCAGGCGGCGGTGGAAAACGTCACATTGCGGGTCGAAAAGCGGGACGGAGTGGTCAAACCATCCCTGATTGCTACAAAGCCCATCATTCAAGGAGACCTTACGCATGTGGCCAATGTAATCAACAACCTCTTGGACAATGCTGAAAAGTACTCTCCAGATAAACCTGAAATCAGCATCAGCACCCGCGATGTATCCAATGGGATAGAGGTGACGGTGCAAGACAATGGCATTGGCATCAGCAAGGAAGCGCGCAAACAAATTTTTGACAAATTTTACCGCGTCCCTACTGGTAACTTGCACGATGTGAAGGGTTTTGGCTTGGGACTCAGTTACGTCAAAGCCATGATGACCGCCCACAAAGGTTCGGTGGAGGTAAAAAGTGAACCAGGGAAGGGCAGTAGTTTTATTTTGACTTTTCCTTATCAGGTAGAAGCATAAATCTAAGGTTCCAAAGTTCCAGGATTCCAAAGTTCCAAGGTTCCATCCAGTACTTCGACTAGGCTCAGTAATCGGATGGAACCCTGGCACTTTGGAACCTTGGAACACTGGAACTCTTCCAAAATATACGCTTATGGCAAACAATAGAATTTTACTTGTTGAAGACGATCAGAACTTTGGAGACGTATTGCGCTCCTATCTGGAAATGCACGATTACGATGTAACCCTGGCTAAGGATGGGGTAGAAGGACTGGAAAGTTATAAAAAAGGTCATTTTGACTTGTGCATCTTCGATGTGATGATGCCAAAAAAAGATGGTTTTACACTGGCCAGAGAAATTCGGGAAAAAGACCGCGAAATGCCGATTGTATTCCTTACTGCCAAGACCATGAAAGATGACGTTTTGGAGGGTTTTCGGATCGGTGCGGACGATTATATCTCAAAACCGTTCAATTCCGAAGAGCTGCTTTTTCGCATTCACGCGATTCTGAAACGCAGCCAACAAGGCAAGGCCGACGCCAAAGACGAGGTGAAAGAATTTTCTATCGGTAAATATCACTTTAATTTTCCATTAAGAATTCTTACATTTGCGGAAAGTGGTGAAGAAGAAAGACATAAGCTTTCCCCAAAGGAAGCTTCTCTTTTAAAAATGTTTGCTTTAAATGTGAACGATATTCTTCCTAGGTCGGAAGCATTATCTGAAATTTGGGGCGAAGACAACTATTTCACCGCGCGCTCGATGGATGTATTTGTGACCAAGTTGCGCAAATACCTGCGGAGAGATGACAACATCGAAATCGTTAACATTCACGGCAATGGTTTTCAATTGCTCGTGAAGTCGGATCAAGAAGCATAAAATAGTTTTTGGGATTATGATTACGGCTGGGGAGTCATTTGGGCTTACCCAGCTTTTTTTATGTTAGGAATGGAAATGAAATAAAGTAAACAAGTTGACTGAGCTATTTTTTGATTTGGCAAGGCACGAGGAAGGCGCATAGCAGGTCTACGCAACTGACGAGTAACGCAGCAAAATCAAAAAAGAGTCAGTCAGGTGTTTACTTTATTTTATTTCCATTCCTCAGCATTTCGGCGATTACTTCGTTCATTTCTCCCCAAGCCATCTCCACATCTGTTTCCGTAGTTTGCCAATTGACCAGAGCTGCCCGAACGGCTGCCTGCCCCAGATAAACCGTTGGGGTCATGTACACCACTCCCCGAGCTACCAGCGTGCTCAAAAACTGGCTCACCTTCTCCTGGGGCTGATCTTTGAGGGTAAAACAAACACAATTGAGGCGTACTGGTGCGAGCAATTCAAAAACGTCTGAGCCTTCGATTAAACTCCCCAGCCACTGTGCACAGGCTATATTGCGCTCCACGATGTCGCGGTAACCCTCCTGGCCATAAGCCATCAAGCTCATCCAGGCTGGCAGCGCCCGCATGCGGCGAGAATTTTCAGGTAAAAAATTGAGGTAGTTGAAATTGGCCTTGGGGTCACCCAAATAGGCCGCATGGGCATTTTGAAAGGCATTGCGTTGGAGGTTTAGGTGTTTTTCCTGAATCAGCACTACTGCACTGTCGTAAGGTACGTTGAGCCACTTGTGGAGGTCTACGGCAATGCTATCCGCCTGTTCCCACCCTTTCAACAAATGGGCGTACTGTGGTGAACAGGCCGCAAAACCACCAAATGCTGCGTCGATATGCCACCAAAAATTGTATTTAGCCTTTAGCGCAGCAATGGCCTGCATGTCGTCAAAATCCACAGTATTGACGGTCCCTCCACTGGCACAAACAATACAAGGTTCGCCATTTAGGGCAATCAACTGGGCTTCCAGATCGGCCACATCCATGGCTTCCCGGTTGCCGGGCAACAATTTTACTTTATGGAGGCTGCTGCGGCCCAAACCCAGCATGGCTAAGTCTTTGTACACACAAGAATGGGCTTGTGCCGCCAGAATTTTTAAATCTTTGAGCGCAAATACCCCCTCCTCGGCAATGTCGACGCCCAGTTCCTGCCCATACCATTGCCGGGCTACAGCCAAACAAGTAAAATTGCTCATCGTAGCTCCGGTCACAAAACCGCCAAAAAAATGGGCAGGCAAGTTCAAGAGCTGGCGGAGCAATTGGATGGCTTCAAATTCAACGCTGGCCGAAACATCCCCAGTTTGGCTGGCGCTTTGGGTATTTTGATCATAAAGACTGGTCAACCAATCACCAGCCAGTGCTGCTGGAGTGGTACCTCCGGTCACAAAACCCCAGTAACGTGGGCCAGTGGAAGCAACCATGACTGAGCCAAAGCGTTGTTGGAAATTGTGCAATGCCGCCAAGGCGCCTGCGGATTGAGCGGGTAAATCAGCAGGAGGTAATTGAGGTGGAGCGACTGCTGTGGGCCATTCTTCCAAGTTGTTCAGAAAAGTTTCGGCATTTTGTTTGACTGCTTCCAGAATTTGGGGATAGGAATATAAATCCTGTTTGAGTTGTTGGTTCATAAGGTGTGAGATAGAGTATAGAACTATAATATGGTATCTCAGTGTAGTGAAGGGACTATTGTTTTTCCAATACCATAGCGTCAAAACCCTTATTTTTTAAGGCCTTAACCAAGGCTTTGGCATCGCTGGATTGTTCAAACCGTTCCACCAGGATGGATGCGTAAGTGCCTCGATTGAATTTTTCAACCCGGGCATTCGGATAACCTGCCTTTTGAATTTTCCACAGTTCTTTTTGAGCATGACTCACTTGTGCGAAGGAGCCTCCGATCACCATGTAGCGGCCCGCAGATAGGCTTGCGGTTTCGCTGGAGTTCTTGTTGGTCGGCGGCGCTACGGGTTTGGGTTCTGGGGCAGCAGGTTTCTCAATTTTGGGTTGAACTGGTGTCTTTTCCTCGGTAACTATTTCTGGTTCAACCACTGCTCCCGGGCCAGGTTTGGCGTTGTCTAACGTATCTTCAGCCGGAAAACCAGTCACGTCATCTCTTTGGCGTTGAGTACTATTGGTATCCACCATTTCGGTAGTTGTGGTGTTTGCAGCAGAGTGGGGGAGGTTCACGTAGCGGTAAACGAGATAAATCAAGGCCGCAATACAAAGGGCCACAATGCCGATGGTCAAGTAATCAAGTCTGGACATGGAGGTGTTTGTTTTTTGGTTTTCACAAGAAATATAAGGATAAAATCCAATTTTGGGTTCCAATCTATACCTAGTTAGGGCATCGGCACACTAAACCGCAGCCCGTCGTACCCCAATTCAACGCCAAAAGGTAAGGTTTTATTGACATCCTCGTATTTGCCCATGCGGTGACTCATGTGGGTCAAAAAGCTGCGCCGGGGTTTTAGCGTTTGGATCAAATCCAGCGCACCCTCTAAATTCAGGTGTGAATAGTGTTCGGTGTGGTGCAGGGCGTTCACTACCAAGGTGTGCAGGTTGTGCAGTTTGTGCACTTCGGGTTCCTCCACCTGCAATACGTCCGTTAGGTAAGCAAAATCACCTATCCGAAATCCCAGAATAGGCAATTTACCATGCATCACTTCAATGGGCGTGAACGAAATTTCTTTGATGGTAAACACCGTTTTTTTGTCAATTTCAATCAAACTGACCATTGGGGCACCAGGGTAACGCTTGTCGCCCTCAGCAAAAACGTACGCAAAGCGGGTCCGCAATTCTTTTTGAACTTTTGTGGCCGCAAAAACGGGCATTTCCCCCCCTTGTTTGAAGTTGTAGGGCCGCACATCATCTAGCCCCACGATGTGGTCATTGTGCTCATGGGTCATCACAATGGCGTCGAGGTGCTGAACATTGGCAGCCAGCATTTGTTGCCTGAAATCGGGGCCACAATCAATTGCTATCGAGGTATTTCCCAGACTCAAATGCGCTGCGGTGCGCAGCCGTTTGTCGCGCGCATCCGTTGATTGGCATACTTCACAATCACAGCCTAAAACGGGGACACCCTGCGAAGTGCCCGTGCCAGTAAGGGTTACAATCAGTTCGATGGTTCGTCTTCGTTTTCTTCGTTGATGGAATTGTTGCGAATTGCTTTGAGCAATTTGCTCGATTTTTCGCTCAGTTTGTCCTCCGTGTATTCAATGACTCCGAGTACTTCCAATAACACGTTGATGCGTGATTCGGTGTCGAAAAATTTGTTCACTACCGCAACTTTTCGATTTTCCACAATACAATAACCCGATTGGAAGGATCCCTTTTCATACCGTATCGTATAGTCCAGCTCCGCGAAGAGGGTCTCGATTTTTTTGAGAAAATGCGTCGTGTATTTGACCATGCTGTGCAAAAAATAGTTTATTATCTGGCGAATTTAGGCAGGAGTGGGAAAATAGTCCGTCATTTGATTGGCTTATTTCGGGGGCAAGAAAAAAATAAGTGTTCATTTTGCCAAAGGATTAGATGAGTAAACGTTTCATTTTAAGTGTCTTATCTAATCCTTTGGCTCAAGAAAAATGAACACTTATTTTTGCCCCACTACTTGGATAAAAACAACATTCCCGATACAATTGATCCATTATGAAGGTAAAATTCTTTTGTTTGTTGTGTTTTCTCGTATTAGGCACTACTTTGAAACTAGGTGCTCAAAATCGCTTTAAAGCCAGCGGAATTGTAGGTTTGAATTTGTCTCAAATCGACGGCGATTTGTTGACGGGTTTTGATCTGCCCGGCTTACACGCGGGCATGCATGTGAGCGCGATCCTGAGCGAGCGTTGGGAATTGGGGGTCGAGCTACTGTACAACCAGCAGGGCAGCCAGCGCAATTTGTACTCCAATTCCCAATCGATTTACGATAAAATCCGGCTCAATATGGTGGAAGCCCCCGTACAGATTTTATTCAATGAATGGAAATTTCAGCTGGGTGCCGGACTTTCTTATGCCCGCATCATCAATGCCGAGGTAACGGATGTGAGTGGTGCCATCATCACCGAGCAAGAAAATTTCCGCAATGATTTGATCAATGTGGTCTTGGGTGGAACTTTTAATTTTACTGAACGTTGGGGACTCAATGTACGCTGGTCGCGATCCCTCAACAACCTGCGGCAGAACAGGGCCGACGGCTTGTTTGTGACGCGCAACCTGGGCATCCGGGCCTTGTATTATTTTTAGGAACGAATAAACCATTGAAGCATGACCCTTGCCATCATCGATTTGGGCACCAACATCTTTCACTTGCGGATTGTACGCGTGCTGCCGGATGCTTCGTATGAAGATATTTTTCGCCAAAGCCGGTTTATCAAACTGGCTTCAGAGGGGATTGAAACCATTGGCGTAGAACCCTTCCAACGGGGCATCGATTGTTTGACAGATTATGCCCAAATCCTGTCTCAGCATCAGGTTGACAAAATCAAAGCCATCGGCACTGCTGCCCTGCGCACAGCCAGCAATGGTGCTGCCTTTATTCAGACCGTTAGCGAAAAAACGGGCCTGGAGATTACCTTGATTGATGGCGATCAGGAGGCACATTACATCCATAAGGGAGTGGAGCAGGCTGTTCAATTCGGTACTGACAAGAAACTCATCATGGACATCGGTGGTGGCAGTGTGGAGTTCATCATTGCCGATTTGGACACCGTATATTGGGCACAAAGTTTTCCCGTAGGAATGGCTATTTTGTATGGCCAGTTTCACCACAGCGACCCGATTGGTGCAGCGGAAATTGACGCTTTACACACTTTTCTCCAACAACAATTGTCGCCGCTTAGTCGTGCTTTAACGCAACATGCCATCAGCGATTTGGTGGGCACCAAAGGTACGTTTGACGTACTTGTGGCTCAGTTTAGCAAAGAAAAATTGGGCCCACATTGTGCAGTTTTGCCCGTAGCTGAGCTGAGCGCGCTGCCTGCTTTTTTTGAGCAGGTCATTCAGGCTACCAAGGCTGAACGTTTGGCTATGCCCGAAATCCCGAACGACCGGATTGACATGATTGTGGTCGGGATGTTGCTGATTCGGTTTGTGCTTAAAATGACTGGGGTGGCTCGACTCCTGGTTTCGGATTACGATGTAAAAGAGGGGGTGTTGGCCGAAATGGTCAATGCATGAGGGGTAGGGGCAAGCCTTGCGCTTGCCCAACGATTGAATGTATTTTAATTTCCTACTAAAAGTCGCTTTTGCAGCGCCATATCTTCTTTTTTTACAAAAGTGATGGGTACAAACTCATCGGTAGGTGAGCCAATGTAGTACAAAGTCCAGTCTTTGTCATATTTGGAAAGCATGTACCTGATGCATTCCGCCCGGTCGATCACCGGGATGTTGCAATCTTCCCAATAGAACAACTCAACCCGGTAATGGATCGCTTGTTTTTGACCGTTAATGGTTACCTCGATCTCGATGTCTTGTTTACCACGGCCGCCTGGAATGGGTATAGCGATATATGCCATAGTGTACTATTTTACAGGTGAAGAAATACAATGTAAAGTTTATTCAGCGCGCAACGACTTCACCGGATCGGCCAAGGCTGCACGAATGCTTTGAAACGAAACGGTAATGAAGGCAATGCCCAAAGTAAGCAAAGCCACCATTGCAAAGACCCACCAGGAAATCTGAATGCGGTACGTGTAATCATCCAGCCAACTGTCCATCAGGTACCAGGCAAGAGGTGAGGCGACCAAAATGGAAATGGCCACCAGAAGCAAAAACTCCCGCGACATGAGCAGCACAATGTTGCCCAGGCTGGCGCCCAATACTTTGCGCACCCCAATTTCTTTAACCCTTTGCTCAGCACTGAAGGCAGCTAGTCCAAACAAACCCAAACAAGCCACAAAAATGGCCAGGAAAGAAAAGACCCGTGCCAGTTTGCCAATCAACTGCTCACTTTTGTATAGCTCGTTAAAATCTTTGTCCACAAAGTCGTATTCAAAGGGATAAGCCGGATTGTGTTTTTTGAAGACCTGCTCGATGGCACTGATGGTTTCGGGCACAGGTTTAGTTCCATCTAGCCGCAAAGAAGCCAAACTGCGCCAGTTTGGATCAAAAGTGAAAAAGAAGGGTTCGATTTGGGAATGAATGGAATTGAAGTGAAAATCTTTGGCGACGCCGATGATCCTCACCTTGTTGTCCCACAAATCGATGGTTTGACCAAGGGGGTCTTTTAAACCCATCCTTTTGATGGCCAGTTCGTTAAAAATGATGCTTAGCGTGTCATTGAGGTTGCCTTTTTGAAAATCACGACCTTCCACCAATTCGATGCGGTAGGTCTTTAAAAACCCGGGATCAATGGCGGTGTTGGAAAAGAGGATTTGATCTTTGGGCTTTTTTCCTGGCCAGTTTAGGTTGTAGGTGGAGTTGCCAATCTGGGTAATACTATTGCCCGAAGCGGCCACTGACTCTACCCCACGGATTGCACTCAGTTCCGTATTGACGGGGTCAAAACGCTCTCCGATGTCGCCGCGCAACCATACCCGCAACACATTCTCCCGGTTGTAACCCATGGAGCGATTTTGGATGTACTGGATTTGTTGGTACACCAGAACGGAGCCAATCACCAGTATGGCACATAAGGAAAATTGGATCACCACCAGGCTTTTGCGGAATAACACCGCAGAACTCCCCGATTTAAACACGCCTTTCAGGGTTTGAATGACGTGAAAGCCCGACATGTAAATGGCGGGATAGCTTCCTGCAAAAAGGCCAGTCAGCAAAGCGGTACCCATTAGGACTCCCGCCATTTGAGGTGACCAGAAATGGAAACGGAGTTCTTTTTCTGTCAAGGCGTTGAAACCTGTCAACAAAACCAAAACCAGCACAATCGCAATCAGTAGTGCCAGTGAGGACATCAAAATGGATTCCCCTAAAAACTGCGACATAATGCGCCCACGTTCGGCACCCACTGCTTTGCGGAGGCCAATTTCACGCGAACGACGCCCAGCTCTGGCGGTAGAAAGATTCATAAAATTGACACAGGCGATGAACAAGATAAAAAAGGCCAAAATGCTGAACCACTGAACATAGTCGATGCGGCCACCCACGTTTTTGCCTTCTTCCCACAACCCGTACAAACGCTCCTTGGCTAGCGGAAAACCAAAAAGGATGGGGCGATTGCCTGTGCCATCGGGATCCTGGTGCTTTTTGAGTACATCGTGGATTTTTTTGTTGAGGGTTGCAATAGAAGTCCCTTCCGCCAGTTCGATGTACATGGGGGTATTGTTGTTGCCCCAATTGGTTTCATCTAACCAGGGGGAGAATTTCATAAAGGTGTGGTAGGGGATCAGGAATTCAAACTTCAAGGTGGAATTTGAAGGCATTTTTTCCAGTACGCCCGTCACCTGGAAGGCATCGCGGTTGTTGTATTTGAGCCATTGGCCTACGGCTTCATTGTTCCCGAAAAACTTTTTGGCTACTTCCTGCGAAATCACGATAGAGTAAGGGTTGACCAAAGCCTCCTTCATATCGCCCTCAGCCAAAGGGAAAGTAAAGACTTCAAAAAAAGTGGTATCTACGGCCAGGCCCTGTTCGTAGAATTGTTTTTCACCCAGGGAAAGCATGGCCTCATCGCCCCAGTTGGTGCGGATGACACGTTTTATTTCAGGAAAATTTTCTTTTAGATCCAGCGCTAGTACAGGAGGCATAGAATAAAAAGTAAACATTTGCCCATCATAACGCTGGTGCTGGTGCAAACGGAAAATGCGGTCAATCTTGGTGTGAAAACGATCATAGGTCAGTTCGTCTACCACCCAGAGCATGATCAACACAGCTACGGCCATTCCCACAGAAAGACCAAGGATATTGAGCAAACTATAGGTTTTGTTGCGCCAAAGGTTGCGCCAGGCAACGGTCCAATAATTTTTGAGCATTTCAAATCGGGTTTTGTGCAAGGCAAAAGAGGTTTTATCCTTAAAAAGGACAAGACTCAATTGCAAAGGCGGCTTCTGAAGGTTCCTTAAAGTAGTTAAATTGATTCTTTAATCTGCTTGATTATCGTCAATCAAACTGTATACCAATTTTCTAATCAATTGATTTTCAATTTATTTGAAATTTATTTCAAATTCAAGTGTCCAGATTTGTACAATCTCTGTGCGCCGATGGACAATGTGAATTGTAAACTTTAGCGAAAATTTGCTAAAAAATTCTGCGCCATTAGCGTAAATTCGCTAATCAGATTTCGCCTAACAATTTAAAAAGATGCCAGCATTGCCCTATCCACATTTGTTGCAACCCCTTGACCTTGGCTTTACTACGCTGAAAAACCGCGTCCTGATGGGCTCCATGCACACCGGGTTGGAGGAAGAAAAAAATGGCTACCAACGCATGGCTGCCTATTATGCCGAACGTGCACAGGGGCAAGTAGGGCTCATTGTAACTGGGGGGATTGCGCCCAATCGTGCGGGCTGGGTGGCTCCCTTTGCTGCCAAACTATCAACCCATACAGAAGCCCGACAACACAAAATCATCACCGAAGCTGTACACAGTGAAGGCGGGAAAATTGCCATGCAAATCCTCCACTCCGGGCGGTATGGCTATCATCCTTTGGCAGTGGCCCCTTCGGCCATCAAATCACCCATTTCCCCTTTCAAACCCTGGGCCTTGACTTCCATTGGCGTTAAACGCAGCATCAGTGCATATGCTCGTTGTGCAGCTTTGGCCCGCGAGGCAGGTTACGATGGGGTAGAAATAATGGGGTCAGAAGGTTATTTGATCAATCAGTTCATCGTCAGCAAAACCAATCGACGTACCGACGAATGGGGCGGAGAGTATCAAAACCGCATCCGCTTCCCGATCGAAATCGTTCGCCGGGTACGGGAAGCAGTTGGGCCAGATTTCATCATCATTTACCGGCTCTCCATGTTGGACCTCGTTCCTGATGGCAGCACTTGGGAAGAGGTGGAACTATTGGCGCATGAAATTGAAAAAGCAGGAGCTACCATTATTAATACAGGCATCGGTTGGCATGAGGCGAGGGTGCCTACAATTGCAACGATGGTTCCCCGGGCAGGTTTTTCCTGGGTCACCCAACGATTGATGGGCAAAGTGGGCATACCACTGATTACGACCAATCGCATCAACAGCCCTGAAGTAGCCGAAGGTGTATTGGCGGCAGGGCACGCCGATATGGTATCCATGGCGCGGCCTTTTTTGGCGGATCCTGAATTTGTGCTCAAGGCTATCGAAAACCGTTCACAGGAAATCAACACCTGTATCGCTTGCAACCAGGCTTGTTTAGACCATACCTTCAAACGCAAAGTGGCTAGTTGTTTGGTCAATCCCCGGGCCTGCCACGAGACTGAATTGAACTATTTGCCCACCAGCCAAAAGAAAAAAATTGCTGTAGTGGGCGCTGGGCCGGCTGGACTGGCTTTTTCTAGTGTTGCTGCTCAACGTGGACATGAGGTGCATCTTTTTGATGGAGAAAGCGAAATCGGCGGCCAATTCAATATGGCCAAACGGATTCCGGGCAAAGAGGAATTCCACGAAACCCTCCGATATTTTGCCGGCCAGGTGTTCAAATATGGGGTACAGCTCCACTTGGGGCAGCGCGTAAGTGCAGCAGATTTGCTGGCTGGAGCCTTTGACGAGGTGATTTTAGCTACGGGGGTTGCTCCCCGGGCGTTGGATATACCGGGCATCGATCACCCTAAAGTGTTGAGCTACATTGACGTATTGAAACATCAGCAAAAAATTGGTGAAAAAGTTGCCATCATTGGTGCAGGTGGCATAGGTTTTGATGTAGCAGAGTATCTTTCGCAGGAAGCTGCGTCTACAAGTTTGGATGTTGCCGCCTTCATGGATGAATGGGGCGTGGACATGAGTTATCAGACCAACGGCGGACTAAAGCACGCTCAACCTGAAAAACCCGAGCGTACCATTTATTTGTTGCAGCGCAGCAAAGGCAAATTGGGTGAACGTTTGGGTAAAACCACGGGTTGGATTCACCGGAGCAGTTTAAAAAATCGCCGGGTACAGATGATCGGTGCGGTGCAATACCTGCGGGTAGACGATCGGGGCTTACACATCAGTATCGACGAGGTTCCGCAGGTGCTGGAGGTGGATCAGGTGATTGTTTGTGCTGGCCAGGAATCCTTGCGCGAATTGTATCAACCCTTGTTCGATCAAGGTGTATCCGTGCATTTGGTGGGCGGAGCGGACGAAGCTCGGGAGTTGGATGCCAAACGTGCAATCGATCAAGCCTCGCGCTTGGCGGCAAGGATATAAGGATTTGCAAAACTCGTTTTGATTGCCTACTTTTGACCCAGTTTATTTTTAGTTGTTGTTGATCCTCTCCCTTCAGGTTGTTAAAACTGGTTTTGCCCTAAAGTTTTTGTACGAGTTATTTTGATTTTGCCCTCTGTGGCCTTTTGTTTTAATTATAATTCCCATGAAAGTAAAAACCATTATTTCCGACAATCAACCCGTGTTGATTGAAGGACTGAAGCAAGTGCTGTGTTCAGACGAACGCTTCGAATTTCAAGTGAGTGCTTGCACACTTGATGTCAACTGGTCAGATGCCATTCATCATCACCAGCCGGACTTAATCATCATGGAGCTTAAAACTCCTGATGCTGAAAGCTTTCAAGTCATTCGACACCTCCGCAAATTGAATCCTGGTGCCCGTATTTGTGTCTTTACCCGATTTGAGCAGAGTTCACTTGCTCCTCAAGTGAGCAAAGCAGGCGCACATGGACTCTTGTTGAAAACAGCAACACTCGAAGAGCTTAAAGAGGGAATTTCGCAAATATTGACGGATAAAGTCTATTTTCCATTTGCTTTCGAAAAAGCTCGGGCACATTCGGATGAAAGTTCCAATACCGGAGAGCCATTGCTCACCAAAAGGGAAGTGCAAATCCTGCAGCTGATCTCTAAAGCCATGAGTAACAAGCAAATTGCTAGCCAATTGTTCATCAGCTATCAAACGGTTAGTGTGCACCGCAAGAACATCATGCGCAAACTTGGAGTGAGCAATACTGCCGGACTGGTGCGAGCTGCTTATGATCATTGCCTGGTGTAAATGACGCATTTGATTGATTTTTAGTCAAATGCATTTTGGTTTGCCAATTTGATGAAATTACCTGTTTTGGGGTATTTGTAGAAATGAATTGAGTTGTAATTTTGCAATGTTTAAAAGCTAATGCTAAATGCTTAGCGCAAAATTGGTCCCATGAACGAAAGATGTACTAAAAGCTATTGTTGTATGGCTCTAAAAAGCCGTTTTTTTTCAGTCTACTCCACAAGTTTTTGCATTTCAACACATACTGTCGGATTTCCACTACCGATCTCATAATAGAGGTTCGGTATTTCTATATTGTGCCTTTTTGTAATATCAAACTCTTTTAAGAAATATTTTATTAATTTAGTTTTGATATTTGAATCGGCTGCTTAATTTCGCATGAAATTGTGTGCTCACGACGACCGAGAATTTGAACAATTTTGTGCTCACGACCTAAGGCTAATTCTAATTCACATTATTTTTTAACCCAACATTGTTTCTCAAATTGTAATCTTATGGGAAAAATGACCTTTACTAGCTGGATGACCAAAACTGCAAGCGCGTGCTTGATGGTTTTGGCTACACTGGTTTTTGGTTCCAACCTTTCTGCACAAGCAACCAATTGCGGTTGTTACAATGTGACAGTTACTTTGGATGCCAATTGCCAGTTCACCCTTACCCGTAACCTCGTATCTGACGGTTCTTGCTCCGGAGCATACGTACGGGTTATGGACAACAACCAAAGCAACGGTGCAGTTATCGACTGTGCTGGTGTTTGGACTTATGGCTTGTTCACAAGCGACGCTCCCAACGCAACTGTAATTTGCTGGGGTAAAGTAACTGCAGAAGACAAGACTGCACCAGCTCTGGTGTGTGCTCCTGCTGACATTACTTTGGATTGCTACGATGTAAACTACGTGTTGAACAATCGTTTGAC
>JAIXOO010000142.1 GCA_027486765.1 Saprospiraceae bacterium
GCCGCTGGTTTTGGGGTTTTGTCCAACCTGAAGGGTGTGAAAAAAACCATTGAATTTGTAGAAGATACCGCCGTCGACCTGCCCGACCTGCCCGCCTACATCTCCGAATTTGCGGAGGTGATGAAGCAGTTTGACCAAAAGGTCGTGTATTACGCTCACGCCGGGGCGGGCGAGTTGCACCTACGTCCTTCAGTGAACCTCAAAAGCAAAGAGGGTGTAGCCGAAATGCGTGCCATTGCGGAAGCATCCGCTCATTTGGTCAAAAAATACCGGGGCTCGCTCAGCGGTGAGCATGGCGATGGCCGGGTGCGCGGCGAGTTCATCCCGCTGATGATTGGTGAAAACAATTACCAAATCCTGCGCCGCATCAAACAAACCTGGGACCCCCAGCACATCTTTAATCCCGGCAAAATAGTCGATGCGCCGCCGATGGATACCTCCCTGCGGCACGAGCAGGATGAGCCCGAGCGACACATCGAGACCATGTTTGATTACAGCGATCCAGGCAGTTTGTTGGATGCGGTGGAGAAATGCAATGGCTCCGGCGATTGCCGCAAGTTGTCCTTCTCCGGTGGCACGATGTGCCCCAGCTACATGGCTACCCGCAACGAAAAGGACACTACCCGCGCCCGCGCCAACGCCTTGCGCGAGTTTTTGACCATGGATACCAAGGCGAATCCCTTCGATCACCCCGAGATTTACGAGGCGATGGATTTGTGCTTGTCTTGCAAGGGTTGTAAGTCGGAATGCCCCTCCAATGTGGATATGGCCACCCTCAAGGCTGAGTTTTTGTACCACTACCAAAAGGCCAATGGCACGCCGCTGCGCAGCCGCGTTTTTGGCAACATTGGTAAAATCAACAAGCTGGCGGCCAGAATGCCGGGTTTGAGCAATGCGGTTTTGGGTAGCAAAGCATTAGGGGGCTTGGTTAAAAAAATCCTGGGTGTCGCACCCGAGCGCTCCCTGCCACCCGTAGGCCGCAGCCTGCGCAGTTGGTGGAACCGGGAGGGTAAAAAGTTGGCGGTAAACGGTACGCCAAAAGGTAAAATCTACCTGTTCTGCGACGAATTCACGAATTACAATGACCCGCACATCGGTGAAACGGCCATCAAACTCCTGCTCCGACTGGGCTATCAGGTGGAAATGCCGCAACACCCCGATTCTGGGCGGGCTTATTTTTCCAAGGGCCTCTTGAAAGAAGCGCGGGAGTTGGCCATTGCCAATGTACGTTTGTTCAAACCCTTGTTGAGCGTCGAAACGCCCTTGATTGGCATCGAACCCTCGGCGATTTTGGGTTTCCGCGACGAATTCCCAAAACTGGTGCCCGCTGCCGAACGGGAAAGCGCCCAAGCCCTGGGGCAGCATGTCTTTTTACTCGAAAGTTTCCTCTTGCGCGAAGCCCAGGCTGGGCGCATTGGCCCAGATGATTTCACCGACGAGGCCAAACTGGTAAAAGTACACGCCCATTGCCACCAAAAGGCAATTGTGGGCGCGGAGGCGACAGCGCAAATTTTGACTTTGCCCCGCAATTATTCGGTGGAGCTGATTCCATCGGGCTGCTGTGGTATGGCGGGCTCCTTTGGCTACGAAAAGGAGCATTACGAGGTGAGCATGCAAGTGGGGGAATTGGTGTTGTTCCCGGCGGTACGGGCTGCAGGGGCAGAGGAGATCATTGCAGCACCGGGGACGAGTTGTCGGCATCAGATTTTGGATGGGACGGGAAGGAAGGTGAAGCACCCGGCGGAGGTGCTGTGGGGGGCGTTGAGGTAGGATAAGGTCTTTCCCTCACTCCGCATCCAACGCCTCAATCTGCGCCTTATACTCCCCCGGCAGCAAAATACTTTTCAACAACCAGTCCATTTTCATCAATCTACTGATTTTATAAAGCGGTACGACCGGAGTCAGCAGTGAAAAATCGCTGAAATGCAATAGCTCCTTCACCCGATCAGGAACTACCAGTTTTTGCCCTTCGATCAAAACCCGAAACCGCATGGCCCCCAGGTGTTTTTTGTACTGTTGAAAAAGGTCGATGCTGAAGGAGCTTTGTTCCAGGTCGGCGGCCAGATGTGCTGCCCTGACGGGTAGCCATTCGGCGTAGGTAGTAGGCAGTTCTTGTACACCCATCCGTTCGCCCACGCGGTAAAAAACGTCGTACACCTCCGCTTTTTCGGCCTCATCTAATTTTCGTTCAAGCAATTCATAAGCGGCAATCGAATAATAAATGAGCATAAAAAGCACATCGCGGTAAGCCCAGTCGGGGATTTGTGCGCCGCGTTTTTGCTCCACAGCACCGTGGATTTGCCGCATCGTGTCAATGGCCGCATGGGCGCCTTCCAAAGGAGCAAAAACGATCCTCCTGGCGTATTGAACGGTAGAAAACAGCCGGCCCAAAGGATCGGAAGGCAACCTGCCCGTAAAGTACAGCCAGTCCACCGCTTTGTTCAAGGCAAATTCAGCAGCGGCACCCGCAAAAATGAACAGGATGGTGTCGCTTTTGCCCCAAATTTGCCTGACGATGGACTGTTTTTCAACGAAATACTGCATACATTGCTATGGTTTGTTGTTCAGCGGCGAACAGGTTTAGACTCATTTATACAACGTAAAAATATCCGTAAACATCCATATCCAGGCCAATGAATAAGTTCAGTCTCCTATTTCCCCTCTGGGTTTATTCCCTTGCGCTCCTCGCTCAACAACCCGTACCTATCAAACCCCGTGTATTGATCAGCACCGACATCGGCGGTACCGACCCCGACGACAATCAATCGATGGCGCATTTGTTGATGTACAGCGACCTGTTTGAGCTGGAAGGGCTGGTTTCTTCGCCTTCTTACGGCAGTGGCAGCAAAGCGGAGATTTTGCGGATGATTGACTTGTACGAAAAAGATTTACCCAAACTGGAAAAGCATAAAAAAAGTTTTTTCGCCCCGGATTATCTGCGTTCCATCAGCAAGCAAGGGCGGCGGGGTGCTGCTCCTTATCGGGGTTATGCCCAAGCTACCGAAGGCTCTGAGTGGATCATCAAATGTGCCAAAAAACAGAGCACGCAGCCACTGTGGGTATTGGTATGGGGTGGGCTGGAAGATGTGGTCCAAGCCTTGCATGATGCACCGGAAATTCAAAGCAAAATTCGGGTGTACTGGATTGGTGGCCCGAATAAAAAATGGGGGGTCAACAGTTACGCCTATCTGGTGGAGCATTTCCCCAAGCTTTGGTTCATCGAAGTCAACTCAACCTATTACGGCTTCTTTTCCAACAACGCTGTGCTCGACAGTGTAAAAACCACCGACTACTATGACAATTACATTCGTGCAGCGGGTTTTTTAGGCAAAGATTTTAAAAGCTACTACGATGGCAATGTAAAAATGGGGGATACGCCCTCCCTGCTCTACCTGATGGATGGCGATCCCAATAACCCAATGCGGGAAAATTGGGGTGGTAGTTTTGAACCCTTTAATTACAGCCCGCGGGTGGTATTTAATCGTATGACTACACTTGCGGATACAGTTGCTTTTTGCACCATTGTGGAGTTCCACTTCAAAGGACCTAAGCTGAATATCCCTCCAGACTCGGTTTGTTTTTGGATGGAAGTGCCCTACAAAGACAACGTGCAAAAATGGCCGGGTTATTCCCTCGGCCAAGGGCACTATGCCATTAAGTATGCCCCCAAACAAGCCGAAATTTTAAACTATCGGTTCACTTCGGGCATCCCAGAGCTCAATGGGCTAGCGGGAAAGTTGGTGGTCAGCAATCTATGGCCGGGCAAGCGCCATAAAACGGATTATCCGCTGGGCACCAATTGGTATACCGACAAAGCTGACCCCAGCTTATACGACGGAAAGATTCAGGGTGGGAAGACGATTTCGAAGTGGCGGAGTGAAATTTTGTTGGATTGGGCCAAGCGCTGGGAGTGGTTGAGGTGAAAGAAAAAGATAATCGTTAGATCAAGTCTTGACCATTCCAGCTTAATAATGCTTCTTTTTCAAATGGTGGCAGTTTGCAGGCATTTTATTTTCTAGCCCCGCCCACCCAGAATCTCCCAAAACACCTATCTTGCTCACCATTATTCACGCAAAATTCTTCCATCACATGAAACGTCGTGATTTCCTCCATCAGATGACTTATACCGCGGCGGGTTTAGCCGTGCTGCCGCTGAGCAGCATGGACCTGGACAGCAGCAAAAAAATGTTTTTTGAAATTTCGCTGGCTGAGTGGTCGCTCCACACCGCCCTGTTCAAAAAAGAAATGACCAACCTGGACTTTCCAGTGATGGCCCGCAAAGAATTTGGCATTGGAGTTGTTGAATACGTCAACCAGTTCTTCAAAGACAAAGCCAAAGATACCACTTACCTCAACGAACTGCTCATGCGTTGCAAGGACAACGGCATCAAGAACCACCTGATCATGATCGATGGGGAAGGCAACCTGGGTGCTACCGATGCTGCCGAGCTCAACAAGGCCGTAGACCAACACAAACAGTGGGTAGAATGTGCCAAATACCTGGGCTGCGCGACTATTCGCGTAAACGCCGCCGGTAAAGGCACTGCCGAAGAAGTGGGCAAAGCAGCCGTAGAAGGTTTGAGCAAAATTGGCGAATTCGGCGCGACCATGGGCATCAACGTCATTGTTGAAAACCACGGTGGCTATTCCTCCAATGGCAAATGGCTATCCGGCGTGATGAAGCAGGTTAATATGAAAAATGTTGGTACCCTGCCTGATTTTGGCAATTTCTGCGTTACCCGCAAACAGGGTTCCTGGGAGTGCGCCGAGGAATACGATCGCTACATGGGCGTTGAGGAGTTGATGCCTTTCGCCAAAGGGGTGAGCGCCAAAACCCACGACTTCGACGCCACGGGCAATGAAACCCATACCGACTACCTAAAAATGATGAAAATCGTGAAAAAAGCGAAGTTCAAAGGTTATGTCGGCATCGAGTACGAGGGACAAAAAACGCCTGAAAAAGAAGGAATTAAATTGACCAAAGCCCTGCTGGAAAAGGTGGGCAAGATGATGTAATACACAATTGAACCACCTAAGAAACCTTAGACACCTTAGTACCACCTTAGAGGAGAAACACCTGAGGTGATTCTAAAGTGCCTAAGGTTTCTAAGGTGGTTCAAAACAAACAACCCATGAATTTCGATCAAATCGACAACTTTATCGCCGCCGGCCTCAAGGAAGACATTGGCACGGGCGATGTCACCTGCCTCGCCTGCATTCCTGCCGAAGCCCGCAACCGCGCCCGCCTGCTCGTCAAAGACGAAGGAGTGCTCGCCGGAGTAGCCATTGCCGAGCGCATCTTTAAAACGCTGGATCCCACGGCTCATTTTGAAAAAATTCTCGACGACGGCGCCAACATCAAGTACGGCGACGTAGCCTTCATTGTCGAGTGCCACTCCCAGGCCCTACTCCAGGGCGAGCGCCTCACCCTCAACACCATGCAGCGCATGAGTGGCATTGCCACCATCAGCAAACAATACCACGATGCCGTAGCCGATCTACCCGTCAAAATTCTGGATACCCGCAAAACCACTCCACTGATCCGCTTTTTGGAAAAATGGGCCGTGCGCATCGGGGGCTGCCACAATTACCGCGACGGGCTGTACGATTGGTTCATGATCAAAGACAACCATACCGATGCCTGTGGCAGCATTCAAGCAGCCATTGAACGGGTCTATGCCTATCAGCAGGAAAAAGGACTCAACCTCAATGTGACGGTAGAGGTGCGCAATTTGGAGGAACTCCAGCAGGTGCTCGATACAGGAAAAGTGACCCGCATCATGTTGGACAATTTCCAACTGGAGACCATGCGTGAAGCCGTAAAAATAGTGGGCAATCGCTTCGAGACCGAGGCTTCGGGCGGAGTAACCCTGGACACACTTCGTGCAATTGCACTCACAGGTGTAGATTACATTTCGGTAGGTGCACTGACGCACTCCGCCCAAAGTCTGGATCTGAGTTTAAAGGTGTTGAAGGACTAGTGGTTTTCGGAAGGATCTGCTATACCTATCAGATCGGCGAAGAAGCTTTTATTTTGTCTTTTATTGAAGCTATTAAGGCAGGAGAAGGTTTTCGTCGGTCTATTTTAGTCTTTATAAATTCTCTAAAGGTCTGCTCTTCTTTTAAAATGTGCATGAATGCCGGGTTTGTCTGAATCTCGCGCAGGAGATCGCGGCTGTCTTTGTCACTGAGTTCGTTGTCCAGGAATAACCCCACCTTTTTAATGAACTCATCATTGGTGATCGGACTCTTTACCATAGCCTTGTTTTTTTGTGGCGATCTATCCCCCGATTTTAGTCGTGGGTGGCAGATCCACCGGTAGCATTTAATTAAGGTTAACTAAAACCCATGGTTTCAACCGTGGGGTGGCCCGAGGCTAAAGCCGCGGGTAACAGTTCATCAAGTTTTCACTCTTCCACCCAACCTACGGATTTATCCGTGGGAGGGCACCCAAAAAACCAACCCATGGCTTCAGCCGTGGGATTTTTAGCCTCCGGCTAAAAAAAAGGCCCCTTCTTCGCACCGTCCCAGGTATGGATCAGAAGAAAAGGCCTGTTCCCAGCCAAGGCTGGGTTTATCGATTGTCTTTGAAGCCCATGGACTGGGCGTACAATTGCAAATCTTCTTTGACGGCATTCCGTGCCCGGTTCAGCCGCGAACGCACCGTTCCGATGGGAATATCCAAAATTTTGGAGATTTCTTCGTAAGAAAAATCTTCCACATCGCTCAACAGCAATACTTCCCGAAAGTTCATCGAGAGTTTGTTGATGGCCATCGTGACTTCGTCCCCCATTGCCGACTCGTAAGTTTCCTCCGCCAAACCTGCATGTGCGCTGATGTAAGGCGTGTTTTCACGATTTTGGTAGGCGATGACCTCATCCAACTCTTTCAGCGCAGGGCCACGGCTTTTGCGGCGGTAATCGTTGATGAAGGTGTTTTTCAGGATTTTGAACAGCCATGCTTTAGCGTTGGTACCTTCGATGTATTTGTCGATGGCCTTGTACGCTTTCATGTACGTTTCCTGCACCAAATCTTCAGCATCCTGCTGATTGTAGGTCAGATGGTAAGCAAAAGTAAGCAGCGCCTCTGCCTGAGGCAGCAACTCCTCCTCCAGGATACGATCGTAATTCATGCTTTGCGTTGCTTGTGCTACCATAAAATTAGGATTTTTTAGGTTTCAAAGCATCAACCATATCCTAAATTAAAAAGTTCCCGA
>JAIXOO010000365.1 GCA_027486765.1 Saprospiraceae bacterium
CCCTTCACCACATCCTGCGCCAAATCAAAACTGCCATCCAAATCGATGTACTTCGTATGCGGCTGCGCGAATGCCACGTGCAGTGCAGCAGTGATGCTCACAATGCTCTCATCGTTACAGCCCCACATCAGGTCGATGCCAGCGGATTGTGCTACGTTGGCAATTTCTTGTGCCGCCTGAATGCCCCCACATTTCATCAATTTGATGTTGAAAATCCCGCAGGTACGATCGGGGGTAAGCAATTGTAGGGCGGAAGGCAGTTGCAACAAACTCTCGTCGGCAGCGATTTGGTCGCGCATGTCGGCAGGCAGGCCGCTGAGCAGCTGCATGTCGCTCACTTTTACGGGTTGTTCAACCAATTCGATGTGTAGAGACTCCGTCAAAGCGTCAAACAGCAATAAGTCTTTGTAGGAATACCCTTGATTGGGATCAACTCGGATACCGATAAGGTAGCCAAAACGCTCGCGCAGTTTGATGAGGCGTTCAATGTCAAGTTGCAGGTTTTGGCCCAGTTTGACTTTCAAAATTTTGAATCCAGCCTCCACAAATTCCTGCGCATCGGCCAGGGTGCCTTCCACATCCTTGATGCCAATGGTCACCGAAGTGGGCAATTTTTCGACTCTCCGGCCCAAAAAATCCACCACCGACATCCCGATTGATTGGCAAAAAGCATCGTGCAAAGCCATATCAAATGCGGCCAAAGCAGCCGGGTATTTCCCAAAAGTATCCCGAAACCATTTGATGTAGACCTGAAACAACTCGATGGGTTTGCCTTCCAGCATTTTGATGGGTTCGGATTGCAATACTGCCATGGTATGTTCCAGGGTTTCACCCGTCACATAGTCCATCGGGCACCCTGCGCCGATGCCCCGGATGCCATTTTCCAGCTCAATCAAAATGAATGCATTTTCAACCTCGGTAGTCGTATGGTATGCTATGGTGTAAGGTCGGGAGAGGGCCAGATTTTGCTGCCAGACCTCGATGGATTTGATGTTCATGTTGCTTGGTTTTCTCTATTCTATATAGTCGGATGATCCACAAAATAGAAAGATTCTTGTTTTTTTTCCAAAAAAGAAAACATTGATCGGCATTGATTAAATTCAAGGCAGTTTTAGCACTGGAAACGAATATTTCATTTCCACCCTTTACCAAAATCCATTACAATGAAAAAAATCCTTTTTCTCCTGACTGTCTTGATCGCAGTTTTTTCCTGCCAGCAAAAGCCGAAAGACGCACCACCACGCAACGTCAAAAAGTACAGCATTGAGCAGTTTTATGCCAACAAAGGCATCGGTGGCGGCCTTTTTTCGCCTGATGAAAGCAAACTCTTGGTACACAGCAATGAAACGGGCATCTTCAACCTGTACGAGATTAACCTCGCCGACCAAAAAATGACCGCCCTGACCAAATCTACGACCGAATCCATCTTCGCCGTAGATTACGTGCCCGGCACCAGCGACCTCATTTATTCCGCCGACAAAGGAGGCAACGAAATTGACCACCTCTACCTGCGCAAAGCCGATGGCAGTGTGCAAGACCTCACTCCCGCACCCAAGGAAAAAGCCAGTTTTTTTGGCTGGAGCCTCGACAAAAAAACGATGTATTACACTTCCAACAAACGGGATGAACGTTTTTTTGACCTCTACAAAATGGGCATTGGCGACTGGAAAGCCAGCATGATGTACCAAAACAATGAAGGGTACGACCTGGCCGGGCTCTCCTGGGATGAAAAATATGTGGCCCTCAATAAAAGCATCACCACCAGCGAAAACCAGTTGTTTTTGTACGAATTGGGGAGCAAAAAAATGACCGAGATTTCTGAAAAAGGCAAAAAAGGCATCTACGGCGGCTCTGGTTTCAGCAAAGACGGCAAGACCTTTTATTATCTTTCCAATGCCAGCAAAGAATTCCAGTCGCTCGAAGCCTACAACCTCGCTGACGGCAAAAGCAAGGAGGTTTTTGCCACCAAATGGGACGTCATGTACGCTTATGATTCCGAAAATGAAAAATACAGGGTAATTGCTGTGAATGCAGATGGCAAAAACGAACTAAAAGTCATCGACAACCAGAGTGGAAAAGAAGTGGACTTGCCCGAAATCCCGGATGGCGACGTTGCATCGGTCAGCATCTCCCCTAGCGAAAACAAAATGCGGCTTACCGTCGGAACCTCCAAAGCCCCCTCCAATATTTACGTTTATGATTTCAAGACTAAGGAATTGAAAAAATTGACTGAGACCTTGAACCAGGAAATCAATCCCGAGGACTTGGTGGCTGCCGAGGTTGTACGGTACAAATCCTTTGATGGCGTGGACATTCCTGCTATTTATTACAAACCCCAACAAGCCTCTGCTCAAAACAAAGTTCCCGCCCTGATTTGGGTGCATGGTGGCCCTGGCGGGCAGTCGCGGGTAGGTTATTTCCCGCTGATCCAGTTTTTGGTCAACAATGGCTACGCAGTACTTGCTGTCAACAACCGCGGCAGCAGTGGCTACGGGCAAAAGTTTTACCAAATGGATGACCTGAACCACGGAGAAAAAGACCTGCAAGACTGTGTTTGGGGTAAAAAACACCTACAAAGTTTGCCCTATGTTGATCCTGAAAAAATTGGCATCATCGGTGGTTCTTACGGCGGATACATGACGATGGCTGGAATGACTTTTACACCCGATGAGTTTAAAGTTGGGGTAGATATTTTTGGGGTAACCAACTGGCTGCGCACCCTAAAATCCATCCCGCCCTATTGGGAATCAATGCGTGGTGCCTTATACGCCGAACTAGGTGATCCCTTTAGCGCAGACTCCGTACGCTTGCGCAAAATATCCCCCTTGTTCCACACCGACAAGGTCAAACACCCGATCATGGTGCTCCAGGGTGCCAATGACCCCCGCGTTTTGCAAGTTGAATCGGATGAAATTGTGGCTGGGGTGAAGAAAAATAACGTGCCCGTCGAATACATCGTTTTCCCGGATGAAGGGCATGGCTTTGTGAAAAAGGAAAATGAGATCAAAGGCTACGGCGCAGTGCTGAAGTTTTTGGATAAGTATTTGAAGGAGGAGAAGAAAATGAAAAATTAAGAGGGTTGAGGGAGGTTGAGATGGTTGAGAAGGTTTAGGCTACCGCAGCGGCTTAGACCTTTCTGGAGTCAAAATCGCTGCGGCAGCCTAAACCTCCCTAAACCTTCTCAACCTCCCTAAACCTGTTAAATTCCGATCGCAATGAAAACACTATTTACCCTCTGCCTCTGTTGGCTAAGCCTCCTGGCTTTTGCCCAAAAACATGACGGCATTTCTAACAACCTCAGCAATTTGTTCAAACTTTCCGATGCCAAGACTCGTTCGATCTC
The DNA here is from genome assembly GCA_027486765.1 of Saprospiraceae bacterium. Lineage (GTDB taxonomy): Bacteria > Bacteroidota > Bacteroidia > Chitinophagales > Saprospiraceae > Haliscomenobacter. Next base: position 3,344 of record JAIXOO010000365.1, read on the forward strand.
GCCAGAAAACTTTGGCGGAGAGAAAGGAAAAGGTGGAATGGCTACGGAAGGAACCGGAGCCAACGCCGCACGAGGCCTGGGCCAAGGCTGGAAAATCAGTCCCAGCGTAAAAATTCCGTCCAAAACCACCTTCACCATGGCGGAAATCAACGGCTCGGGCGCCATTCAACACATTTGGCTCACTCCGGCGGGCATCAAGTGGCGCTATGCCATCATCCGCATCTATTGGGACGATGAAAAGGAGCCTTCCGTCGAAGCACCGCTGGGAGATTTTTTTTGCATGGGTTGGAACCAGTATGCTCCGGTCAATTCCTTGGCGGTAACGGTTAATCCAGGTAGCGCCTTCAACTGCTACTGGGTGATGCCTTTCCGCAAAAAGGCCAAAATCACCATCGAGAATCTGGCCGATGAGGAGTTCCGTTTGTACTACCAGATTGACTATGTGGAAACCACTGTTCCCGACGATGCAGCATACTTCCATGCCCAATTCCGCCGCACCAATCCTGTGCCCTACAAAGAGGTGTACACCCTGGTGGATGGCATCAAGGGCAAAGGTCATTACGTAGGCACCTACATCGCCTGGGGCGTTCACAACAATGGCTGGTGGGGTGAAGGCGAGATCAAGTTTTACATCGATGGGGATAAGGATTTTCCCACCATTTGTGGCACAGGCACCGAAGATTATTTCTGTGGCTCCTACGATTTTGACGTGCGCAAAAAGAACGCGGCTGGAGTAGATGTGGTGGAGTACCAGGAATTCAATACGGCCTACGTGGGCTTACCGCAAGTGATTCGCGGGGACGGGCATTACCAGGTGATGCAGCGTTTTGGCATGTACCGCTGGCACATTCCAGATCCAATCCGTTTTGAAAAAGACTTAAAGGTGACCATTCAGGCTTTGGGCTGGCGGGGCGATGGGCGTTATTTGCCACTTCAGGACGACATTGCTTCGGTGGTTTTTTGGTACCAGACGGAGCCGCATGGTACTTTTCCGAAGTTGCCGGAAAGAGATAAGCTAGAGGTAAATTGAGCTTAGGTGTTTCTTGAGTGCCTTGGGTTTCTTAGGTGGTGAAAGAATAAGTTTTTCACCACCTAAGAAACCTAAGGCACTCAAGGTTCACCTTAGAAGCGGCTTATTATTTCCATTCAAATGGTACCTCCACCATCGTTTTATCCCATCCAATCCGCATGGTAGCTGCTTTTGTGTCTACCTTTTCAAAAGCGATCGCCAGGTTTTCCACTACATCGGTGGTGCTTTTAACCGGAACTTTGATCCGCAATACATCCAGGCTTTCCTTGTAACTGTAGGCGCCCCAGTGGTCCAATTCGCTGTTCAACACAATCGTCCACTCACCCTGATCGGGAATAGCAAACAAGGCATAGGAGCCAGCTTTAACCGGCTTTCCACCAAAAGTAACATCCTGATAAAACTTGATCTCAGTAGCTTCATTGGCACCCAATCGCCACACTTTGCCGAAGGGAATCAGTTTCCCAAAAACCTCCCGCTCTTTTTTGGCCGGGCGGCTGTAAATGACCCGCACTACCGCCGCAGCATCAGCCCCACCAATTTTATCCGGCGCAAATTTGCGGTCGTGGGCAAAATCGTGGGGGTAATAACTGACGTCCATCGGGCTTTTGTCCAAGCCAGGGAATTTTTGGGCGCTAAGCTGAAGGGTGGAACACAGTAAGAAGCAAAAGAGAAAGAATGGTTTCATGTTTTTTTTGACGAAGTTAAAAGTTTTAACCGCAGTTCAGTGTCGTCAAGGAAACGATTTACCATTTCGGGTTGGGGATTTCGGATTTCGGTAGACTCCGCTATAAATCGACCGAAATCCTCAATCCGAAATCACTTCACCAGCACCTCATTGTGTGGCAAAGCCAATCCCCGATCCATGGTGATAAACACAATGGAGTCCCCCTTTCTGCATTGGCTCAGCACCTTGCTTGCATCGATCTCCATATAGGTTTGATCAGAAAAGGAAATCATAGTCTTGGTATTGAAATCGCGGATGGCAATTTTAAAGCGATGTTTGCCCTGAGGCTCAGCTGAGCCATTGTCACTTAGGCTCACCGGTTGAACGGTAAAAACGCCCTTAGCATCAATCGCCAGTTCACATTTGCCCGTGGGAGTGTACTCGTTGACGACCATTTTGTTGTTCAACAAAACGGCGGTACAATTGGTGAAGTCGCTGCCCTGACCGAATAAAGCGGTGGAACTCAACACACAGAATAAAAAAATGACTTGCAATACGCGCATGGTTAATGATTTGAATGATGAAAAATGCGGGTGATTTCTAATCCTACAAACCTAAGGGCTGGTGTTGTAAAGGGGGTAAAAGCGGGGTAAAACAATGTAAATGAAATGTAAAACCTGTTTTTGGAAACTCAAAAGAGCTTAATTTTGTCCCATGAACGCAGAAAAAATCAAAAGATGGGGATTGCCGCTGAGTCTGGTGGTCTTGGCGGTGTTTATCCTTTCGGCGGTTTGGTGGCCGGAAGCCAAAGGAAGTGAAACTCGTTTGGAGCCTACCCGCATTAACCTAGCCTTGCGAGAAACGGGAGATCGACTGCTGGATTTGGCGGGCGACAGTACTTCAACCATTGCTCCAGTGCGCAGAAAAGATGCGCATACCTGGCTACTGCGTTTGGAGCGCCGTTTTAACTATGATAGTTTGCCACGAATTTTACGCCAGGCCTTGTTGCGCCAGGCGATTCGGATGGACTACAACGTTGCAGTGCTGCGCTGTAATGACAACGAATTGATACTGGGCTATTCCGCTAGCGATTTGGAACTAGACGGTGAAGTACCCTGTGGTGGCCGCGACCTCGCTGCCGATTGTCTGAACATCGAATTGAGTTTTTTGGATGAAGTAATCCCACAGCCCAATCCTTGGAAAACCAGTTTCCTCATGTTGAGTGGTTTTCTTTTTCTTGCCGCCTTGGGCACCGTGTTGTACCGTAGAAAAACGCCTCCAGTCCCAGAGGCCCAATTGGAAGAAATCGACTCCAATCAACTCCGTTTTGGTCAAAGCAGTTTTGACTTTGCCAATCAAACTTTATGGGTAAACGACCAGCTCAAAAACCTGACCTTTCGCGAAGCCAAACTCCTCAACTATTTGATCCAAAATGCCAATCAGGTGCTGGACCGCGAACGCATCCTCGAAGCCATTTGGCAAGACGAAGGTATGTTGGTTGGGCGTAGTTTGGATGTATTCATTTCCCGCCTGCGCAAATTGTTACAAGAGGATGAAAACATTAAAATTGTGAGTGTACACGGGGTTGGGTATCGTTTTGAAATTACTCCCTCTGGCGCCTCCACATAATCCTGCCCCCCACTGTTTCAACTACCCAGGAAGGGACATCAATTGCCGTTGGCCGGTTGCTGATGCCTTCTATGCTCAAATCCGGCCTTAAGTTAAAAGCAACCGGGAGTTTGTCTTCGTACAGATAAGGCTTTAGGGCAGCAATATCCTCAGGTTTTTTTATCGCATAATGCTCAGTTGAATACGTATTGGGGAGCGTGTTAATGACCTGCTTCCATTTTACCAAATCGCCTCCTACTTGTATCCAAATGAGTTTCCGGGGATTCACGGTACTGATCAAGCTGTCTTGCGTACTTCCCGGAAATCGAATGGTCGTTTTTTCCTGAAATCGCTGATATGCGGCCAAACTTTCCGGGTTGCTGGCATCCCAAAACACCAGCAACGTACGCTGGGCTTCTTTGGCTTTCAATTCCGCTACTTGTCCATTTGGGGTCTCCCAAAGCATGCTTGGCAGTTTCCCCATTTTTAACACAATCACGCTCTTCCGATAGGTATACTCCATTTCCTGAATCAGCGCGGGGTAACTTTTTATTTGTTTGATTCTTTCCAGCGCAGCTTCTGCTGATGCTAATTTTTCCAGTTGGCTGCAAAACTGAATTTCTGCAACCCACTCTTCTATTTCAAAATACTGTTTTAGTTTGGGCAATTCGGCCAAACGCTCTTCCCAATGCCGACGAAACACATCTTGATAGCCCACCGGGTAAGCGATCTCAGCGTTGCGCTCATTGGCCGACCAGTCTACCCCCATGATTTGTTGCACTTCTAGGGTAAACAAGCGATGCAAGGCACTGATGTAAGCCTCAGCGTGTACTTCATCTACCAAAGGCAGATTGCGGATTTGTCGCTC
>JAIXOO010000028.1 GCA_027486765.1 Saprospiraceae bacterium
AATAAGTAGCGCATAGGGTTATGTTTTTTTGCGCACCAAAGGTATAGAAATTTTGAAGTGCGAAGCAATTGATAATGGAAGTTTTTTGTTATTTTTTTGTTGATTTAGGCGAGCTTAAATTACCCCAGTGTAAGACTTCCCTTTAGCCTCAAAAGGCAACGCTTGTGCAGATGGTGTTAATGGGGAAGGCTTGGGCTAGCGGGTTATTCAGCTAGTAAAATTGGGAAAACTGAAGTAGTCGAAATTAATGAGGAAGAACTTTTAAGAGAAATTAAAAGCTAAGTCCAATCAAATAATTTGAAATTACAGCCTACAAGTTTAACTTTGCTTTATCTCCCTAGCAGCGAATAAAATGAATAATACAATGAAAAGAATTACTGGGTTTGTTTTACTTCTTATGATCACCCTTTGTTTAACTGCCTGTGGAGTACAACAGAATCTAAGCGTTTCACACAAATTAAGCCCAGGAATGACAAAATCAGAAGTGGAAGCAATAATGGGTACTCCTGTCAAAAGCGACTTCTATAAAAGTGTTGAAGAGTGGCATTATTGTAAAACGGGAATGTCCGCAGACGAATTTTTAGCCCTATTCTTTTATGAAGGAAAATTGATAGAGAAACTAAATTACACAGTAACAATAACTGATACAGGAGGGGCTTTTGGCTCGTGTTCAAAGTTCATCAAAATGGGGAATTACCGTGAGCCTGACAAAATTGTTGAAATAAGATTGAAATAATCTGGTTGATTTCCTCTTGAGGGAATGGAATCTTTTGCCCCCTGGGAGTTTCAACCACTCCCCTGCACTTTGGCCAGTGCTGAATTTGCTCCACATTACAAAATGTAACCTGGGCAATTCCTGGGTATATCGCCCAGGTTGGAATTGCTTGGCTGTTCTTGGCCATGTTGATTGTTTGGGAATGTTATGCGTGAGTAGAGATAGGGAAATTTGTGTCTTTACAATCAAATTGTTTCCCAAATCCTTGCTTTATGCATCATCGATAAATTTCATGAGTATTAAATGTTGCAATTATAGTATTCAAGGATTAACTTTGTTATGAATCAATTTTAAAACAATACTATTGCGAAGTACACTACTGAAACTAATGCAAATTCTTCTGGAAAAGAAATTTGGGTGATAGAAGGTGAAGATGCGTCAACAAGAAGACTTACTTTCAAATTTTTCAAGCAGGAAAATAAAATCATTTTTTATACTAAACCTGGAGAATTTGAATTGTCAGAGATAACACTTGACGGATTTGCCAAACTCCCAGAAGACTTTTCTGAAAATGGGTACATAAAGCAGTCCGTTCAATACTTCTTAAACAAAAAAATTCAAGAAAGAAAAATCAACAAAATCACTATAACCTCAACTGGGGAAAATTCAATTAGAAAGAACAGAAACGAAGAAACTTACTCACTTACTCTAAAGTACGAAAATTTTAAAACTATAAGAGAGGATTTTATAACTGAGAAAAATTTACACAATCAGGCAAAGAATGATATTGTGGACAGTTTCTTTTTCAATTTATTTCCTAATCACTTTAGTGAAAACATCAATTCGCCTCAACGCAAAAAGGGCAATTTTATACGCAACCTAAATCCAGATATAATTCCGCACTTAACCCCTTCAGACCTTCAACTACTTGAAGGTTTTATATCTGATTTATTAAAAAATAGATATCAAAGCAATTCTCATAAATTTTTACAATTAGCTCGAACAAAAATTCAAGTAGATACGGTTGCAGTTGATAGAATAATAGCAGAGTTTGAAGAAAATTTGGCTAAGAACATTTCCGAAAACCTCTGGGGAAAATATTTAAAAAAGAACTTATTCCTCCTTGAATCCAAGTATGTTAAAATACTTCCTGAGCTAAATGTAATTCTTAGAGGTTCCAGAAATGTAGATTTTGGAATGATAGATACAAAAGGTTTTCTTGACATTTTTGAAATAAAAAAACCCACCACACCATTATTATCTTCTGATACTGATAGAGGGAATTATTATTGGCACTCAGACACCGTAAAAGCTATTGTACAAGCTGAAAAATATCTTTATAATGCAGAACGAAAAGCAAGTACGTTAGCTGATGATATTAAGAGAGAAGAGCGAATAGACGTAAAAGTGATAAAGCCAAGAGCTATTCTAATAATTGGCCATTCAAGCCAACTAAATGATGATAACAAAAAAGAAGATTTCAAAGTGCTAAGAAATTCTTTAAAAAATATAGAAATAATTTTATATGACGAGTTGGTAGATGGTATGGAAAATCAAAAAAATAAGTATTATGACCAGATTATCACTTCATCTGACGAAGATTAAAACAATGAAAAAAAGTTGTTTTTAAAGCCGAAAAAAACTTTTGGTACTTAATATTTTCCCTTAAAGTTAAGTTGACATGGCACTAGCAGAAAGCCACTACCTTAAATAACCACAAACAGGCACTATATGAGTTTATTTCAAAATCTCAAACCATCTTTAGATAACTTGTACAATGAGTCCATGAATCAACTAATGGAAGAGGGAAATTTTTATGAAAACATGAGAATTAAATTTGAAGCTCTTGAAAAAGAAATCACTGGATTAAGCGACGTTAAAACCCAAGAAATGCTCTCGAAATCTATAATTAATAGAATTCTAAAAGTTCACAACAGGATTATCTTGGTTCGAGATTTAATGGCAAAAATTAATTATGCAGATAATTACATTCAAGTTTATATGTACCCTGGCCTTGTTACATATTTGTATTTAACATGTTTTGACCAATTAGGAACGCCTGTAAAAGGATGGCGTTTTTTTCCTGAGTGGGTAACCTCAAACTCATGTAGTAATGAAGTTCATGAAGCAATTGAAAGCACAATTAATAATTTTGGAAGTATTGATTTAGAGGAAATCAAAATGGGAGTCAAAAATATATACAAATATTATCATGAAATATATGGAGTCAAAAAAACATTTTTCAGGTTTTTGCATGAAATTCTTCCTCTTCAAAAAAGAAAAATGCTTTTAAATAGTATTTATGTCGAAAAATTGGCCAATGACAGCGAAAAATTGGCTCTAGTCATAGATGATGTTTATAAAGAAAATTGGCTTTTTGAGACAAGAAATAACTACACTCACAATTTATTCACCACTCAAACAAATGTAACAACAGCAGACAAAACCTTTGACGGCAAAACATGGCTTATTCGGGAGGAAATTCTTACCAAAGAGGGGGCAACTGTAATATGGGTTCAAGATAACTTTGAATTGATTCTCGAGGATTGCATTCTCAGTGGCATCAAATTTCTAATTGAAAAGCAATAAAAATTAGATGTAAAAAATACAAAATTACTACTCTATCTTAAAACTTCGAAATTTGTTTAAATCAATATTGTCTTCTATAAAACACAATGTAAAATCATTACAATTACAAGCCAGCATGATCTTTTCAATACAATCTTTTGCAATTTGAACAATCTTTTCATCCCCAAAATCAGTAGGAATTACTTTCTGTATTATGGTGAAGTTTTTATGAGTATTGTTTTGTGGTAAGTCGTCAAGCCACCTCCAATCTATCTTCCTTCTTGATTCGTTAAATCCTATTAAGCTTATACCTAATACATTTCTGAAGCTTAATTGAAAAGTAAGCTCCTCTTCATAACCGATATAGGCATAATATTTTTTTATAAAACTCAATAATGCGATAACATAACCTGCACAGAAAGTAATGTTCAAGGCTGGGATTTTCTCAGAATGACCGTCTGGTACCCACATCCAGAAAATAGAATCGCATAAACCTACTTCAATATATCCATTGTTTTGAAACTCAACATATGATTTATTACTATTGTTTTTAAGCACTAATCCATGTAAATTAAAATTTGTATTATCTGTTGGAAAGACTGACATCCAACTAAATGGGTTAAAACCTTTTGAATTTTGAACAATCCAATTAATAAACTCCTGTTTATAACTTTGGATAATTTGGTTATTGGGAAACTTAGGGATAAATGATAAAATCAATAATGGTCGTACTGGATCAATTACAGTGGCAAATTCATTTGTTGAAATTTGTCGCGAATTTGGAGTTAATCCAAAATCATCACTGTATTCGTCCAATAAATTCCTTCTATCAAGAAAATCATTGAACTCATCGTATCTTCTTCTAGTTGATTCAAACATGTCTCTGATTAAATAATGTGTAGAAGGAGTTGAAATATCGTTTACCCTATTAAAGTAGCGCTTTTCAACATTGTTGAAATGTGGCTTTGTTGTGCTTTCAGGAATATAGTACACAAATAGCACTCGGCCTTCTAAGTTTGGTATTTCGATCACTTTAGGTTCGGGAAAAAACAGTCTTGGCTCTAGGTTTCCAACCATTTTCTGGTTGATCCATTCTTCTATATTCTTTCTATCATATTGTTTTAAAAAGCCTTTAATACTAAATTCTTTCCCAACGGCTGTTTTATTCTCTTCTACCCCTAAGATTATGTATCCCCCATTAGAATTCGCAAATGAAGAAAAGTCTTTAACTAGTTCATTTGAAAAGTGGTCTAAATTTTTAGGTTCTCCTTTAAATTCGATGTGGAGCCCTTCATTCTGTTGATGAACAAGGATTAGATCTTCTACATCTTGATATTCAATATCTTTTAATGGCTTATTAAACATAAACTTTATTTAATTTAATGGTTATCCAATCAATTCTTCTTAAACTTTATCGCCAAATCCTGCTTTTGCTCCCGCTAGTCCAAGTCTTCCCATTACCCCCAAGCTCCTCCACTGATGCAGTATCTCCTGACCTGCCCGCATCATCCCCGCCTCTCCAAGACACGAGAGCATGCAAAATACTAAAAAAGAGTGAAATTACCTCTTCACGATTGATCACCAAACCTGCTAAACTAGTAGATAATTTGATGCGAACCCAAGTAAAAACATACCTTATTCTAATTAATTTTCTAAATGGAGTTTCGTAAAGTGATAAAAGCAATGTTTATTTTTCCCCTTTTCCGGAGTTGGTGCATTTCGCCCCCACCTGAAAGGATGATTTTTCTGTGTTTTTTTGAGTATAAATAGAACAAGGCAGTGACCAGAAGTTACTGCCCTGTCTTTAGGCTATCAAATATGAGCATTGGGTGTATAATGTTGATTCTTTTTGATTTGTTGAAAAGTTTTTAGGCAATTCCCTTCGTAATAATAAGACAAGATGCTTATTATTCGGTCATGGTTTCGCTCAATAGACTCAATATCCCAGTCCGGGTTTGTTATGAAAATATAGTTAGTATTTGCTCTTGTTTCAATTGCCCCCTGATATCTGATTTTCTTTTCGTTGAAAGGTTTATTGCTTAATGACGCATTTTTATTTTTATCAATTAGAACCAGGTTACCTATTCTATGAACCCATTCTTTATGACTAGATGGGTCGATTTCCCATCCTGAACCCTCTATCTTTTGCGGCATCAAATGTTCAATAGAAGATGAATCTTTATTATACTGTAAGAAAGTAGCTGCATTTCCCATCAATAGGTCCATCTTTAGCAGCAAATACCTCGTTTTATTTATTCTGGTACCTGCATAAGCACCCCATTTTTCATTCATTAACAATGAGATGAAATCAGCAATATTTATTGGCTTCTCAGATGAAATTTCTTCATCATAAAAATCATATCTCAAACATGAATCATTTAAAAAATCATCAACAGCTTCTTCTATTGGCAGTTCTTTTTTCTTGATTTTTTCAAAATATGAATCTATTCTTCGAAGAATAATAAATGCTCTTGTTTGCGATTGGCGCCTTCCAAGCAACCAGCTCATAGAGAATAGATTATCGATTTTTATCATGAAATCTAAAATTTTGTATTCGCCAAAACACTCTCTGTAATGCATTAGTGGCGTTAAATATTGGCTTCCATAAACACTTGACAGAATGAAATTTAAATTACCAAAAAGGTTCATACCTTCTCTAGTAGTAATACTGCCATTTGTTATTGCTTCATAATGTTTTATGTATTTTCCAACGTAGTCTAGTGTGTCGGTACCTTTATTAAGCATATTTCTTTTAAACATATATTCAAAAGCTTTAGTTAGGCTTTTGTTATCATCACTTCTATATTTCATTTTTATGAAAACTAATGCCCATAAAAAATCGTCGAAACCTCTGTATGGGGCAGAAATTGTATTCTCAAAATCAGACCATTTATTTGCATAAAGTTTTCTTAACTCTGGGTTCTCTATTACTCTTAAATTTTGCGCTCTTAGGATGTCACTGACTTGAAGTTGCAAGCCCCTACTGTTCAAAACAGTGAATAAATTATATGCATCATCAAGGTTATTTGGTGTAGCTAAATAAAGTGCCAATACTTTTGTCGAAAGATATTTGTAGAAATCTGCTAAATAAAGCTCCTCGTTTCCGAGGTTTTCATTGAATTTGGCATCCCACCAACGTTTCATTATAAGAATACCCGAAGCCATGTTTCTTATGGCAGCACCTGATTTGGGGTTTTCGATTATGGCTTCGATTTCATTTATTAACAATGTGCCACCATCTCCGATAATGTATTTATCAAGAAAATCTTTGTCGTCTCTAATTTCGAATTCAATCCTGTTCCTAGCAGGAATATTGTTGTAGTCATCAGCTTCTTGAACCAGTCGCTTCTGAACATTTTCTTTTAGTTTATCTTTTATTGATATGTCTCTTATGACTCCGTGAAGCAGGAATAACGTAATAAACCTTTGTTGGCCATCTAGAATATCCTGATAGACATACTCTACGTTTTTATTAGTTCTTTCTTGTCTAGTATTCCAAATCATACAACCAAGAAAATATTCCTTGTTACTGTCTGTTTCCATGGCCTTGCTAACGTCCTCCAGCAAAGCAACAATTTGCTCTTCGCCCCAGACATAAGGCCTTTGATATTCAGGAATATTAAAAAACTGTTCAGGGCTAAAAATATCCTTGATATATTTCTTCCCAGTGACCAAAGTGGTATTTTCCATTTAAAAATTATTATGAAATTGAAAATAGTGATTCATACCAGAAGTATGAACACGATTAGAAAAAATATGTAGGTAAGCCTCTAAGCAGAGCATCAAATATACATCTCATCTAACAATAAAGCAACTGAAATTTATGGCCTTAGGTAAAAGATTTCATTTAAGTTTTTAGGCTCAAGGCAAACAAACTTAATTACCGCTAATGCAGTTGTGCCCGCTCGTCCAAGTCTTCCCCATTATTCCGCCCCAAGCCGCAACGCTGGTGCATCGCCCCCCAACCTGCCCCCATCATCCCCGCCTCTTCAAGACGCAAGAGCATGCAAAATACTAAATAAGACCGACATTCCCCCTTCACAATTGATCATCAAACCCAGACAAATTTACAAAACTACTCCCCGGCAAATACGGCTCCAGTAAGTCTACTTCCAGCAAACACCCCTCATTTTCAAACACACAATTCCGAGCACTGCTGTACAGGTACGCTTCCGCTTTATCCACCCATCCGGCCCGAACCGGGTTTTGATGAATGTAGTCTACTTTTTGCCAAATCACCTTGGGCGAAACCAGCGCAATGGGGTGATTGTCTTGTAGCCAAAATTGATGGGTTCGACTATTGGCATGCAATCGGCCACGATATCTCGGTAAGTTTTTCAGCTTAATACATCTACCCAACCCACAACGGTACAGGTAACGTAATTCAAACCATGCTGATCTAGGATGCGGTAACGCGGCATAAATTTTTTGCATTAAAATAATGGTTTTTTCTACATACCCGTATTGAGCTTGTACTTTTTTTGTACCAGTGTGCATGCTCATGCGTCTTGAAGACGCGGGGATAATAGGTGCACACCAGCGTTGTGCCTGGCGATTAATGGGGAAGACTTGGACGAGCTGGTGCAGCCCAGCGATTAATGAGGAAGACTGGGGCGAGCGGGTATAAGATTATAGCTGCCAAAGCGGCATGATTGTAAAACGGATCAAACGGATGGAACGGATCAAAACGGATTTTTTCCGCCTGCGGCGGATAAGGATGAGCCGAAGGCGAGTCAAAGTCCGTTCCGGTCCGTTTAGTCCGTTCCATCCGTTTTCAATCCTGTCGCTTTAGCCCTTCTCCTCCTCCAATCCCTCCAATTTGCCCTGGTCAAAATTGGCCAAAAGTGCCTTGCCCCAGCGCACCATCCCCACTACCTTCGTATCCGATTCTTCCATACATAAACTTCGAGGATGTCAGATTACCCACACAAGTCTCACGATGAATTTTTCAAAGCCTCCTTTGGGCAGTTGGAGATTGCGCGGGATTATCTGGAGCAGTTGTTGCCGCAGGAGGTACACCAAAGCCTGGATTTGAGCCGACTGGAGCGGGTGAATGGCAGTTGGGTTACCCCCGAGTTAGAAGAGTATTTCTCCGACGTCGTTTACCGCTGTCCAATAAAAGAAGGCAAGCGGCAGGTTTGGGCTTCATTTTTTTTGGAGCACAAAAGTAGTCCTGATACATTCCCCCACTTGCAGTTGCTGCGTTATCTTGTGGAGGCCTGGCAAGAGCAACGCAAACAAAAGCAGGCGCTTACCCCGATTATCCCAATTGTGGTGTATCATGGTGTACGGAAGTGGCATAAGCGGGATTTAAGCAGTTATTTTGGCAAAAGTCTACCCCAAAGTTTACTGCCTTATTTACCGCGTTTCGACTACATCCTCACCAATGTGCGAGCGCTTTCCGATGAGCAAATATTGGAACTCAAAAAGGGCTTGCTCATCAATGCCTTGCTCATGCTCAAACACATTTGGGAGCCGCAATTTGTCCTTGAGCATCCTGAATTGATCTTTATTCACCTAGAGCCCAAAAACCAAGAGGTTAGCGACTTTATCGTTTCCCTTCTTGCATATCTTTTCAAAAACGCCGAAATTGAGCGGGAAACCATCAACCGGTTCATCAAGCACTTGCCGGATAATTTAAATCACAAAGCGATGAGTACTTACGACATGATTAAAGCGGAAGGTATTGAACAAGGAATTGAGCAAGGGATCGAGCAAGGTGCTGAGCTCAAAGAGCGCGAAGTCATCAAAAACCTATGGTCATTCCAGGAGTTTTCCCTGGAGAAAATTGCATTGCTATCTGGCGCTAGCTTGGAGCGCGTAATCGAAATCCTTTCAGCCCATCTACAAGCAGAGGGGCTAAATGAGGCTGTTGCTGCTCAAACACTAGAAGCTTATCAGGCTAAGTTTGTTTAGGTTGATCTTGCTATCCTTTCGCTTTGGTTAAATAAGAAAAAAGCGGATGCATTGCGCGACAGCATTGTAGATTTTAAGTTGTTGGCGGATTCTTTTTGGATACCCCGCTCGACCAAGTCTTCCTCATTAATTGCCAAGCCGCAACGCTGGTGCAGTGTATCATGACCTGCACCTATCATCTCCGCGTCTTCAAATTGTCTTGTAGCCAAAATTGATAAGTTCGACTATTGACATTGAATCGAGCATAGTATCGAAACACTTGTAACATCCATTCCTTGCTACTCAATACTCTTCCCCTTAATTCAAAATTACCATTTAAACCATTCAATAATTTCATTTGCAATTAATTCATGCCCCTGTTCATTTGGATGATTTACCTGCGACATGTATTTGGACAGTTGTTCCTTATTAGAATAAAGAAACCCAAATATTTTGTAAGTATCAACCAGCGCCACCTGATTTTCTTTTGCCAACTGAATAATCTGGTCAGTATGTTTTTTTAATTCATTATCAGGGTTTTCATAATCAACGCGCTGATCGGGAGATGGGGTCAACAGAATAACCGGAATATCCTGTTCTTTTGCCATTTTAATCATCCAACTCCATGCTTCTTTTGCCTTTTCCAATCCTGCGCCGCGATCATTTAAAGCATAATCGATTAAAATCACATCTGGTTTGTGTGTAAGCACATCTTTTTCAAATCGTATTGAACCGTTGAGGGAATTCTCACCGCCAATTGCGGTAACAATTACATTTACAGGCGCATACGGATATATTTCCTTTAACTTTTTCAGGAATAAATTAGGGTATGCTCCCATCGTATTTACATGCGGTGTTTTAAAATATCCAGCAGGTACACTGTGACCATGAAAAACAATATTAACCGTCCTGTTTTGGGGCCATTTCTTTAGTAGTTCATTTTTAAGATCGCTCAAATAGTCAGAATGATCAACCATTCCTGGTTCTGAATTTTGAGCATGAGCAAAAAAAACAGTCAGAATACTCAATAGAAAAATTAAAACCGTACTAGATTTTATCTGATGGATGAATGGTCTGGTTATTTTCATTTCAGCAAATTTTAATTTGATTTTTCTGTGAGCTGGTAAACAGCGACATTTTTAATGGCCGGCTCTACCTAGCTTTTTGAAATGGTTAAGCGCAATGCTGACACTACAATGCCCGCTAATCCAAGTTTACGACCTAAACATCGAAAGCGCCGCGCTGGTGAATGTACCAACGTGGCGCTTTCGATGTTTAGGTCGTAAACTTAGGCCAAATGGGTCAATATCTATACCCTTTTTGAAGCAAAACGGTAAAGTATTTGCCTCAATAATTTAGCTTAACCAGTTTAAACGCTAACTTTTCCTCTTTTCTCATAAACTGAGCCAACATAACGTAGCCTGATTGCGCCGGATAAAGAAAAAAAGCAGTTTGCTTGGCTGCAGTGATGTCAATGTGATCAATACTCAGCTCACCCTCGGCCGGTTTGAAAATATTTCCAATTACTGTTTTGGTTTTCTCCCCTTTTTCACGATCATAATTGACATAAGTGATATTAAAAGCTCCATCTTTACTTTTTTGCAAAAACTGATAATCAAACTGCCCAGTCAGTTTGGTCATCCAACCTGAAAAACCAGGCCCCATAAAGTCGACTCCAGAATGCAGGGCAATTTGAGATTCATCTTTGGTGTAGTACTTAACCTTAGTGGGAGCAAAGGCTGCATCGAGTTCCATCACCCAGATGTTGCCGACTTTGATTTTAGTAACCGCACCTTGAATATTCCCCCCAGAGGCCAGGCTCAAAGCAAGCATGCCGCCATCCACTACTCTTTTGAATTGCTCAAAAACCATAAGGTAACGCCCATTCGCCATAGGGATAATGGCATGGTTATAGTTCAAAAATTTATCTTCAATACTGGCCTTGGCTTTAGCATCGAATAACTTATAAATATCCTTAGTCCAGGATAGGAATTTTTGGCTCAATTCTTTCCGGCTCGACAAATCATAAGTTTTGATGAAAATTCCTTTGCTTTTGTCTACTCCTGGCTTCGAACTTTCATCGTAATATTCCCCCTGTATCAACATTTCATTGCTGTTTTCTTTAAGGATAATCGAAGTAAGCGAAAGCTGCTGTTTGTCAGACTCGATGGAAGTATCTAGGATTTTTTCGCCAGTGTCTACTGAAAATACAGTGAGGAAATAATCCAGTTTTTTGGAAAGTAAACCGTTCCTGCGAATAGTAATACCTGAAATGTACTTATCATTGACATCAGAAATTGTAAAAAATTCGTATCCATCATTTTTTTCCGGCGTTTCATAATTCCATTTTTCTTTAAAGCTATCATCATAAAAAGTAAGCTTATACTGGGAGTTGGATTTCCCTATTCCTGGGCGCACAAATCCTTTGCCTGGAACTGCAACAATATTGTACATGTAACCTCCGTCTGCATCGTTCTCACCTTGCTTATATAGCATCGAAATTTCACTTTTATTCATCTTGTCAATAAAAGTCGTACCCAAGGGCTGCAGGGTATTATCGAAAGATTTAAAAATGTAGGTGTACTTTTTCGGGTCGTAAAACATCAGTCCCAACGCGTTGCCATTATATACGGTGTGCAGAAAAACGACGTTAGACGGCAATGGAAATTTAATTGATTTTACCTTAGCAAGATTTTCATCCAGTAAATCAAATCCATAATTGTCATTGCTTTTGTCAGCTTTATCACGTTTGTAAAAAACGGTATACCCAGCCACCTCATTTCCATTCATGATGGTTTTTGTAGAACTGCTCGAAGCGTTCTTGACTCCTTCAAAAGTGAAGGACTGAGCGTTCAATTGTACGATACTCACGATGAGTAAGAGTGAAAAAATTGATTTTAACATGTTTATAATTTTTGAAGTTTTGGTAATGGGGTCAATTGCCATTGCTGAAATTTTGCTTGAAGCGGCCATCAGGATATTGCTGCAAATATTTCTTTTTTGCCTCTTGACTTGCTGCTGAATCGCCAGAAATTTGGGCATAGAGGTATTTTGCAAAAAGGCCATACTCGGAATTGCCAGACGTATTGGCTTCTAAACATTCCCTCACCAACAGTAAATCACTCAAGCTAAAGTTATTGAGCAAGGATAGAAATTGGTTGTAACGTGGTGAATAGTAAATGGAAGTTTGGGCAAGGACATCACTTAAGGTATGATTCTTACTGTGTGTGTAAAGCTCACCAATGCACAGTGCAACAATATCTTTAAAATACCCAATTTCAGGATACGTTTTCTGATGCAACAAAGCGGTGTAGATCGCCCAATCATAATCATGATCTCGATATGCTGCTTCTACACTTTCAATCGCGCTAACGCGTCTTATTCCCAAGCTCTCAGATGCAGTGGTTGTCAGCGTCTTCACTTGATGGGTAGTGGCCAGGCTATCCAACCATTTCATTCTTAACAAAGCATCAGGATGGGTCTTAAGGGAATCGCGGAGGGATTGCCTGGCTACATTCTGTTTACTGACTGCACTAGCCCAAACACTTTTCTTTTGTTGTTCCCAGGACTTCTTATATGGGTGTTTACTACAGCCAAAGTGGGGCTCAAAATTCAATAAAGAGTCTTTCAAGGGCTCATCAATATCCTGAAAGAGCTGCATCAAACGTTGAGCTTGATTGGGGTTCGCATCTGTATGAATAAAAAGATGGTAAGCCAGCGAATCAGCCTGACGCTCAATGAGGCGGTTATGATATCTGGATTTGAATTGCATTTTTTGTACCAGAGACTCAAACAAATCGAACTGATTGTATTGGGAAGCCTGAATTTTTTTTAATTCATTTTGGAACTCCTTACTCTGAAGGTGTTCAATATGTCCCGTTAATTGTTTTATGGTATGTTGTAATACATAGTGTGCAATTTCATGACACAGCACAAAATTGAGCTGAGCTTCGTTTTCAAGCTCCGCAAGCAGCCCGGTGTGAACTACTAAAGTTCCCTCTCCCACTGAAAAAGCATTAGGCGTAGCCTCTGCTATAACGATAACCTGAGTGAGCGGCAAACTCGGATTAGCAGAAATAATTTTAGCATGAACAGCCTTTACATAAGGATACAACACATCATCAAAAAGGGCTTTTTTATCAATGATAGTACCCAGTTCTGTTTCAAGTTGTGCGCGCTCTGTGTCAAATATTTTTTTACTATCTTTTTGAAAATGAGCTGGCAAAACCCATTGCTCCTCCATTCTGGTGTGAATGCGCTTTTTTTCCAACTCCTTTTGAGTGCTGTTGTTTCCATAAAACGGCTCGCAACGCAACGCCTGGCTAAACAGTACGACACACCCCAAATACAGGAAGAAAATAGAGAAACTTAATGTAGCTTTTATTGACATAAGAGCCGTGTTTGAATTATTAAACTATGGCTTTTTTCAATTAGTAGTCATTAGACGTAATCAAAAAAATTAGTCACGGTTTTACTTTATGATTAAAACTGATTTTCAAAATAAATCGTATGTAGTTTACCCTATTTCTATCAAGTAAGTCAAAAAATGGCCTTCATTCAAACAAATTACTTAATACCCCGCTCGTCCAAGTTTACCCCCACACCCATCAAAATACCACCCCTAAAAACAACCACCCATGCCATTTGCCTAATTATCTTCACGCTCTTACTCATCATTCCTTTCCACATCCAGCAACTCGAATTCCCTATGAAAAAATGGCT
>JAIXOO010000192.1 GCA_027486765.1 Saprospiraceae bacterium
GTGGAGCAGGCAGCGAATTAGTTGAGGGGTTGAGGAAGGTTGAGAAGGTTGAGGCTACCGCAGCGACACTTCGGCTTCGCTCAGTGACCGCTCGCGGTAGCCTCAACCTTCTCAACTTCCCTCAACCTTCTCAACCTCTCCTCAACTTTTTTTGATTCATTCCCCCCTACATACCCAATCATTCACAAATGCTTGCTACCTTTGCCGCCGAAAAAGGTAGAAAACTTGAAGCGGAAGATTGTTTTTATATTTTTTTATTTCATGGCATTGCCATTTGTCCCGAATAATCTTTCGGCACAAAGCAGTGACAACCCTTTTGAATTGTTGCATCGAATGGGAGTCAAACCTGGTGCACCAACGGTAGATTCCGCTGTACTCAACAACCCCTTCGACCTTTTGGCCCGTCCATCAGCCAGCGCCCTACTCGTTGTTGCAGAAAAAGTAAAACCTGCTAAAAAGCGCCGCGAATGGACCCTCCCAAAATTTGATTTCAAATCCAACCTTACACCCGCCGCCATCCTTCAACGCCTCAATTTTGGGGTGACTACCTTTATTTTGCTCACTTTGGCGTTTTTTATGACCTTATTGCGAGGACCGATCATCAAAGTTTTTCAGGCTTTTGCCAATGAAAATGCTTTCAATCAGATTTTTCGGGAAAGAGAAGGGCGCGGCGTAGGAGTTTACGCAGTATTGTATCTTTCGTTCTTAATCAACCTGGGCTTTTTTGTATTTTATCTCCTCCACGATTTGCGGATTGATTTAGGCATGGGGCATCTTACGCAATTGGGCATCTGCGTGGGAGGTGTCGTTGCGGGTTTTGGGCTCAAACACCTGGTGCTGGGCTTGATTGGCCTCATTTTTCCGGTGGGCCGCGAAATCTCACGCTACAACTTCATCATGCTGGTATTTGGTGCTGCACTAGGTTTGTTGTTGGGGCCCATCAACATTTTATTGGCTTATGGCAGCCCGGAGTGGCACAAATTTTTTATCTGGGGAACTATTGGTGTCATTGGATTGGTTTATGCATTCAGATCGGTACGCAGCCTCTGGCTGGCTGGCCGAATTTTTGCATCACATCTATTTCACTTTTTGTTGTATATTTGCACTGTCGAAATCGCTCCTGTACTCACTGTGGTAAAACTAATCTTGAACCAACAGTAAGCAGGAAAACGAAAGTAGGTTACCAAAATAATCGTGAATGGCAGCAAACGGACAAGCCAAGGAGGAGACTTTCAAAAAAGTAAAGACCATCCTTGTTTCGCAGCCCAAACCTGAACGTTCTCCATACTATGAGTTGGAGAAAAGGTACAACCTACAAATTGACTGGAGGTCTTTCAGCCACGTTGAAGGACTGGAAGCCAAAGATTTCAGAAAGCAGCGCATCCGTCCCGACGAGTACCCTGCTGTGATTTTTTCCAGTAAAAATGCGGTTGATCACTTCTTTCGCCTTTGTGAGGAGATGCGGGTAAAGATGTCACCAGAAACCAAATATTTCTGCCTGACGGAAAACATTGCCAATTACCTACAAAAATTTATCCTTTACCGTAAGCGCAAGGTGTTTGTAGGTACACGGACGATCGAAGATTTGGGGGCTTACTTGAAAAAACACAAGGGTGAGAAGTTTCTACTCCCTTGTTCCAATCTAGGTGCGAAGGAAATTACCAAGTATCTGGACGACATGAAACTAGATTGGAAAGACGCGATCATGTACCACACCGTGAGCTCGGACCTGTCCGACCTTAGCGACGTAACGTATGATGTGCTGGTGTTCTTCAGTCCACTCTGTATTCAATCCCTTTACGACAACTTTCCGGATTTCAAACAAAATGATACCCGGATTGCCGTATTTGGCAACCTGACCCGTCAGGCGGTTGAAGATCGGGGACTGAGCGTGAACATCAATGCGCCAGCACCAGAAGTGCCCTCCATGACCAAAGCTTTGGAGAATTACCTGCAAAAATCGAATAAAGACTTGTAGGCAAAGCAGTTAGAGGAACAAATGACGAAGTACGAATGGGAATTTGTGCTTCGTCATTTTTTTTGGGATGAATTAAATCCCTATCTTTGAGTCTTGTCTCGTCCTAAAATTATTTTGTAAGTATAGGATTATCCTAAAGTTAGGTTTACACAAAAAAATCCAATATTGCCTGGTCAAAAAAAAATAAGATCGCATCTAGCTAAATAAGTAGTACCGACAAAATAGATGCAAGATGAAAAAAATACCCACAATCCTCATTTCAATGCTATTAGCATCATTCTCATTTGGAAAGGAGCCGATGCAAGCAGATTCAATTTCTAAAATTCAATTGTGCCTGATTTTAGATGTGAGTGGTTCCATGGATGGATTGTTGAGCCAGGCGCAAAATGAAATTTGGAAGACCATTTCTTTTATCGAAACATTTCAAAAAGCCGCAAAGTTGGGAAACGGTACTTATGCCAACATTGACCAGAACTTGGGCATTGACGCATTTAAAACACCTTATGATCATACCTTGATCAAGCTAATTATTGCAACGATTTTTCCAACTGTGCTTCGATTTTGGAAAAGCCTCCTGTCCCTTCCCTGGCTAGAATAGTACCATCAGGTGCCACAAGTAAATAGGTAGGGTAGATTGCATAATTGCTGAAGAAAACCTTCAAGGGTTCAGTTGAATATACTTGATCCCAAGGCAGTTCTTGTTCTGCGATTACGGATTTTAAGTTGTTTAAGGTTTTGTCTGTTTCGAAAGCAATACCAAGGATGGCGAAGTTTTTACTCCGGTATTTTTCATACAGTGCCTTCAGTTTAGGCATTTGAGCGATGCAAGGCCCGCACCAGCTTCCCCAAAGATCAATGAGCAGGAATTTGCCCCGATAACTACTGATGCTCAAGTTCTTTTCGGCAAGGTTTGGATATGTCAAATCAGGCATTTGTGCCCCAAGAACAATGCCCTTGAATTTTTTGGGCACGGTTTCTTCAATAACGATGCTTTCACAGCCAGGAGCAATGGACTTGATGTGGTAGCTTTTTTGGGCAAGTTGGAAAGTATCCATTTTGGGCAAAAACGCACTAAAAAGGTTGTTCTCAGCCAGGTTGAGCCTGTTGGGTTTGATGAGTAATTCAGTGTTCTCAAAATGTTCTGGGGCATTGTTCAGGGCCAGATTGTAGGTCTGATCCCCAATTGTGAAGCTGCCTTTGCAAACCGTTCCAAAAGGGGTGATCCACATATCATAGCGCTCAGGTATGGTTTTAATGATTCCTGTATTGAAAGCCTGGATGTGTACATTGCTACTTTTCCATTGGACTTTTCCTTTGTCAAAGGTTTGATAGTTTAAAGTACTGTATTGCTGCTGATTGTCCTCTTTGCGGGTAAGAGGGAATCGAAAAATAAAATCGTTAGAGAGGTCATAATTGTTATCGCTGTCGATGATGATTACTTTATCTGATTTGTCATAACCCACCACCATTAGATTGAAATATTTGAGTTTACGGATCAGGCTGTCGGCCTTGGCTGCATTGTTTTTATAGGTTTTTCTGATGTCTTCCCCAATTTTTTGCTGGTCAGGGTAAATGAAACTGGCTACACCATAATCTTTTAGATAAACCGGGATTCCTTGTAGTTTTTTAGAAAGGCTGTCAGCCTTGTGAAGATAAGTGGGTTCAAAAATCCATAATGGGAAATAACGTTGTAGGCCGATTTCAGGAAAAGTTCGGACTACAATGGTTTTGGATTGACCCAATAAACTTACCTGTGCTGTAAGGAACAGCACAAACAATGTGGCATTCTTCATAACTGGAAAATTTTGAGTTAAAAAACTGAAAGTTGATGTTTAATGGAATTGAAAAACTTTATATAGGTAATGCAAAAATGGTGTTAAGTTACACTTGTACAGTAATTTTTTTATCTTTTCAACACCGATACCAACAAAAAAAGCGGGAACGACCACTCAGTCATTCCCGCTTCCCATTTTCATACAAAATTGCTTCTTCTTATGGATTCGGCACGATGTCGCCGTGATCTTCTCCAATTGGTGCAGCAGGCTCGCTGCTATGGCCGTTCATTCTGGCTTTGTCCTCAGGGAATTCGTAAGGCCGTGGGCCAATCAAACGTTCGAGGTCAGATTTCAGCAGGACTTCCTTTTCCAACAAAGCCTGAGCAATCACTTCCAACTCCTGGCGGCGTTCGCGCAGCAGTTCTTTGGCCCGCTCGTATTGTGAATTCACCATTTTGCGCACCTCATCGTCAATCAGCGTAGCGGTCTCGTCCGAATAAGGCTTTTGGTACGACTCACTGGAAAGCCCGTAGAAAGATACCTGACCTACTTTTTCGTTCATACCAAAAATGCTGATCATGCTGTAAGCCATTTTGGTTACCTGATCCAGGTCATTTTGAGCGCCGGTCGAGATTTTGCTGAAGACATTGTTTTCAGCGGCACGACCACCGAAGGTCATACACATACGGTCGAGCAATTGCTCGGTGCGGGTGATGTTCTCTTCTTTCGGCAAGTATTGTGCGTAGCCCAGGGTGCCAATGCCCCGTGGGACAATCGTCACCTTTACCAGTGGTGAAGCATGCTCCAGGTACCAGCCGCAAACTGCGTGGCCTGCTTCGTGGTAGGCAATGATTTTCTTTTCTTCGGGAGAAATGAGTTTGTTCTTTTTCTCCAGACCACCAATTACGCGGTCCAAGGCGTAGTTGAAGTCATCCATGTCGACCCACTTCTTGTTGCGGCGGGCAGCGATCAGGGCGGCTTCGTTACAAATATTGGCGATGTCGGCACCAGCAAAACCAGGAGTCATTTCAGAAAGTACCCAGGCACTGATGTCATCCGATGTTTTGATCGTCTTGAGGTGAACCTTGAAGATGGCTTCGCGGCCTTTCAGATCTGGGCGATCGATGCTGATCTGGCGGTCGAAACGACCGGGACGCATCAAGGCCGTATCCAAAATGTCGGGGCGGTTGGTGGCACCCATCAGGATTACTCCTTTATCGGTACTAAAACCATCCATTTCCACCAACAATTGGTTCAGGGTATTTTCCCGCTCGTCGTTGCCACCTTGGAAGTTGTTGCGACCACGGGCACGGCCAATGGCGTCAATTTCGTCGATGAACACGATACAAGGAGCCTTTTCACGGGCTTGTTTGAAGAGGTCGCGTACCCGAGAGGCACCTACACCCACAAACATTTCCACAAAGTCGGAACCAGAGATAGAGAAGAAAGGTACCCCTGCTTCACCGGCTACGGCTTTGGCCAGGAGGGTTTTGCCTGTTCCCGGAGGGCCTACCAATAGTACACCCTTAGGGATTTTACCACCCAGAGCGGTATATTTTTTAGGGTTTTTCAGGAAATCTACCACTTCGACTACCT
Organism: Saprospiraceae bacterium; assembly: GCA_027486765.1. GTDB lineage: Bacteria > Bacteroidota > Bacteroidia > Chitinophagales > Saprospiraceae > Haliscomenobacter. Next base: position 5,350 of record JAIXOO010000192.1, read on the forward strand.
CTTCCTTGGCTTCGTCCAGTCCCGCTACATCGGCGAAAGTGATGTTCACTTTGCTGTTTTGGTCAAACAACGCAGCTTTTGACTTGCCAATGTTGAAGATTTGTCCACCGGGGCCACCCGCACCACCGCCTACCCGGCGCATGATGAATACCCAGACCATTACAATCAGCAGCAGGGGCACTACCCAAGCCAAAATTTGCATCAGGTAATTGGTCTTGGTGACGTAGGAAGGGTAAATAGGATTGATGTCCCCCTCTTTTTCGTTGTCCTGCAAGAACTTCTCGAAGCTTTCTACACTACCAATTTCGATGTGGTAATTGTAACGATCCCCGCCAAAGGTAGTTTTAGTCGCATCCTTATAGTCGGGTTTGGGCAAAGCTTCTTTTTTCAAAAAAATATGCGCAACTTCTTTATTGATGACCTCAATTTTATCGATGTCACCATTTTGGATCATCTGTCCAAGGCGATTGCGGGAAAGGGGCTCTGGGGCGCTTTCCATGTACACGAGGTTTAGGCCCAAAAAGATCACCGCAATGATGCCGTAAATCCAAAAGGAACTAAGCCGCGAACCACCTCCGCCACCTCCGTTATCTCGCTTATTGTTATTTTCGTTATTTTCCATAAAATAGTGCTTACAGCATGAGCAATTTTTGCAAGTTCCTAAGTTCTGTTCTGAACCTGCGTTACAAATGAATACTAAACGCGATAGCCTTTAAAATCGTTGCCTTTGATCGACCAAATGCCGCTACAAATCTATAAACTATCGTACTCGGTTATTGTTGCGTCGCCCCACAGGTCTTCCAACTCGTAGAAGTGACGGGTTTCCGGGTAAAAAACATGGACAACTACCGTGAAATAATCCAGACAAATCCACAGCGCATTGCGTTCACCTTCCACGTGGCTCGGCAACAAGCCAGTTTCTTTCAAGCGGCGTTGGATGTTGTCGGAAATACCTTTGACCTGAGTAGTAGAAGTTCCCTCACAGATGATGAAAAAGTCGGTAGGGGCATCTTCCAAAAGCCGGAGGTCAAGTCTTACGATGTGTTTGCCTTTGATTTCCTGGATACTGTCAACGATCAGATCCGTCAGCTCTTCGGCTACGAGCTTACTGCGTCTTTTGACTTTTACTTGCGTACTCAAATCCAGATTTTATTAGTTTTGCGAATATAAATTCAGTCTAGAATTGTGAAATCAGCGTGATTTTACATTTTGACTCTACAATCCTGCTTTAAGTTACAAAAAATAACGGGCTTGCACCAGCGAAACACACTTTTTATTGGAAAAGTTCTCCTGCATCATGAGGAATTGCCCTCAACCAATACGTATGCCCAAGAACTACTAGCAAAAAGCAAGCCAATTGAAGGAACTGTCATTTCGACCTTTCGTCAGCCACAGGGGCGTGGTCAAGTTGGCAGTAAATGGGAAAGTGAACCGGATAAAAACCTCACCTTGAGTGTAATTTTGTATCCCAGCTTTTTATCCCCCTGGCAGAATTTTGCCTTGAACAAAGCGGTGGCCCTTGCTGTTCGCCATTTCGTTGCAGAATTGATTCCACAACAAGTAGTTAAAGTCAAATGGCCCAACGACATTTACGTTGGAACACGGAAAATTTGCGGCATCCTGATTCAAAATAGCCTGAACCGCAGCACCCTGGCCTCCACAATTGTAGGCATTGGGGTCAATGTGAACCAGACAATTTTCTCCAAAGATATTCCTAATCCCAGCTCTTTGCAACTGGAAAATGGAAAAGAATATGATTTGTCTTCGCTCATCCCTTTGCTTTGTCAGCATTTGGAGGCGATGTACCTTCGTCTCAAAAGCGGACAGTTTGCCGATTTGGACGCTGAATACTTAGACCAGCTGTATCGCTACCAGGAGTCGACGCTTTTTCAGCGCATCAATGGCGATGTATTTTGGGGTAAAATCAGTGGTATTTCCAACAGTGGCCAATTGCTTGTTGCAGTGGAAGATGGAGGTGAAGAGGCTTTTGACTTAAAAGAAATCAGCATCAGGCTCTAAAGGTTCCAGGGTTCCAAAGTTCCAAGTTCCAGGGTTCTGGCAGTGGAACCTTGGAACTTGGAACTTTGGAACTCTGGAACCTTAACGTTTATGAAAATCTCACTCCTTACTGTAGGCGATGAAATCCTCATCGGCCAGGTGGTCGACACCAACTCTGCCTGGATGGGCCAACAACTCAACCTGGCTGGGGCCCGCGTCGTCACGGTCATTTCCGTAGGCGATACGATGGAGGCCATCCATACCGGCATCCGTGAAGCCCTGGAACAAGGCGACGTAGTGCTGATGACCGGTGGCCTGGGGCCAACCAAAGACGA
>JAIXOO010000339.1 GCA_027486765.1 Saprospiraceae bacterium
AACCAAAAGATCACCGATTCATGGGGCATGCCTACGCTGGATATTGACTGTGCCTACGGTCAGAATGAAGACAGGATGGACAAGGACATCGCCCTCGTTGCTCAAGAAATGTTGGAAGCTGGTGGGTTCAAAAACGTCAACATCAACTACAACAACGGAAAACCGGGCATTGGCATCCACGAGGTAGGCACAGCCCGCATGGGCAAAGACCCCAAAACCAGCATCCTAAATGGCTGGAACCAGATCCACACGGTGAAAAATGTATTCGTTACCGATGGCGCGAGTTTACCTTCACAAGGCAGCCAAAATCCAAGCATTACCTTCATGGCTTTGACAGCCAGGGCTTGTGATTATGCGGTAAAGGAGTTAAAGAAGAGAAATCTGTAAAGTTGGGTTGAGGAGATTTAGAAAGTTGAGAAGGTTGAGGCTACCGCGAGCGACTTAGACAATGTCCTTGTCAAAAACGCTCGCGGTAGCCTCAACCTTCTAAACCTCCTCAACCTTCTAAACCTCCTCAAAACATGGAAGTCCAGGCCTTCGTGTTTTCATCAATGGCCAAATCTGGGATCCAAACTCCTGGAACTGGATCATAATTCAATGCCTGGGTTGCGCCAATTTCGGAAGTAAAATACCCGTGCAAGGTCAACTCTTTAAGCACCTGAAAGAATTGTGGCTGGCCATTTTTTGCAGGCATTGCCTCCAATTGGGTCATCATTTGAAAACGCTCATTGTCATTGAACTGCAAATAACTTTGGCTCATCTCCCGCTGGCATTTTTCTTCCACTGCATTCAAATCAGCCCAAAATTGGTCGCGTTGCTGCGGTGAAAAACAAGCCTCAACGGCCAGGGCAATAAAATCGTGCACACCCGCAGCCTTGGCACCTGGGGTATCCGTAGTTGGAATAATGGTATCTGCCAATTCTGCCAACAATTCTATTTGAGTAGCAGGAACAGCAGCTAAAATCGGCTCGGCATTGGCCAAAGCCTTAGCCAGCATTTCTGGCAAGATGGTGATGGTTCCGGCTAAAAGGATGGTTTTTTTCAGCGCGTTCCTACGGTGCATAAGCTTTTGATTTTGATCAAAGATAAACAAAAGACCTAAATCTCCCGAATGACTTTGGCGGGAATGCCGTAAGCAACTACTCCAGCGGGAATGTCCTTGGTGACTACCGAACCCGCTCCGATGATACTCCCCTCTCCTATTTTCACTTTGTCCAGCACAGTGGCTCCAGCGCCGATGATGGCACCTTTGCCGAGGTGACAGATACCCGCAACATCGACTCCCGGATTCAGCCCCACGTAGTCTTCAAGCACAGTATGGTGCCCGACGCTTACTTTGCGGTTGAGCACCACAAAATCCCCAAAATGGGTTTGCGGGCCAACTACCGAAAGCGGGCCAACATACAAGCCGTGACCATGCTGCAAGGTAGTAGAACAAGTGGAGCTCGGATGGATTGAAGTCAAATACCGGTCTGGTGTAATGCCATAGCGCCCTGCAAAAAAGGCTACAATGGCTTTCCTGCTTTTACCGACTGAGCCATACAAACAAGGTATCACAGGATCTGGAATCCAACCCTCGTGAAAACGTTCAATGCAAGTAATTCCCGGAGTGGCATAAGGATAGGCCAGGGATTCATTTTCTTCGGCAGGAATGTTGCCAATGATCTCAACGGTTATACTTTGCTGAGGAAAACAGGCTTGCAAGTTGTCCAGCAGCATGGCAATGGCATAATTGCCTTGTCCCAAAATATAAAAGCGCAGTGGTTCTATGCTTGAAGTTTGCATCATTCAGGCTTAAGGCTTCCGAAAATTGTTGTAAAAACCCAATGCCCCAAATTCGGCAGGAGTCATCACTGGGCGTTCAAAAACATCGGCCAATTCATGAATCCGGCGGAGCAGACTGGCATTGGTCGCCAAAATTTTACGTGAGCTGTCATAGTGAAGATTGTCTTCGAGGCCTATCCGTACGCCCCCACCGCTGGCAATGGCCAGGGTATTGGCAGCGAGTTGTTGTTGTCCAATCCCTCCAAAGGCCCAAATGGCTCCGGCAGGCAGTTGCGCCAGCATCGCCCCTAATTCAAGCAGGTTGGTTTGAATGCCTGCAATGTTGCCGGAAATGATGTTGACATAATAAGGTGGCTGCAGGATGTTCTTGCGCACCAAATAATGCCCGTAATGCAACATCCCCAGGTCAAACACCTCCCATTCGGGGTGCACTCCCTCTTCCAGCATTTTCAGGGCCAACTGCTGGATCATGTCTGGCGAATTGGTGCTGGCCTGGCCTACAAAATTGAGCGAGCTGAGCGTAAGGCTACCCATGTCTGGCCGCAAGGAAAGCACCTCGGAGCGTTTTTCAAAAACATTATAGTTTCGGCCACTCAAGGAAGCGCAAAGCACCAGATCTGGGCAATGCTGGCGAATCCCCTCAAAAATGTGGCCATAAATTTCTGCCTTCCAGGTAGGTGCAGCATCTTCTCCATCCCGGGCGTGCAGATGCACCAGGGTGATCCCAATTTCATAGGCTTCGTGCACTTGTTCGACAATTTCCGCCACGGAGATGGGCACATTGGGGTTCATCGCCTTGGTGGGCACCATACCTGTAGGAATGAAATTGATAACCAGCGGACGCTGAGTATCGTCGAAACGTGGTTGCAGACTCTTATCACTCATATTTTAGCGTGCTTACATGGAATTTTCCAATGTAAAAAAATACCCCGAGCAAAAGACATTGCCCAGGGTATTTTTTTGGTATAGCTCAATCAGTTGATTAGTCGTTCAACACTTTGGTCACCAAAGCAGCTGCATCGGCCAATTGGATTGCGGAGTATACTTTTAAGCCTGATTCGTCGATCATCTTTTTCGCCATATCGGCGTTGGTACCTTGCAAGCGGACAATGATGGGAACGGTAATGTTACCCATGTTTTTATAGGCATCAATTACCCCTTGTGCCACGCGGTCACAACGTACAATTCCACCAAAGATGTTGATCAGGATGGCTTTTACCGCTGGGTCTTTCAAAATGATTTTGAAGGCATTTTCTACCCGGGCCGCATCAGCAGTACCACCTACGTCGAGGAAGTTGGCTGGTTCGCCACCAGAGAGTTTGATGATGTCCATGGTCGCCATGGCCAAACCCGCGCCGTTCACCATACAACCTACGTTACCATCCAGTTTTACGTAGTTGAGTTCGAATTCTTGCGCTTCTACGTCAGTTGGGTCTTCTTCAGCGGTATCGCGCATCGCTTCCAGATCGGGGTGGCGGTACAGCGCGTTGTCGTCGATAGCCACCTTAGCATCTACCGCCAGGATGCGCTCGTCACCCGTGCGCAGGCAAGGGTTGATCTCGAACAAAGCTGCGTCGGAAGCCACAAATGCGGTGTACAACTTGGTAATGAAGGTGGTAAATTCTTTAAAAGCTTTGCCGCTCAAACCCAAATTGAAGGCGATTTTACGCGCCTGGAAACCTTGGAAGCCAACGAGGGGATCAACCCACTCTTTTTGTACTTTTTCAGGCGTATGTTCAGCAACCGCTTCGATGTCCATCCCCCCTTCGGTAGAATAGATGATCACGTTGCACTTTTTTTCACGATCCATCAGGATGGATACGTAGTATTCTTTATTGGCACTGAAGTCTGGAGCGTAACAATCTTCAGCGATCAGCACTTTGCTCACCAGTTTGCCAGGGCCTTCCATCCCACCTGGAGTCTGAGGCGTTTTCAGCATCATGCCCAGGATATTGCCCGCATGGGTTTTGAGGTCATCCAGGTTTTTGGCCAGTTTTACACCACCTCCTTTACCGCGTCCTCCCGCGTGTATTTGGGCTTTCACCACCACTACGCCACCACCCAGTTCTTTCCAGGCTGCCTCAGCTTCTTCCACTGTATTGGCTACAATGCCCGACTGCACAGCTACGCCGTAGCGCTTGAGGATTTCTTTTCCTTGATATTCGTGAAGATTCATAACAAATCAGATATGTGTTTTTGGAGGATTTGGGTTATGCTTTAAAAAGCGGCTCAAAGCTACGCATCTAAAGTGGAATGCGGAAAAGCTAGAGGAAAAAAGTTTAGACTATTTACGATTGTGTTCTTTTCAAAAAAATCAGCATTTTTTTCCAAATTTTATTCAAAAACTTCGATTCTAGCGTACTTTTAGCACCTGAATAAACATCAACAACTCATGCAAAAAATTAAAGCTGCGGTAGTAGGGCTCGGTTTCATTGGCCCAGCCCACGTAGAAGCGCTGCGGCGCGTACCCACGGTAGATGTCATTGGTGCCTTGCATTTTGATTTGGAAAGCAGTCGCCAAAAGACTCAGGAACTCGGTATTGCCAAGGCTTATGGATCATTTGAAGAAGTGATCGCCGATCCCGAAGTGCAGGTTGTACACATTTGTACCCCCAATGCCATGCACTACCACCAGGCCAAAGCAGCATTGCTGGCGGGCAAACACGTGGTGTGTGAAAAACCCCTGGCTACCACCATCGCCGAAGCCGAAGAGCTGGTGGCACTGGCTGCCAAAACCGGTTTGGTCAATGCCGTACACTTCAACATCCGCTACTATCCGATCGTTCGTCAGATGAGAGTGATGCGCGAAAAAGGAGAATTGGGTGATATCTATTCCGTGATTGGGACTTACCTGCAAGACTGGTTGTTCAAAGATACCGATTACAACTGGCGCCTCGAACCCGAACAATCGGGCGAAAGCCGGGCCATCGCCGACATTGGCTCCCACATCATGGATTTGTTGGAGTACATCACCGGGGTGAAAATTGCAGCGGTTATGGCGGATTTCAATACGGTACACAAATTCCGCAAGAAGCCATTGAAGCCCGTCGAAACTTATTCGGGCAAAATGTTGACTGCTGAAGATTACAAAGATGTGCCGATTACCACCGAAGACCATGCCAACGTACTGGTGCGCTTCGACAATGGTAACCGTGGGGTGATCACCGTAAGTCAGGTGTCAGCTGGCCGTAAGAACAGGATCGATCTGGAAATTTCCGGCTCAGTTTCAACCTTCCACTGGTGCTCTGAATCTCCGAACAACCTCTGGATCGGCAACCGCGATGGCTTCAATGGCCAACTGATGCGCGACCCTTCTTTGTTCCATGGCGAGGCCAGAAGTGTGGTTTCTTTCCCCGGTGGCCACAATGAAGGTTTCCCGGATACCTCCAAACAATTGTTCAAAGAAGTATACCAGGCCGTTGCCGAAGGCAAACAACCTGCCAATCCGACCTTCCCCACCTTCGCTGATGGCTTGCGCGAGCTGTTGATCTGCGAAAGAATTGTGGAAAGCAATAAGAAGCAGGCTTGGGTAACTGTTTAATTAATGATGAGTGATGAATGATGAGTAATGAATTGGTACCGCATCTTTCCTTTCGGTGCACCATTCGTTTTTCAACAATGAAAAAATTCATCATTTATCACTCATCATTCATCACTTAAATAATCATGTTAGATCTCGGTTTTGTCTCCGCCATTCTCGCCGATCACAGTTTTGAAGACGTGATGGCCTATGCCGCGGCCAATGGTTTTCGTTGTGTAGAAATCATGTGTTGGCCCAAGGACAACAGCGACGCCCGGCGTTACGCGGGGGTGAGCCACATTGACGTGGATGCACTGGATGCTGCGGCCATCAAGCACATTCAATTCGTTCAGCAAAAAACGGGGGTGTACATTTCCGGGTTGGGCTACTATCCCAACCCTCTGGATGCCAATGAGGAGCAAGGGGCGTTTTTTCGGGCGCACATCCAAAAGGTCATCAAAGCAGCGGCGGCCCTGGGAATTCCCGTGGTCAATACCTTCATTGGCCGGGATCAATCGCGCAACATTGCAGACAACCTGAGCAAATACGCGGAAGTGTGGCCGGAGATTATTCAAACCGCAGAGGCACACGGGGTGAAAATTGGCATTGAAAACTGTCCCATGTTTTTTAGCAACGACGAATGGCCAGGTGGGAAAAACCTCGCGATTAGCCCTGCGGTGTGGGACAAAATGTTCGAAATCATTCCCAGTTCAGCGCTTGGGCTCAATTACGACCCTTCACACCTGGTTTGGCAAATGATGGACCCCATTCAACCCATTTACGACTACAAGGATCGCCTGCACCACATTCACCTCAAAGACGCCAAAGTGTATCCGCACAAATTGAATCGGGTGGGCATCATGGCCAATCCGCTGGAGTACCACTCCCCCAAATTGCCCGGCTTGGGCGATGTCGATTGGCGCAAGTTTTTTGCCGCTTTGACCGACGTACGCTACCGTGGGCCGGTGTGTATTGAAGTGGAGGACAAGGCTTACGAAGGTTCGGATGAGGATGTCAACAGTGCAATTTTGACGGCGCGGAATTATTTGCGGCAATTTTTGGCTTAAGTTAGCTGCTTGCAAATTTGGTGCTTTTGTACTAAATTAGGCTCGATCAAATTCTTCCCAAATGAGGAGTTGAGCATACTATGTCGGAAATTAATCCCACTTTTTATCTTTCCAGAGTTGCCCTGGTGGTTCAACCGGGGCAGAATCAATTGCGGGCTTTCAGCGCCGAAAAAGGGGCCTGGGTCAGCCAAGAAGTGGTCATCAACAGCGATGAAGACGACCGTTATCTGGTGGACACCAATGTAGCGTTGGTGGTACAACCTGGGCAAAACTTCCTACGCGCCTTCAGTGGCATCCTGGCTACCTGGGCCAATCTGGAAGTGCCCGTCAACAACCGCGAGGGAGATCACTACGCTGTACGCGGCAATGTAGCCCTAGCCGTACAGCCCAGTCGCGACCGCATTCACGGCTTTAGTTCCTTCTCTGGAGTATGGTCTACCATTAATATCGAGGTGAACAACAATGAGGGAGATGTAGAATTGGTTGAGCAAAATTTGGCCCTGGTGATCCAGCCCATGCGGGATCGGCTTTGTGCTTACAGCGCTTTTACCGGCACCTGGGAGGTAGTCAACGCACCCATCGATTCCAATCGGGGGGAAACCTACTTGATTGATACCAACATGGCACTGGTCGTGCAACCTGGCCAAAACCACATCCGGGCATACAGTGCAGCGACTGGCACCTGGGCCCACCTGAATGTGAGTGTAGACCCCCGCCACGGCGACGCGTATCGGATTGGGGCCAATGTGGCACTGATCATGCAACCCTTTCAGAATAAAATCCGGGCTTTTAGCGCCATTACGGGCAGTTGGAGCACGCTGGATGTGGCGGTAAATCCCAGCGAAGGGGATCAGTTTTTTGTATCTGGCAATGTGGCCATGGTGATTCAGCCAGGGCAGGACAAAATTCACGCATTTAGTGCGATGAATGGGCAATGGGCTAGTTTGGCGGCATCGGTGGATGCGCGGGATAAGGATGTGTATCTGATTGGGAAGGATGCGGTGCTGGGGTGAGGGGTATTAGACCAGCTATCTAGTGGATGAGGCACTAGGGCATTTCATCCCCCTTTGTTCTGTGCATTAGTTAATTGACAGCTTATTCATAGTTATATCTTCTTTACATAATATTAAGAACTCCATCCAAAATGAAGAAGGTAGACTCCTTTTTCACCTGCTATTATAATATCTTCATTGACATGATCTTGTCCAATAGAATAATACGTATCGATGCCTACAATTTCATAAATTGCTTCCACCCCTATATAGTCTAAGAACAAATTCATCTTCTCTAGGAATAATTTTTCATAAAATTCGTATCTATCTGTAATAGTTTTTCGATGATCTAAAGAAGTTCTATGGTCCCTCCAATACAATAATTTTCCTTTGATTGGTGAGCTTTTTAAACTATGCTTTTTTAACTGTAAGCTTTGTAGTCCTTTGATGGCTTGATCGTAGTTAGATTCATTAATATTGTCAATTTTCTCCTTGATTAGAGAATTTATGTACTCTTTCAATGATTCCATTAAATAATCAGTATTTACTGGTAATTTTTCAAATCGGTAGTGCCCTCCGCTATTGGTGCTTTCAAATTGCAATTGATGCAAAAGAACATTTATCTTTGGAACTTCGTATTGCTCTTTGTGCAAGTGAAATTCACTTTTCCTAACGATATTTGGTCCTAGATTTTCGTAAATTAATATTATAAATTCTTGCCGTTCAATTCGATAAATATTTCCTGTTCTAATTTCATAAGATGCGTCAAATCCGTCTAACATCATTACAGCTCCACTAGTTCTAACCCCAACAGATTGTAGTTTTAATTCAAATCCACTTGATGCGGTAAAGTGTCGATTAAAATTCTCTCCATTTACAGAAATTTCTTCCTTTATAAAAACATGGGAGTGATGTTCATTTAGGTCGATTAAAATTCCTTGTATTTCACTAATAATAGATTCTTTCATTACATTTTTTTTCTGTACTGAAGACGCCTTGTAAAGTAATTTCATTCAGAGATATGCACTAATTCCATGATTGATGTTGACTTCATTTAGTTTTTTCACCCGGAGGATAGCACAGGACATTAAGCCCTGTGCTATTCCAAACAATTCAAATGAGGTGATTCACCCCAACTTCGCCAACTCCTCCGCCAAATTCTTCATCTTCATTTCCCCATCGGCCAATTTCTGCTTTTCCTTGTTCACCACCTCAGCCGGAGCGCCGCTTACAAACTTCTCATTGCTGAGTTTGTTTTGTACCGACTTCACGAAGCCTTGGTAGTATTCCAGTTCTTTTTGCAGGCGTTTGCGCTCTTCTTCTACGTCGATGGCGATTTCCAGTTCTACGAAGAATTTTTCATTGCCCACCAGGAAGGCTACGCCGTTACTGATTTCCGTGCTGGTGATTTCCAGGCTTTCCAAACTGGCCATTTTCACCACCATGGGTAGTAAACCCTCGATTTCCAGCAAAGTATGATTACTTGCGGTATCCTGCGCGAAAACTTTGAGTAGCTCTTTTTGCTTCAAGCCATTGTTGTTGCGCACATCGCGGATACCGGAAACAATCCCTTTGGCCAGTTCGATTTTTTCAATAAAATTCGCATCAAAGGCCGATGCCTGTGGGTATTTGCTGATTACACAGTCGTCACCTGCTGCCCGTTCGCGCAATTGGTGCCAAATTTCTTCGGTGATAAAAGGCATGAAAGGGTGCAGCAGAGTCATCATGCGCTCAAGCAGATTAATGCTTTCCTCCAACGTTTGGCGGTCGATCGGTGCACCATAAGCTGGTTTGATCATCTCCAGGTACCAAGAGCAATAGTCATCCCAAATGAACTTGTACAGGGTCATCAGTGCTTCGGAGAGGCGGTACTCAGTGTACATGCCTTCCAGTTGGGTCAAGGTCTGGTTGAAGCGTTGCTCCATCCATTTCGCAGCCAGGCTATTGATTTTCGCCGTTTCGGCGTCAACCGCTTTTTCCGTTACTTCCCAACCATGGATCAGGCGCAAGGCATTCCATAGTTTGTTACAAAAGTTACGGCCTTGTTCACAGAGTTTGCTCTCGTTGAGGATTTCTTTGGTCACCGGATCAAAAGGCGCATCAAAAATGATGTCGTTCCCCGCCGCAGCGCTGGAAAGCATGCCAAAACGCACCCCATCCGCACCGTAATTGTCCAACAGCGCAAGTGCATCGGGAGAGTTACCCAGGGATTTGCTCATTTTACGGCGCTGGTTGTCGCGTACCATTCCAGTGAAATAAACCCCTTTGAAGGGCATCGCTCCTTTGGTTTTGACCACCTCTGGCATCAGTTCTGGTGCCCATTCGTAACCCGACATGATCATCCGCGCTACCCAAAAAAACATGATGTCCCAGCCCGTCACCAATACACTGGTCGGGTAGTAATATTGCAATTCTTCCTGTGATTGGAAGCCGTCGAATACCGAAATCGGCCAAAGCCAAGAAGAAAACCAGGTATCTACCACATCTTCATCCTGCCGCAAGTCGCTGATGCTCAAATTGGCGTTACCCGTAGCTGTACGGGCTTGCGCCAAAGCTTCATCGGCAGTTTCTGCCACAAAAATATGGCTCTCCTCCCCCATTCTTTCTCCCGCCAAATACCAGGCAGGTACCCGCTGGCCCCACCACAACTGACGGGAAATACACCAGTCGCGGACATTGGCTTCATTGAGCCAGGAGTTGTACATGTTCCAGAAATGCTCTGGATAAAACTTCACCTCGCCACTGCGCACCGCTTCCAGGGCCATGTGCGCGAATTTTTTCATGTCCACAAACCACTGCAAGGTCAAGCGGGGTTCCACCACGGAATTGGTGCGCTCGGAGCGGCCAATTTTGGTGCGGTAGTCTTCCAGCTTGATCAAATGCCCGGATTCCTCCAGCATTTTGCGAATTTTCTTGCGGGCTACGAAGCGGTCTTCACCAATTAGTATCTGCGCCTGCTCGTTGAGTTTAGCGTCTTCGGTCAGGATATCGATCACGGGCAAGTTGTACCGTTGCCCGATTTCATGGTCGTTTTGGTCGTGCGCAGGGGTGATTTTTAAGGCACCCGTTCCAAATTCTCGATCGACATAGGTATCCGCGATGATTGGAATCGCACGATCAATCAGCGGAATCAGTACTTTTTTGCCGATCAGGTGTTTGAAGCGCTCGTCTTCAGGGTGTACAGCCACTGCCACGTCGGCCATGATGGTCTCGGGGCGTTGGGTGGCAATGATGATGCCCTGGCTAGGGTCGCCTTCCAAGGGATAATTGAGGTGGAACAACTGGGAGTTTTCCTCGCTGTAAATCACCTCTTCGTTGGACAATACCGTTTTCGCCTCAGGGTCCCAGTTGGTCATGCGCAGGCCCCGGTAAATGCGGCCTTTTTTGTGTAAATCCACAAAAACGCGGATTACAGCTTCCGACAAGCTGTCTTCCATCGTAAAGCGGGTACGCTCCCAATCGCAGGAAGCGCCCAGGCGTTTGAGCTGGTCGAGGATGATGCCGCCGTATTTGTCTTTCCACTCAAACGCGTGTTTGAGGAATTGATCCCGGCCAATGTCGGTTTTGCGAACGCCTTGAGCGCGCAGTTGTTGCACCACCTTAGCTTCGGTTGCAATCGAAGCGTGGTCGGTACCCGGTACCCAACAGGCATTTTTGCCATCCAAACGCGCTTTGCGGATCAGGATGTCCTGAATGGTATTGTTGAGCATATGCCCCATGTGCAGCACCCCGGTGACGTTGGGCGGTGGAATCACGACGGTAAAGGGCTCGCGGTCATCGGGTTCGGAATGGAAGTACCGCTGATCGAGCCAGTGTTGATACCACTTGCCTTCAATCTCTTGTGGGGTGTAACGTGTGGACAAGGACATAACCAAAAATTTATTGGTTCCAGGGTTCCTTGTTCCAAAGTTCCAGGGTTTTGCGGCAACCCTGGAACTTTGGAACCATGGAACTTTGGAACCTTTTAAGAAAATACGTCAATTTGATGCTTCAACAAGTCTTCGATGGTTTCGCGTTCCCGAATCAGGTAATCTTTTCCCTGATGAACCAAAACTTCAGCCGGGCGGAGACGCGAATTGTAATTGGAAGCCATCGAATAACAATAGGCCCCGGCATTGTGCAAACACAACACATCACCGATGGCGATCTCAGGGATTTCCCGATTGGTGGCAAAAGTATCGGTTTCGCAGATGTAACCCACCACGTTATACGGCTGTTTTTTGCCTTCGGGGTTGGAAATATTGCTGATGCGGTGGTAGGAGTCGTAAAACATGGGGCGAATCAGGTGGTTGAGACCAGAATCGACGCCTGCGAATACGGTAGTTGCGCCGTGTTTGACCACATTTACGGTGACCAAAAAGGATCCTGCCTCACTTACCAAAAACTTACCAGGCTCAAAAATCATGGTCAAAGGGCGACCGTATTCCGCACAGAAAGTATTGAATTTGGTAGTTAGTTTTTCACCCAATTCCTCGATGTTGGTTTCCAGATCGTTGGGCTTGTAGGGCACTTTGAAGCCACTGCCAAAATCGATGTAGTCCAGATCGGGGAATTCTTTGGCCAGGTTGAGTAAAACATCTGCTCCGGCCAGGAATGCTTCAGGATTCAGGATATCCGAACCCGTGTGCATGTGCAAGCCCTCCAATTTCATGCCCGTGCTTTCCAATACTCCTTGCACCAGAGGCATTTGGGTGTAAGAAATCCCAAATTTGGAGTCAATATGCCCTACCGAGGTTTTGAGGTTACCACCCGCCATGATGTGGGGGTTGATGCGCACACAAATGGGGATATGGGGGTAGGTTTCGCCAAAACGTTCGATGGCAGGGATGTTGTCCAGATTGATGCGCACGCCCAAACTTACGGCCTCTTCAATTTCGCTAAAATTTACTCCGCTGGGCGTGTAAAGGATATTCACTGGCTCAAATCCTGCCCGCATGGCGATTTGCACCTCCTGAATGGACACACAATCGACGGTGCTGCCCAGTTGTTTGATGAACTTCAGGATGGAGATATTGGTCAGCGCTTTACACGCGTAACTGATTTTGAGTTTTTCTACCTGGAAAGCAGCTTTGAGGCGATTGTATTGCCGCTCAATGGTATCTGCTTCGTAGACGTAAAGTGGTGAACCGTATTTTTCAACCAGCTTTAGTGGATTGATGGCCCCGCCGAGCAGGAAATGGCCGTTTTTGTAGTCCATTGGTTTGTTTTTGCCAATTTTGGAGGGCAAATATCGGCAAAAACAAGGATAATTTGTGCGTTTTTGAAAATTATTACTGGTTTAAATCATCGGGGTTGATGCCTAGTTGCAAATCTATTTATTTTAAAAAATATAAAAACAAAAAATAAGTTGCAAATATTTTTTTCGTTGTTCACGCCAAAAAACAGTGTAAATTGCATCTACTATATATTCGCATTTTTCTTCCTTGGCTAAATTGCTTTTTGTGAGCGAAAAAGATCTCATCAATGCCTGTCGTCTGCGTGAACGGAGGGCTCAGCAAGCCTTGTACGACCGCTTTGCACCCAACATGTTTGGCGTGTGCAAGCGTTATGTCAAAACCCAGGAAGATGCCGAAGATGTACTGATTGAAGCATTTTTTAAAGTACTCACCAACATCGAGCAATACAAAGGAGAAGGCAGTTTTGAAGGTTGGATTCGCCGCATTGTGGTCAATGAATCTCTGATGGCGCTGCGCAAAAGGGTCAATTTCAGCCAAATGTTGGAACTTTCTGAAGTAGACATTCCCGTAACCACCTCCGCTTTGCAAGACTTGGTCGCCAGAGATATTTTGAACCTCATCGACATCCTTCCCATCGGCTACCGTACAGTATTCAACTTGTATGTATTGGAAGGCTACAAGCACCGCGAAATTGCTCAAATCATGGGCATTAGCATCAATACGTCCAAGTCTCAGTTGATTTTGGCCAAAAAGCGGCTCAAAACCTTACTCGAACAAATTCGCTACCCGGGTATCGAACTGTTTGACGTTGGCGAAGAAGAGGAAGAAGAAGTGGAAGCCCCAGTAAAAATAACTACCAAGCCATGACACCAAATAGAGATCTCAGCGAGTTGTTTCGACAGCAGGCCTCCAAGGTGCAAGAACGCCCTGGGCCTAGTGTATGGCGACGTTTATCACGCCGCCTGGATACTCATGAACGTTGGAATAAAGTGGCCTTGCGCATCTCTACGCAGGTCGTACTGTTTTTTTTGTTGTTGCTCGCTATTGTTGGCCCAGTCCTGATTGGCGTTTCCATCGAAGAACAAAGGCGTGCCGACCTGCGCAACCCACCAGTGATCTTGCAGGTTTTATCCCCACAAGACACCTTGCCTGAAATGCGCCGCTTTTTGACTTTACCGTCTGAAGCATCGGTTGACACCATTCACATTCAGATAGAAAATTAATGCCCCCTTAGTCCTCTCGAAAAGGATGACGCGGCACCCATTCCTCTTTGGGTTCTCCGAAACGGACGGCAGTTGGCAATATGTAATTGAGCAAAGGATTGGTATGTTTAAGATAGATGTAAGTTCTCTGTGCCAGGGCACCGACCGAACTTTTGATTTCCAAAGCCGTACGTGCAAAACAGATCTTTTCGCAGCGCAAAGCAAGGGCTTGCTCGACCATTTTGTACAACATACCCAAATACAGCTGATACTCCCGGTTGGCTTGGGGGTCAAAGCCTAAAAAATTGGCATCCAACTCTTTCCCATTGCGGATGGTGGTGTAAAAACCCAACAAACGCTCCTTTTCAAAGCAAGCTGTCAGGCAAAAATCGGCACCTAGTTGCTCTTTGAGTTGAGCGAAGTAGTTTTTCCCAGCCCACAACATGTTAAAATCTGCTTGTTCCACAACGGAATGGTGCAGGTTGTTCAAATCCTCGGCAAACAGTTCAATTTGCCGCAAATCCAGTTCTTTAAAAATGATTCCTTCCGTTTTTTTGAAGGCTCGTCGTGCCCGTACGCGGTATTTGGAACTCATCGCATTGAGGTAGTCTTCAAAGGATTTCCATTCTTTGGGTAAATCCATACACATGTTGGGCTGAAAATCGATGGCGTGGTAACCCGCATTCTCCAGAGGTTGATCCCGCTCAAAACAATCCCGAGCCATCAGGATTTGGATTTTTTCCTGGCGGGCGACGCAGTTCAACACCTTCAGCGTAGCGCTTTGTAGGGCGGGAATTTCATCTTCGGGTGCTTTCCACCATTGGTTGAATTGCCCGGTCAAGAACATGTTCCCCCAAATCATAAAGCGGTACTTGCCCCAACTGGCTAGCAGGAATTTGAGTCGGTCCCAAAAGTCGCTGATTTCACCTTGGCGCAAGGAGCGAATGCTGTGAGCGGCGCTAACGGTCAGGAGTTGTAAGGTGATGCCCCCAATGGGTTGGCCATTTTTAAACACCAGCAGGTATCGAAAGTCCAAGCCAGTCGTTTTTGCGTCTTCCAGCGCTTTTAGGTAGTGGGGCTGTACATACAAATTATCTGAAGCCAACCACTGTGCTTCAACCTGCTGAATGCGATCAGTGTATATCCATTCATACCCTTCGGCTGCCACTTTTTTCCCAAAAGGAAAAGATTTGGTTTTGAAGGGATGAAACATGGACTGGATGGTACAACGTTGGGGTGATTCCAGGGTGTCAGAGGTGTTCATGGGCGAAGAATTCGGGTGATTTGAGTGATCGAGCATGGTTGAACGCAGGAGCGTTTAGTCGTTTATATACGGCGAATTACAACGCCCATTTTTCAATTTCTGCAAGCGCTGCTTTTTCGTCTTCCCAGCCCAATACTTGCACCGTTCCGTAGCCCTGGTAATGCACAAACCAGGTTTCGATGATCCGTTTGGCTGCGTCGTACTCTAACAAAAATTGTTCAAAATTGGTTGCACGGATGACCCGCAAAGCTGGATCGGCGGGTACCCCGATGATTTTGGTGTCGTTTTCGCCTTCGTCAATCATCTTCAACACCGCGATAGGAATGAATTCCTGTACCGTGCCTACTGCTACGGTTTCTGCGATGATGATGACATCTAAGGCATCCCCATCACCTCCCCGGGCTTCGTCCATGTGGGTGGAGGGAATGAAGCCGTAATTGCCGGGGTAGGGTAAAAAATTGACCACCCGGGCCTTACCTTCCACTTGTTCGGCTACAAATTGCCCATCGGGCTGGATTTCCAATTTGCGATTGGTGCCCGCAGGCACTTCAACAATGGCATTGAATCCGGTCTCGCCGCGTAAGGGCAGTTTTTTCACATCTATCATGGTGATCGTAGGCTTGTTGTCTCGTTTGCAAGCAAAGGTACTGATGATCAACAAAAAAATGGTGACGCCGTACATTTGTTTCATGCTGAAGAACTTTAATTTGTGGGTCATTGAGCTACTTTCCACAATGCGCTTAAAGAAAGTAAAAACATTCGGGATTATTGCTGTGTTGTGAAACAAGTTCAAAACAATGTCCGATGTATACCAAACGCCAACTTTACTTGTTTTCCATTCTGGCACTTTTGCTGTTCAATTTCTACAAAGATGAATGGATCGTTGCAACTGACCCAGAAATTCCGGTTGGCACCTCTCTTTTACCGACGAACGTACAAAACACCGAGGGGGACCCGGCCAAAGGCTGGGATTACCTGCGTTATGGCGATTTTATTGGTGGCGGAATCCCCTTAGCTACTTACACTGCGTTCAAAAGAAATCTGGACAACGAAAACTTGCTGCAAAGAGAAGGGCCAAATGCCCAACTTCCTCCAGCGTTCAATGCCTACACCAATGCGGCTGGTGTAGAAATTGCCAGTGGACTGACTTGTTTTGCTTGCCATTCAGGGAAAGTGAATGGGCAATTCATTCCTGGCTTGGGGAATAGCACCCTGGATTTTACCAAAAACACCAGTACTTTGTTCAACCTGGTGTCCTTGGGAATCCGCAACAAGTATGGCAAAAAATCGGAAGAATGGGCGGCTTTCGAGCCATTCATGCGAGGGGGCAAAGCCATCTCACCTTACATTGTGCTGCCATTTCGGGGCATCAATCCGGCCTTCGCACTGGAGCAAGCCAGCGTCGCGCATCGACAGGCGGCAAATTTAAACTGGAACGATGGGCAAACTGCTTATGACATTCCCAAAATATCTATTGGCTCGGATGTGCCGCCATTGTGGTTGGCTAAAAAGAAATATGCGCTGTATTACAATGGCATGGGGCGCGGCGATTTCACCAAATTGCTGATGCAGGTGTCCGTCGTGGCGGTAGAAGATACGGCAACTGCTCGCCAGATGAACACCAATTTTAAGGATGTGATGGCCTGGTTACAAAATCTGGAAGCTCCGAAATACCCCGGCAACATTGATGCACCCATCGCTGCAAAAGGTCGGAGAATTTATGCCCAAAACTGCCAAGCTTGTCACGGGCGTTACGGCGAGGAGGCCAATTATCCTAACCTGCTGGTAGAACTAAAAAAAGTGGGCACAGATTCTGCTTACGCCAATTACTTCATGGAAAACATCGCTTTCAGCAATTGGTACAATCAAAGCTGGTATGCACAATCCAGTCCCCGCTCAGAAGCCAAACCTTCGCGGGGTTATGTGGCACCACCTTTGGATGGAGTTTGGGCTACGGCACCGTATTTGCACAATGGCTCAGTGCCCGATTTGGAGACTTTGCTGGATAGTAAGTTGCGGCCAAAATTCTGGAAGCGGAGCTTTGATGACAAGGATTACGACCTGGAGAAAGTAGGCTGGAAATACAGTGTAGAGGACAAGGCAAAGGACAAAGAAACGTACAACACCACTCTGCTTGGTTACGGCAATGGTGGGCACACTTATGGGGATGTGTTGGATGCGGAGGAGCGCAAAGCTTTGATGGAATACTTGAAGCGCTTATAAAACTTCTAAGGTGAATCCCTAAGGTGCCTTAGGTGTCTAAGGTGGTGAAAAGAAAAAAAGCCCTGCGGAGCAGGGCCCGTATTTCACCACCTTAGACACCTAAGTTCACCTTAGGGATTCACCTAAGAAAGATGCGCGCCCGCGGCACGCTTGGTCGAAATTATTTCTGCGCCAAATAATCAGCAGTAGCAACTACCTCGCCTACCACGATGTTTTTGTTTTTTCCAATCACAAATTCGCTCAGCCCCACGTGGCTTTTGTTTCGCGGATTCCAGTCGTAAGTATAGCCCAATTGGGTGAATGGGTACCGATTGTACAAAGTGGAATCAGCAAAAGATTGACGGGCTTGTTCCAGGAGCCAAAGTAGGTTTTCGGCATTGGCTGCAGCGGGATTTTTCAGGTACAAATCACAGGCAGAGTCGTCGACTTCGGTATCAATGCAGGGGCGAATCAAATCCTGAGGGCGCACCCAAAACTCTACGAAGATTTTTTTGTCCGCATTGGGAGGTAAGCCCAGCAATTGTTTGAGGCGTTTTTCTGGGTCGCCTACTTTCTTTTGGGCTGCAAGCCAATTTTGCAGGTCGGGTGCCACGGTTACCCAAATGGGGTACTTGCCGGTGTTGTAAAATCC
>JAIXOO010000349.1 GCA_027486765.1 Saprospiraceae bacterium
AAGAATTTTCGTTCCCAGGAGCATTGAATCACCCCGCGGACCTGCAAATTGCTTGGCCATCCGGAACCATTGAATCCGATATAGGTTTGACTTTGAGCGAGCAGGGTAGGAGCGTAGCCTGCAAAAAAAAGTAGGGTCGTCATTGCGGCACATAAACGGTTCATGGGATATGATTGTGGGTGTATAGGATTACAACGCAATAGAAGAAAGCTTATTTTGCATTTAAAGCTCGAGACTATTGTGTCGTAATCCTATTACTCCTCAATTCACCCGATTGCTCTCCTCCTCCAAGCCTGTATTCCGCTTCCGGGCTGCTTTTATCTGTTGACTGCCAAAATTGTAATTCAAATTCAGCCGAAATTGCTGGCTTTCCCAGCCTCCACTGGCATCAATGGTCAAGCCGCTGAAACGACTGATGCCTCGCCATTGCATGCTGTTGAACACATCGCTAAAAGTGAGTTTGAGCGTAGCTTTTTCCTTCAAAAAACGTTTTTGCAGTCCTATATCCATGCCCCAAAAGCGCCGATTGGCATAAGTGCCCTGCCAGATGGAGGGCGAATTGTAAAACCCTGAGGTTTCAATGCGCCAACCTTTGGGTAGTGTAAAGGTCTGCTGGGCGTACAAGCTAAGGACAGTCGCTTTCAGATTGAGGAAACGACCTTCGCCAAAATTGGCCTCATACACGCTGCGGTAGGCATTCACATTGGCGTAGACATTCCACCATTTGGCCACGTTAAAAGGATAACTAACGTTGAGGCTGATCACGTTTTCGGTAGCCAGGTTGCTGGTCATGATGAAATTGCGGTTGCCTTCGATGGTATCGCTCAGTTCACCAAAAAAGTCGGTAGTGCGGCTGAAACGCAACGAAGTAGTCAAGGTATACTTGTAGGTGTGGGAGAGCTCCAGGTTGTTGGTGTACTGGGGGCGCAAAAAAGGGTTCCCTTTGCCGTAAGTGAGTTCATCCAGTTGTGATACGAAAGGATTGAGCGTTTGATAAGTTGGGCGGTCGATGCGACGGCTGTAGTTGAGCGCCAAACTGTTGTTGTCATTCAACTGATGGGTTAAACCAGCGCTGGGAAACAAATTGGTATACTGGCGTTTGACCAAATCGTCTTCATTTTGCTGCACACTGCTCAGTTCGCCCCTGGAATTGGTGTTTTCCAGGCGTAGCCCTGCAGTTAGGCTCCATTTTGCCCATTCTTGCTGATAAGTAGCGTATGCAGCATTGATGTTTTCAGTGTAATCAAAAAGGTTGCTGCGCTGGGTATTCAAGAGGGCCGTTCCATCCAGCACGTCGTAAAAATTAAAGGTATTGTCGGTGTGTACCAGAGAGGTTTTGATGCCCAGGCCGAGTTTGCCTTTGCCCAGGTTTTGTTTGTAATCGGCTTTAAATGTATAAATGGAAATCTCCGCCGGGGTGATCATTTGAAAAGTGCGCGAGGAAAGGATGGATTTTTCTGCTGCATCGTAATAGGTATTGGGTTGTAAGCTGCTGTTGTCGCGACTGAAGCGGCCAAAGTCGGCATCTAGGTTTAATTCGTGGCCCGAGGTATCAGCAAAGCGGTAATTGAGGTTGCTGTTGAAATTGTTGCGAATACTGGAGGAGGAGTTGTTCGCCACCAGTATACTTTGTGGTGTATTGGCATTGAGCGCCAGGATAGGTGTGCGGCTGATGCTCAGGTTGTCGCCGTTGTTCAAATTGCCATTGAGGACAAAACCTAAAGTATGTTTGGGGTTCAAAAACCAATCTGCCCCAACCTTGAAGTTGTTGTTGTCGCTTTGGGTACGGCCAATTGAACGTTGTTCATAACGAAATTCACCTTGTTCACGAAATAGATTGATGAAGTTTTGTTCCATCGCCCAGCGGCCAGCGTAGTTGCCAAACCAGTTGCTGTTTTTGTCGCGGTGATTGAGGCTGAGTCCACCGTTCCATTTGCTGAAAATCCCCTGGGCGTAACCCATGTTTACACTGCCGTTGGTGCCCAGTCCTTTATTTTTTTTCAGGCGGATGTTGATGATGCCGGCGTTACCCGCTGCATCAAAACGGGCCGAAGGTTGCGATATGATTTCGATGGCTTCTACTTCGTTGGATTGCATGGTTTTGAGTACTGCGTTGAGGTCGGTACCTTGCAATTGAGACTGGCGGCCATCGATGTAGATGACCACGCCGGATTTTCCCTTGAGGATGATGTTATCGTCTTTGTCTACCATCACGCCCGGGGATTTTTGGAGCAGCTCCAAAACATTGTTGCCCGTGGCATTGATGCTTCCTTCTACATTAAAAACGGTTTTATCCGCTTTGACTTCAATCAGCGCTTTGCGGGCACTTACGGTTACGGTTTTTAACTCGGTGTTGCTTTCGTTTAGGGCAATGTCGGGAAGCGCGGTATTTTTATCCTTTGCCACCTTGAATTGGGGCGAATCGTAAGTGCTGAAACCAACCATAGATATGGTGAGGAAATACTCAGCTGCTGGGATATTCTGCAAAGAGTAAGCGCCATTTTCATTGCTGTACTCCACCTTGACGAGGCTGGAATCCTGGCCTTTTTTCAATTGAATGCTCGCATAAGGCAGTGTTTCATTGCGGGTATTGACCACCCGGCCCATGATCGAACTTTGGGCGGCAAGGAATGTTGTGCTGAGGAAACATAAGGCGATCCAAAAAGGGTACTTCATCATCGTCGGCTGATTTTGAGTGATTCAATGCCTCAAAACTAGGCCCAGTAGGATTTGAAATAAAGTCAAAAAAGACCAATCGACAAATGCGGCGTTGAGTGAGAGGACATTTCCATTCATCGGGCTATACGTTCATTCACCGGAAAGTTGTGAACTTTTTTGTTGCAAAACATTTATCATTGAAGAAAAATCAAAGGTATGTTTACAGGGCTACATCGGTACCGGATTTGGGGCGTTTCACTGACTGAGCTGAGTGTTTTGCTCAGCATGTACGTGTTCTTTGGCCTTTTTTACTACTATGCAGTGTTCATTTCTGCGGATGGCCGGGGGGAGCCTTATGACCGTTTTGTTGTTGAACAAGTTTTTCGCTTGCTCTTCTCGATCCCCATTTGGTGGCTGATGATTCGGAAACTCAAGGACTGGCCGATTTGGATCAAAATTATGTTGCACCTTGTTTTGTTGCCCATTTATGTCAAGGGTTGGCAGCAGACTTATTACTGGGTGGCAGATTATTTTCGGCTGGGGCACCTCTGGGGCAATGGCGAAATTTGGGATATTTACATTACTAGCCTCTTGTACATCATCCAGTTTGGGGTCATGCATGGTTACAGCTACCACCTCCAGGTAAAAGAGCAGCAGGCCAGGGAAGCGGCATTGAAACAACTCGCGCTGCAAAGTGAGCTTACGGCACTAAAAGCGCAGCTCAATCCTCATTTTTTGTACAATGTGTTCAACACCATTAGCGCCTCTGTGCCCCGTGAATTGGAAGGTACCCGTGAAATGATTGCCAGTTTGGCAGACCTGTTTCGTTATCAATTGCGGGCCACTCAGGAAGATTTGGTACCAGTAGAGGACGAGATTGCCTTTGTGAAAAAATACCTGGAACTAGAGAAGGCCCGTTATGGTGCCCGCTTGCAGTTGCAACTGGATATTGCCAATGATGTGTTGGACAAAAAAATCCCACCGATGATTTTACAACCTTTGGTGGAGAACGCCATCCGGCACGGCATTTCGCCCAAAATCGATGGGGGGCAAGTGAGCATCCAAATCCATCGATTTGGCGAAAAGTTGCAGATTCAGATTGCAGACACTGGCGTTGGTGTAAAGGACAAAAAAGTCATCTGGAACCAGGGCATTGGCTTGAAAAATACGGCACAGAGGCTGGAAAAGATGTACGGCACAGTCCTGCGACTAGAAGACAATTTGCCCTCGGGGTTAAAAATAAGTTTTGAATTGTAAGTTGGCACTTAAGCGGTAACATGCAAAAAATCATCATCATCGACGATGAAGCGGCGGGTCGGCAGCTCATTCGTGAATACCTCGAAGATTTCCCCGACTTGATCGTCATCGGGGAAGCAAATAATGGGGTGGATGCCATCCGACTGATTCGCGAGTTCAAACCCGACCTGATTTTTTTGGACATTCAAATGCCCGGACTGAATGGTTTTGATGTGTTGACCCGTTTGGATGAAATGCCCTTGGTGATTTTTTCTACGGCTTACGACAAATACGCGCTCAAAGCCTTTGAAGTGCATGCCCTCGATTATTTGCTCAAACCTTACACTCGGGAGCGGTTTTCGATTGCGGTACAAAAAGCCTTGAATTCTCTGCAAAACAACCTAAACAGTGTACAATCCCTTACCGAAAGCCTGCTGACGCCCGAGAGCACTTACCCTGAAAAGATTCTGGTTCAAATCGGTGCAAAATTGGTGACCGTCG
Organism: Saprospiraceae bacterium; assembly: GCA_027486765.1. Taxonomy (GTDB): domain Bacteria; phylum Bacteroidota; class Bacteroidia; order Chitinophagales; family Saprospiraceae; genus Haliscomenobacter. The sequence goes on from JAIXOO010000349.1 coordinate 4,396, forward strand.
ACCTGGCTGAAGTCATCTGGATTGATGCCGAAGGAGATTATTCCAAACTCATCACCCTCAAACAACGCTACCTCAGCAATTACGGCCTGGGGGCTTTGGAAAAAAAACTCGACCCACGCCGCTTCATTCGGGTGCACCGTTCGGCCATCATCAACCTGGCTTTTGTGCAAGAAATTCAAAAACAAATTTCCAGCTATGATGTGATTTTGCAGAACGGAGATGTGGTACGGGTGAGCCGGGGGTACATGGAGAACATTAAGCGGTTGACGTATTGATGACTACAAAGAAGCCCGATTTTATTAAAATGTAACCGGTCTACCATTTTGAATCTTGTTAAAGAGTTCAACGGTTTGCTCGGATGGATTTAGGCTCAATTCCTCTTGTAGGGCTTTTTTACATCTAAAATACTGCATATGTGCCAGGTCGGTTTGTCCCAGCAGGTAGTAGCTCTTCATCATTTTGCGGTGGACTTCTTCCAGGCAGATGTCCTCTTTTAGCATTTTTTTGCCAATGTTGATACAAGCGTCATATTGCTTTTGACTGAAAAAGTGAATTCCCAACTTGTTCAGGATGTACAAATAAATTTCTTTCAAGTTGTCCCTCTCGTATTCGCACCAATTTTCGAATCGCAGGTTGGCTAAAAATTCTGCTTTGTAATAACTCACTGCGCTGTTGTAAATCCCCAGTGCTGGGGCCAGGCCTTGTGAAGATTCAATCGTGTTTCCTTTTTTCCAGCAATAGATAAATTTTTCAGTGTCGGTAATGATTTTAAGCTCAGGATTAATCCCATAACTTTGCTGGTCGTATACAATGACCTCCTGACCCGGAAAAGTTTTTGAGAGGTTTTTCCGCAAGCTACAAATGGCTACGTTCAGAGAGTTTTTGGCACTGGAGGGGGTAAAATCACTCCAAAACTGCTCCATGAGAATTTCACGATGGGTGGGTCGGTGGTGATGAAATAGCAGGTAAGCCATGATGGTCGTGTTCTTTTCACCCGTGATCCTGGGAATGGGTTTTTCCCGGACATCTATGTTCAGGTTTCCGAAAAATTGCACACTCATGTCGTAGGTATGGCTCCTTTCCTCCGGGTTTGTTTTTGGGAAATGTAGATAAAGGTGCGGCTCGGTGTCCCAATCTTCTTGTTTTTTGGACTCCTCGTGTTTGAGCACAATTTCTGTAACTGCCACATTGGTTGAGGATAACCGCTTATAAAAACTGCATAACCAGTGCCGGGTTTTTTCCAGGATGTTCCATTGCCTATTGCTGTTGGCGACCTGCAAAATCGATCGGCGAAGTTCAGCATTTTTGATGGGCAATGTCAAAAAGTTGGACACCTTGAACCTTAGTGCGGCCATCAGGTATGCCTTGGAAGGATCTTCCACAATTAGGAACAAGGTTAAACTCGGGAAGTAGATTTTTATCTCTTCCATTCGCGCAATGCCCTGTTCTTCTTTTGAAGCATCGCAGATGATGGCCAAAGAGGGCTCTGGACTCAAGAATTCTTTTGTGATTGCCTGATCCAATGGGTAAGATACGATGGTAAAATCCTGATTAAAGACTTCGTCGAAGTCATTTTCCTGGTAGTGAGAATGAAATAAAGCAACGTGGGGCTTTCTCATGTTTGAGGTGTGGGTTTAGTTTTTTCTCGATTGCTCTACTTGGGGAAAGGTAAGTTCTTGTAACCAAAGATCAAAAAATGTATACTTAATTTTTACTTAATTGTGATGTGATAGTTCAATTTTACTATTAAAATTTGAAAGAATGCTATTTGTTTACCCGAATTTAGCTGGAAGAAACCCAGGTTATTAGGTTTCTTCCAGACTAGTTTAAACCCTACTAAGGATTAACTGTAGTAAATCTAACCAATCCAATATCACCAAACATAGCAAGTCCTCTCGCTTGGCCAAGAGAATGAAATTGTTGAGCAACTACAATGCGATATACTCCGGGCAAAACGATATTAGCCGAAATATTAATCGTAAAGTTGTAATTCCCATTAATTGTACCTGCGGGGGTAATACCAGTAAAGTGGCCAGTGCCTACTGAAGCTTCACTAGGCCCCATTTGTTCGAACCAAACATCAAAACTCCAGTTGCCCCCATTTAACCAGAACGAACCAGCTGTTTGAGTCCATTCGAATCTTATATCGAAAGGCTGATCAGTTTCGATTAATTGATTGGAAACGGTTGGAGCAAATGGTCCAGGTGCTTGTAATGGAGCGTCTGGATGTTCGAGAATAAGAACGTTTGAACTGGTAATGATTACCGGTGTTGTTGAAAATTCAAAATTTCCTGCTGGCATGGTATTAAGTTTTTTACAAATCAGATGCGTTATCCGGTTCTATATAAATAACGACTGGGTTTGTTTGTTAAGAATTAGAAACTGATGATTAAGAACCTGAAGCAAAGATCGGAGCGTTCAATTAATGACTAATTAATGAATTGATTGTCAGTACTTAATTTTCTGTAAAAAGTGAAGATTTTTTCAAAGCTCATTAGTTGTATTTTATATTAATGTGAAAAGGTTTCCTATCGCCAATACTTTACAGATACCATTGAAATTAATTGCTAATTAATTGGACTTCATCAATTATTTAAGCGGCTTTTTATCGCTTTAGAATACCTTGAAGCATTTCAAACCTTATTCATTGACAAAAAAAGAAATGATGAAAAAATCTACCAATCCCCAAAATGACATTTTTTCTGATCAGTACGGTTTTTCTATGGTATTCAAAGCAGATGAAAAATATTACTTTCAATTCAATGATAGGAGTGGAGAGCCGCTTTTGTTCAGTAAAGGGTACAACATCGAAAAAAGCTGCAAAGAAGGGATGCAGGCCATTATTCGTGCCGCTAAAGTAAATGAGCAGTATGAATTGAATGAAAACAAAAAAGGGAAACACTATTTTACCTTGAAATCTAAAAACCAAAAGGAGGTCTGTCGAAGTCGGATGTTCGACACACAAGAGGAGTTGGAAGAACAGATTGAGCTTTTGAAAGGAATTGATGAAGCTGTTCCTCAGTACGGTGTGATGGATATTGCGGCGGAAACAAAAATGGAGGCTCTGCTAGAAAATGCAAAAGCAAACAAAGGCATTGAATCAAAACCCATAACAACGAAAGCACCGGATAAACAGCCCTCCGAGCCAGAAGATACCGAAAAAATGCCTCGGTATAAATTCTCGATTATCTATTATCCTGATTCAAAGATCTGGATGGTCAAAAACGATTTTTCGGGCGATTCAAGTAAGATGAACCATTGTGATGGCCAAAAGATTGAAGCTTTTATTAAGGCTCAGCTTCCTGTTGATGAACTGGAAGTCCGTCCAGCACAAATTAAGGCAGAGCTAATGACTCAAAAAGAAACTATTCCGTCACCGAAAGAAACGGTTGAGCAGGAAACTCGTATGCAGGAAGTCGAGCTGGTTTTACAATCCCACGAAGGCAAATTGATACAAGGATTTGCCAGTGTAGGCAGTATAGGTAAAGTTGAACTTACGCCTAAGCTAAGTGAGGATCTCCAGACGCTTGTCACATTTGACGCCATGGTGATGGCCAAGTCTTTGGAAAACAATCAAACAGTATTAGTCGGAATGGTCAACAAGCAAAGCCTGGTAAATGGCCAGTTAAACATTCCTGTTTTTGGTGGTCACAATTTAAAAAAGGGACCTTATAGATTTAGCGTCGATTTGAAACAAACTGATCAGGGGGAAATCTATTTCGGGAGCAAGTTGGTGATGATGAAATAAAGCTACTGAAGCGGGCACGCCAATGATAAACTCAAAGGCGCATTCTTTCTCCACGTTGCTAATCCCTAGCTAAAACTATCCTCAAACCCCATTCAAAATCTCCGCCACATGCAGCACCTGCACCTTACTCCCGCTCCGCCGCAAAATCCCTTCCATGTGCATCAGGCAAGACACATCAGCGCCCGTGATGTACTCCGCGCCGTGTTGTAAATGGTCAGCTACCCGGTCTTTGCCCATTTTGACCGATACCGCTTCTTCCATCACGCTGAAAGTACCCCCAAAGCCGCAGCACTCATCGGTACGGGTCAGTGGAATCAATTCCAGGCCTTGCACCTGCGCCAGCAACTGCGCGGGTTTGGAAAAAGGCTCGGCCATCAGTTCGGACATTTGGGAGAGCCCCAGGCCCCTTTGCCCGTGGCAACTCTGGTGAAAACCCACCCGATGGGGGAAACTGGCCTGCAAGTTTTTCACCTGCAATACATCCGTCAAAAACTCACACAACTCGTAGACCTTGCCACGCAAGGCTGTAGCTTCGGCTTCCCGTTTTTCGTCGTGCAAATGTTCTTTGAGGTGCAGGATGCAACTCCCGGAAGGGCCTACCACATAATCGTATTCCGCAAAATTCTCGATGAACAGGCGGTTACAATCCAGGCTCAAATGTTCAAACCCGCTGTTGGCCATCGGTTGCCCACAGCAGGTTTGATTCAAAGGGAAACCGACCGTACAGCCGCATTTTTCCAACAATTGCAACGTTGCAATGCCCACCTTCGGGTAGAATTGGTCAACGTAACAGGGAATAAATAAACCAACTTTCATTGCTTTTTAGCTTCAGATCCGTAATCGTAGATAGGACTACAAAGTACGGATTTTTATACTTCGGTAGTACACGGTATTGCCGTGATCCTGCAAAAGGATATGCCCCTTGTCATTCAGGCCAAAATTTTCAAAAGTATTGTACTTGCTGCGGGCCACGAGGGCGGCAAAAATGTTGCTCTTGCGCTCGTATTCCAGTACTTTGAAGCCATTCAGCCAGTGTTGCACGATGTTGTTGGGCATAACCACGACGCGGGCCTGGCACCATTCGCCAATTTTGCGCTTGAAACGGTTGTCCAATTTGTAGGAAGGAATCAGGTCATACAAACTGGCCAGGGTGCGGTTTCCAGCAGCACCCATTTTGGCGTCAGGGTGTAATTCATCGTCTAGCAACTGGTATTCCAGGCCAATGGCCGAGCCACCTTTGCTGTCAAATTTTTCGCTGACAAAATACTTCACGCCTGAATTGGCTCCGGGAGTGAGTTTGAAATCAAAAGTCAGTTCAAAAGCACTGAATTCTTCTTTGCTCACGATGTCGCCGAAGCTACGCGATTCGGAGCCATCACTCCCCTGGATGCTCAAAACGCCATCTTTCACCAACCAACCTGCTTCGGGAGCCGTAGTTTTGAAAGCCGAGCGCCAGCCGTCCATATTTTGACCGTTGAACAACAAACGCCAGCCTTGTTTCTTTTCCGCTTCGGTCAGGGAATTGGGCTTGAGGTTGACGATGGGGCAATTGTTGATGGGTTTGGCTACGATATCGGCCCCGGTTTGGATGCGGATGTTGCGCCAGCGGATCGTTTTACCCGCCAATTTTTTGTCGGTACCAATGGAGTGTACTTGTAGGGCGATAAAGCCTTTTTCTACCAAGGTGTCTACCAGGTTGGCCGTAGGAATGTCATTGATCCAGGTGCGGATTTGGCCGTCGATGGCTTCGATGCGGTATTTGTTCCAGCCACCATTTCCTTTGAATGCTTTTTGGCCCTCGGGGTTGAAGTTGAGGTTGTACAACCATTGGCGGCGTTGTTCGTCGTACACACCACCGGACCAAGCGCGAGCGGAGGGGTCTACTTCGCATTGAGGGCCGTACACAACCTCTTTGCCGTCGTTGCCTTTGCGCACATTGCTGCGAAACTGAATGCCCGAATTCATCTCGCCACCGAGCGACAATTCCAGCTCCAGTACAAAGTTGTCGTACAATTTATCCGAACACAAAAAGGTGTTGGGGGTATTCTCCAGCGTAGTACCCACTATTTCGCCGTTGGCTACAGTGTAAGTTGCATTGCCCCCTTTTTTGTTCCAACCGCTCAGGGTCTTGCCGTCAAACAGGGAGGTCCATTTTTCTTTTTGAGCTGAAACGCTCAGGCTAATGCCCAGCATAAGTCCCAATAATAGCGTTACTTGCTTCATGATTGTGATGCAGTCTATACGTTTACACAAATGTTTTAGACCTTGTCCATAAAGTCTATTTTCAAAGGTAAAGACTCAAAACCCCGCATCCACCCTGAACTCACCTGTTGAAAAAGGAAAATTTAGCTCTTGATCACCTTGCGGGAAATTTGCGCTCGCCCATTGCTGATGTGTATGATATACACCCCTTTCTGCCAGTGTTCGGTCTGCAATTGCAGCTTGTTGAACGCGTTACTACCCAGATTTTGGGCCAATACAATTTTTCCTGCTGCATCAAACACTTTGAGGTTCCAACTCGATTGCTGCTCGGGTGCTTCCCAATCCAGGTTCAGACTGGCGCCAAAGGGTAGGGGATAGGCTTTGAGCGTATGTTGAGGCAAGTTGAGCTGTGGGGTGCTGGTTACCAAATTATTGAGCAAAGACTGGAGCGGATAAGCCAAAATGGATTTACCGTGCGTTCCTACCACCAATTCGTTCCGTGCCACATTCCATGCCAGGCTGTAGGCCGCGATAATAGGCAGATTGGCGCCCAGCCGGTACCAGTTTTTGCCTGCATTGACACTGGCATAAACTCCACCATCGGTTGCTACAAACAGGACATTGTCCCGATAACCGGGCAAAACAATGAAGTCGTTGATGGCCAGAGGCGGAAGATCACCTGCCGCGGAAGTCCAGGTTTTTCCCAAATTGCGACTGATGTGCAAGTGTGGCCGATTGTCATTGTCTTTGTACCCCGAATGACTCACATAAAGGATGTTTTCGTTGCTCGGCGAAGTTTTCACCGCAGTGACGTAGCGTTCGGGTAGCCCGGGATCGATGCGGCTCCAGGAAGCCCCTGTGTTTGAAGTATACCAAACATTCCCATCACTCGTCCCGGCCATAATCAAGTTTGGATTGAGCGGAGATTCAGCTAGACAAGAAATGGTGTGAAAATTGCGCCCAAAAATCTCTCCATCTGTCAAATCAGGACTGATGGCTTGCCAAAATACCGCCAGCCCAGTGCTGTTTTGGTAGACTTTTTGGGTGCCAGTATACAATATTTCGGGGTCGTGGCTACTCAGGATGAGGGGCGCGTCCCAATTGACCCGATCACTTCGATTGATGCCCTGCAAGGCCAATTGGAAATAGGTTCCTCCATTGTTGCTGACCCGCAACGTGCCATTTTGCGTTTGTGCCCAGACAATTTGGGGATCAAAAGGATGAAAACGCATTTGGAACCCGTCACCTCCTTCCAGCCGCTGCCAGTCCTGATTTAGGGCATTGCCCTGTACGGTGCCGTGGTCCTGGGCACCCCCGTAATAACGATTGGGAAAATGAGGGTTGTAATCGATGCGGTAAAATTGAGTGGTAGGAATGGATTCAATATCTATCCAGGTTTTGCCGCCATCATTACTCTGATCCAACCCCCCATCGCTGCCTACAATTACATTCCCGGAGGGGGTGAACACCAAGTCGTGTTTGTCAGAATGTATTTCACTTTCACCAATGGCTTCCCACATTTTGCCTCCATCACTGCTTTTCCAAAGTGAAATGCTCAGCAAGTAAAGTTCAGCAGGGTTCTTTGGATTGACTTCAATTTTGCCAAAATACCAGCCCAGCCCCCCCATTACAGAGCTTGGGAGGTTGGATTTTCCACTTACAATCAATGCTTCCCAGGTACTGCCCGCGTCGGCACTGCGGTAAATGTTTTGTAAATTTGAATTGACATCGATGTAAACCGCAAATACCAAATCGGGGCTACCCGAATAAAAAGCCAATCCAATGCGGCCCATGCTGCCGGTGGGCAATCCACCGCTGCTGATTTTGCTCCAGGTTTGGCCGCTGTCTGTACTTTTAAAAATACCCGAATCTGGCCCGGCAATGATTGATTCCCGGTTGTTGCGTACGCGTGTCCAGGAGGCAGCATACAATACATTGGGTTTGCGTGGATCGATCACTACATCGATGATGCCCGCTTGTTCGCTCACAAACAAGGTTTGCTTCCAACTTTTCCCGGCATCGTTACTGGTATACAAACCCCGCTGACGGTTGCGCTCGAAAGGCAGGCCCATGGTCCCTACGTGAATGCGTTGCGGATTGCTGGGGTCAATCACAATTTTGGAGATGATGCGGGTATCTTCCAGTCCAATTTTGGTCCAACTTTGGCCCCCGTTGATGGAACGGTACAGGCCATCACCCAAAAAAGGATAACCAGTAATGTTGGGGTCGCCAGTGCCTACATAAATGGTCTCAGGGTTGCTGGGATCGATGGCGATGGCACCAATGGCCAGGTAAGCCCGATCATCAAAAACGGGGAACCAGGAGCGCCCGCCGTTGGTGGTTTTGTACAAACCGCCACCTGAAAAACCCGCGTAGATGATTTGTTCGTTACCGGGGTGTACTGCGATGGCATTGACTCTGGCACCGATGTTGCCCGGCCCTTTGGTGTTCCATGCTTCGCTAAAGCCCACTGGAGCTGTGCTGCGTAAATTCAACTGTTCCCTGGCTTCGGCTAAAGCATCAGTATAAGCGCGATCAGAGAAGTGGGTTTCAGGGTAGGCTCTTTGTAAAAAAAAATAATCAGCTGGGGCGTGCTTTACAGCGACTACGCTGGATTCAGATGCCTCTGTATGTTGTGGTGATTTGTTGCAAGCACAAAGGAAAACCAAAGCCGCAAAGCGTAAAATTTTTGGATAAAATTGGTAAAGGTAGGTCATGGGTGATGGGATTACATTTGTATAGTTGTGGCTACTTCGACGTAAACTGCTTGAAATAGTCCTTCAAATCGGTCGCATCTTCTGGCCGCATCCGTCCGCTCAGGATCAGGCGGACTTCTCGGCGGCGGGGTGCACTGTCGTAACGCTGCTGTTCAATTTCGGTAAGAGGGATCACTGGAGGAACGCCGATGGGGCTCCCATTGGCATCATCGAGTGCAACGAAGGTATAGTAGGCGTGGTTGCAGCGCCGGGCGTCTTGGCCCTTGATGTCGGCTGCAAATACTTCCACGTACACCTCCAGGGAACTGTTGAAAGCCCGGGTCACAGTTGCTTCCAGGGTTACCACATCACCCACTTTGATGGGGCGTTGAAAGGAAACATGGTCAACGGAGGCAGTCACTACGTGTCTTTCGCAGTGTTTTCCGGCGCAAATGGCGCTGGCAATATCCATCCAACGCAATAGGTTGCCGCCCATGAGGTTGCCCATGGGGTTGGTGTCGTTAGGCATGACCATTTCGGTCATTACCGAACGGGATTCAGTAACACGTTTGGGCTCTATGGCTTGCATTATTTTTGGTATTTGGGACTCAGAAATTTTGGGTTCATCCGCCCCGGTCACCGAGCGAAGCCGAGGTGCAAGGGGCGGATGAACCCAAAATCACCGAATCATCACTCCTTTTTTCTCCAGAAAAGGTACGGTGGTAAAATGGTCTTTGGATATACTCCCATGGACAAAAACATACTTTTTGTCGTACATCAGGTCATCGATGACAAAACTGACCCAATATTCGTTGGCCAGTGAGAACAATTTGTCCTGAATGGGTTCGATGAGGGTATACGATAGGGGGGGGATCTCGTCAAAAAAGTGGCGCAGTGTGGTAGTTTTTACCTTTTCGCCCTCGATTTCGCCATAACCAGTCGAATTGATCAAAACAGTGGATAAAGGGGAAGGTTTTAAATTCAATAAATATACGTCCCATAGGTCATCTTCCGCACCCGGAATGATGGCAATGGCCAGGTCTTCTACTTTAGGAATTACAATGTCTTTTTTCATTCAATCGTGTTTAGCAGTGGGGCAAAAATAAATGTTCATTTTTCTTGAGCCAAAGGATTAGATAAGAAACTTGAAATGAAACGTTTACTTATCTAATCCTTTGGCAAAATGAACAATTTATTCTTTGTCGCCCCATACGGGAATAGCAAATGTAAAACCAAACAATTGGGCAAAATGATTTTTAAGGCGCACTTTTACTTCCTCAATGTCCATTTCCCGACCTAATTCTTTGGACAAGGAAGTGACCGTTTTATCCTCATCCGTGATGCCACAGGCAATGATGTTGTCGAAGTGCCCCAGGTTGGTGTTGATGTTGAAAGCAAAGCCGTGCATGGTCACCCAACGACTCAGGTGTACCCCAATGGCGCATATTTTGCGCAGCGGTTGATCCGCAGTTGCTTCCAGCCAAACCCCGGTGTATTTTTCCACACGGGTACCCACGATTCCATAATCGGCCAGGGTCAAAATGACCGCCTCTTCCAAAAAGCGCACATAACGATGCACATCGGTAAAAAAACGATCCAGGTCAAAAATGGGGTAACCTACAATTTGCCCGGGGCCGTGGTAGGTAATGTCGCCACCGCGGTTGATTTTAAAAAACTCAAAGCCAGCTTGTGCCAAGGCTTCATTGTCCAATAATAAATTGTCGATGGAACCACTTTTCCCCAGGGTATACACGGGGGGGTGTTCACAAAAGAGGAGGTAATGCAGCCCGGAACTGGATGCTGGAAGTGATTGATTGGCTTTGCGTAAGGCCAATTTTTGATCCACAATTTCTTGGTGCAATTCGGTTTGAAAGTCCCAAGCTTTCTGATAACTCATGCACCCCAAGTCCTTAAAAATCACATGCTCCATACCCTTTCAGAAATGTCGCGCAAAGGTAATACTCTGCGGGGAATAAATCCAGCTTTTTTTACGTTACGGGTAGCACCTTACTTCTCGGCAGGATATTCAATTCTGGCGTGATAAACTGAGCGCAAAATTTGCAGAAAAACCGCCTTGCATTTTTCCAGATCGCTAAAAGTCAAAGCAGAATCTTCCAGTTGTTTTTTATTTAGTTTGCCCGCAATGATGCGTTCTACCAGGGCTTGAATGTCACCAGGTGCCGGGTTTTTCAAACTGGCTTTAGCCGCAGCTTCAATCGAATCTGCCAGCATCAGGATACTTTCTTCCTTGGTACGTGGCCTGGGCCCAGGGTAACAAAAATCAGATTCATTGATCACCTCGCCGGGAAACGCTTCCTGTTCTTTGCGGTAAAAATACTCAACCATGGTGGTTCCATGGTGGGTCAGAATGAATTCATTCAATAGCTTGGGCAAGCGGTATTGTTTGGCTAGCTCTATCCCTTGGGTGACGTGGCCGATGATCACCTTGGCACTTTCGCGGTAGGGCAACTGATCGTGCGGATTGACGCCGCCTTGATTTTCAATAAAGTATTCGGGTTGGATGATTTTTCCAATGTCGTGGTATAGGGCGGCTACCCGCACCAACAAATGATTGGCCCCAACCCGTCGGGCCGCAGCCTCAGCCAAATTGGCTACTTGTAAGGAATGTTGCAAAGTCCCCGGTGCCTTGATGGCCAACTCCTGCAAAAGTGGACGATTGAGGTCGGACAACTCCGCCAAGCCCATCGAGGAAGTATAACCAAACATCCGCTCTAGCAATGGAATCAAGGGATTGGCCAATAAGGTCAAAAAGGTGCTTAAAAAAATCCAGTTGAACATCGAAAGATCGATGCCGCTGAAACTGCCCTGCTGGACCAAACTCAGGCCCAAATAACCCAGACAAAACGCCAAAAAGATGTAAAGAATGGTGAAAAAATATTGATTCCAATCCCGGGTATCCACATTGGTCAACAAAATAACTACCCCGATCAATGTTTGTAAAAATGCAAATTCAAACCCAGAAGAGGACAAAAAAGTGGCCAACAGTACAATCATCGAATGGGTGAACAGTGCCAGCCATTTGTCGTAAAAGGTTTTGACCAAAATGGGGACAATGCCAAAGGGAATGAGGTAAACACTCAAGGCATCGATGCTGGTAATGATGTACACCAGGTAAGCAAACACCGGAAACCAGGCCAATAAAAAGGTCAACTCATACCAGTTGTCAAACAAGGGCCGACAATACAGATACAAAAAGGCCGCATATAACCCAATAACCAGCGCTGTCAATAAAAAATACCCGAAATAGATCCCCCAGCTGCGCTGGGCAATCTCAATTTCAAAATGTTCCTTTAAACTCTCCAGTTTCAGTTGAACGGTTTCACTGATCACACCAAAACGTGGCACGATCAATTCCCCCTTGCGCACCATGCCATTGAATTTTACCACGCCATTGATCATCTCATTGCGGGTTTGTTCGGTATTGAGCTTGTCGTACTTCACATTGGGTTCGACACATTCGGCGAGTACGGCGTACAAAAAATCGGCATCCGGCAAGCCGCTACTTTGCAGCGTGTCGGAAATGATTTGATTGATTTTATGGGTGGTAAACAAACCGCTCAGCGTTTTTTCCTCGGAAATGTTGCCTTTCAAGAGGTGAATGACAAAGTTTTTGTCCGCTCTTTGATGGCTTGGATCCAGTTCAACTACGCCTCGCTGGTAGTTTTTATATAGGTACTGGGTACCAAAATTCCGGTACTGTTGTGGATTGCGCCGCACGTCATTGAACTGGCCACTTTCCAGGTTTTGGAGTTGCTGATCAAAACGCTCTTCAAATTTGCGCAAACTGCGTACCCCTACGCTGTCATCCATGCGGTAAAAGGGGGAAAAATCGGAGAGTAGAGAATCCGTTTCAGCCTTCAGGATGCGATCCGGTTTTTTGATGGCAAAATCGAAGGGGGCAACGAGGTCTTCGTAATTCCAGATTTGATCTTCCTCGTAGCTGTATTTGAAACGGGTGTGTGTCGGAAACAAAATGCTAATGAAGACAATAATGCCTCCAATAAACAGGTGCTGCAAAGTGCCCCGCAAGTAGCCACGTATGTTTTGCCATGCAATCATGGGGTAAAAGTAAAAAAAAGTTGAAGAGTTGAAGGGCAACTCTTCAACTTTTCAACGCTTCAACTTACTTCCTAGGGTGCCAGCTCACTTCAGCCACTCCCAAATCCTGCGCCATTTTGCGCGACAGTACAAAAAGGTAATCCGACAATCGGTTGAGGTACCGCAGCAGAATTTCTTCCACCGGTTCATTGGCTGCCAAGGCCACCACCTGCCGTTCAGCCCTGCGGCAAACCGTACGAGCAATGTGGCAATAAGAAACGCTGGGGTGGCCACCCGGTAAAATGAAATTTTTCAAGGGCGGCAAATGGGCGTCCATTTGATCCATTTGTAGTTCCAGGGCTTGTACATCAGACTCAAGCAAATCGGGCGTATCCATGGATTTGTCAGGGTCGCTGGCCAGATTGGCACCGATGGTAAACAGGCGATCCTGGATTTCTTTCAAAAAATCACGGCTTGCTTCCGCGCTCAAACTGTCGCGCACTAAACCCAGATACGAGTTCAACTCATCGACCGTACCGTAAGCCTCAATCCGCAGATGGTATTTTGGCAAACGTTTGCCGCCAAAAAGCCCCGTTTCACCCTTGTCACCTGTTTTGGTGTATATTTTAAAAGACATGTTTTTTTCGCAAAAATAGACCTAAAGTTGAGAATGAACTTAGAACTTGGAAAAAACCTACCGCGCATCCCCATGAAAAGTGCGCCAGCTGTGCCAAAACTCCTGATAGGCGTTGACTTTTTTCAAATTGCTCATGCCTGGATCCAGGGCTATCCCGTACCAATTGTACCGAAAAATCTGACTATACAGGGTATCGCCTTTCATGCTGATTTTTTCCAGATTGGGGCGTTCAAAGGCGACAAAACTTTTGTTGTCTTTGGCCAGAACAATCGCAATGGGGGAGTTGCCCACCGTTCCGTTGAGTATTCGTTTTTCCTTTAATTCATTCCAGTCAAAAGCTTTGCTGTATGGCCCGATTTGAATGCCCACTACCCAGGATTTATCTTTCCACGACGTGCTGTCGGTACGGGTGAGTTTGCCTTTTTTATTGCCATTTTCGTAGTTTTTTTGTTGGGCATATTCTTTGGTGTAAGCTGAATCAGGTTGCATGACTTTGCTGTTGGGATGGAATTTTAGCCATTGTTTCAAGGTCATTTGGGAACTGGGCAGTTCCGGCAAAATCTTCCCTTTGAGTGGCCCGGCAATGGCTTGCCCGTTCTCTTGTCGCCACCAGGAACGGGTACGGGAATCTTCAAACATGGCATTAAAATGGTCCATGCCCACCAGGCGGAAAGTTTCATTTTTATCCTCCACCTTTGGATCAAACACCCTGCCAGTGCGGCACACATTGCAGTAAGTAACCATGACGATTTGGCCGCCCACCACATCGCGCACCTGATGGTGATAGGCGAGGTACTGGATGGGGTAGGCGCTGGCTTCCCCATTGACGCTCACCCCTAGTACGATCCGATTGAGCGAAACTTCATTGAGTTGACTGCTGTTCATCACCAATGTGGGCTGGATGAACATCTGTTCAGCGGTCATTTTGAAATTGAACAGGTAGGCTACAAAAGCCCAGGGCAGCAGGGCGAGCAGAGGAATCCAGACCCGTTTGAAGCGGGCGCGCCAAAAGCTGTAGAGGGTAAATAATCCCAGCCCGATGCGGATGTACCAACGCCAGGTGTACAAAAAATAGGCCAATTCAATGCTGTTCATCTGCTGGCTGCCGGGCAGCGGCATGATGAAGTAGACATTCGCAACTTCGAAGGCAATCATCAAAAAAACTGCAAGGTAAAATAGTGCTTTCATGAGGCGGAGCCGGGTTTGGAGATGCCAATAAAACATCTTTTGCTGTTAAAGAACAATCTGCCAAAATAAACAAAATTGAGCTTTGATTGGTGTAAAGCTGAAAAGTAGCCTCCATCGCTCATTTTACCCACCTCCATCTCGTCGATATTTGTTTTCATCTACTTTTTTTTGTAGCTGATGGCTTACAAAGCAACTTTGAGGCATCAAACTTAAGCCATGAAGAAAATTTACCCGACTGTTTTTTTAATCACCCTCTTTTTTTTCACGCTCACACCAGCATTTGCACAATTTCCGATGGCAGGCGTTCCGACCACAGCCATCCAAGGCCCAAAAGGAAATGTAAAAATTACTGGCATCCTCATCGATTCCGCTTCGCTCAAAGCGGTGGAATACGCCAGCATCGCTCTCTATAAATTGTCCAACGGGCAAGCGGTAGATGGCACCGTATCGGATGAAAAAGGCAAATTCAGCTTTAGCAAAATTGAAGCAGGCGAATACAAGCTGCTGATTTCTTTCCTGGGTTACCAAACCAAAACCATTGATAAACTGAATTGGACCAAAGGTCAGGAATTTGACCTGGGGGCCATCAAACTCAACTCCGTGGTGAAAAACCTGGACGAGGTCACCATCACGGGTACGACCGACCTGATTGAGGAAAAAGTGGACCGCCTGGTATACAACGCCGAAAAGGACATCACTGCCAAAGGTGGGGATGCCACCGACGTACTCCGCAAAGTCCCCATGCTTACCGTAGACCTGGATGGCAACGTCAGCTTGCGTGGTAGCCAAAACATCAAGGTGCTGATCAACAACAAACCCAGCACCATTATGGCCAGCAGTGTAGCAGATGCGATGAAACAAATTCCGGCGGATCAAATCAAAACGGTCGAAGTCATCACCAGTCCATCAGCCAAATACGACGCGGAAGGCTCAGCGGGCATCATCAACATCATCACCAAAAAGAACAGCCTGCAAGGGGTGAACCTCAACGTGGATGGTGGGGTAGGCAACCGGGGTTCCATCCTCTCACTCAATGGCAATTACCGCAAAGGTAAGGCTGGTTTTACCCTGGGTGGTTTTGGCCGCGCCAATTACAACACAGTAACTAAAACCAGCCTGGAACAAAACAGCACCACACAAGGTTTGACCACCACCGTACGTCAAACCGGAGACGGCAACAGTGAAGGCCTCTTCGGGCAATACAACCTGGGCTTTGATTACGATTTGGCTAAAAACCAAAGCATCACTGCTGGGGCTCGTTATGGCGTGCGCAACATGAACTTTCAGCAAGACTTCCTGACCCAATTGTTCAGCAATGGTCAGCTGATTGGTTCCTCCAGCCGGGATGTGCAAAGCAAAAACCCTTCTGGTACCCTGGATGTCAATCTTGATTATGTCCACACCTATAAGCCACAACAGGAATGGAGCATTTCCACTTTGTACAGCCGCAACGATATGAACAATAATTTTGATGCCGGTTTGCTGGATGGCAATGATAACTTGATCAGTCGACAACGCAACGTCAACGACAACCTCAACCAGGAGTTCACCGTACAAACCGATTACCAAACGCCGATCAAACGCAATCAAATGCTCGAATTTGGCGGCAAAGGCATTTTCCGCCAGGTCAACAGTGACTATCGGTTTTTGATCGCAGGCCCTTCCGGTGAATTCAACACCGATTTCAACCAACCCGCTGGTGCCTTGACTTACCATCAAAACATCGCCGCAGGCTATACTTCTTACACCTATACCACCAAAAAGCGCTACACATTCAAAGGCGGCTTGCGTTATGAGCATACCATGATTGATGCTAGCACGCAGGAGAACGGAGTCATCGGGATTGGGGATTACGGGATCTTGGTACCTAGTTTCAATGCTTCCAAAACATTCAAGGGGACTACGGTGAAACTGGCTTACAACCGGCGGATTCAACGCCCGGGTTTGCAACAATTGAACCCGAACTTCAACAGTGCCAACCCCCAAAACATCACGGTAGGCAACCCCGAACTGCGGCCCGAATTGACCAATAACTACGAACTGACCCTGAGCAAAACCATCAAAAAAACCTTTGTAACCAGCTCGTTTTTTGTTCGTACCACCAACAATGCCATCCTTCAGGTGACCAAACCATCGGATACCCTGGCAGGCGCGGTGATCACCACTTATCAAAACATTGGGCACCAACAAACCTATGGTTCCAATATCTTTTCCAATGTAGCGCTGACCTCCAAAATCAATGTCGGGATATTCTTGAATGTGCTTTATTCTTCCCTGGACGGTCAGGTTGCCAATGCCGATGGGATTTTGGAAAGCAGCAAGAACTCCGGCTTCAACATCAGTGGCGGGATGTTCGGTCAGGCTCAGTTTAAAAAAGGCTGGGGTGTGCAGGCGTTTGGATTCATGCAGGGTTCGCAGGTACAATTGCAAGGCCGCCAAGGTGGTTTTGGTTTTTATACTGTGGGCGTAAAAAAAGAGTTCAAGGATAAAAAGGCCAGTATTGGTCTGGCTGCCGAAAACTTCCTCGGCGATCGTTTCAACATCCATACGGAGCTGAATTCCCCACAATTCAACCAGGTTAACGATGTTTATCTGTACAACCGTGGATT
>JAIXOO010000270.1 GCA_027486765.1 Saprospiraceae bacterium
TTGAACAGCTCCCCTAATTCTGCCAACGAGCGCTGTCGGATATCCATGCGTTCTTTTCCGTTCATGGGCGCAAAGATACAATAAGTTGAAATGTTGAGGGTTGAAAAGTTGAAATGACCGGTCACAGAGCGAAGTCGAAGTGCCAGTCATTTCAACTTTTCAACTTTAAACCTTCACCATCTGCACCTGCGATAATTTCACCATTCCTTCAGCACGATCGGAATAGGATAAAAGCAAATTGCCCGGCTTTAGCTTGAGTTGACGCAATAAGTTTTCGGGCTTGGCAAACGTCATCATTTTTCCGGCAACACTAGCTTCAATCTGGCCATTCAATTGGTCCAGGCAAGTAATCACCAGATTTTTAGGGGCAGTACCTGAAAAATTGCGGTCACAATCCAGGGCATAGTTCAACAAATCCACATCGAGTGGAGCCACCCGCTGGTGACCTTGCCACTCGTTGTAGACATTGGTTTCAATGGGGTTGGGGGTATAACTCAACTTAAGGCCTTCATTCGACAAAAAACCTTTGCCGTGGCGGGTTTGGTAGGCCCGCGTGATGTAAAACAGTTCAGGCAGTGGCAATTGGTAGTTTTGGATCAGTTCCATGCCATTGCGCGAAGTGGTGTATGCACGCGTCACGTTTGGGAAAAAACCAAAATCGCGATCCAGCAAAATCCCTTGGCTGCCTTCAAAAATCAGGGCATCAAAACCCAGTTGGTATATGCGTTTTTCCAAAAAAACTTTTTCTTCCACTACTTCAATCAGCGGTAAAATGGCATGCACCGCACTTTTAAAAGCCGTCACGATCTCCTGCAAATCCAGCATCAGCATGGGGTTGTGCACTTTGCGGCGGTAGTATTCACCAATGGCCATCAATTTTTGCTCCAGCATGGAGGGATAAAAAAGATCCTGCACGTACAAGCGGTATGGCGTCAACTCATTGCGCTCCATCGTTGCGCCAAAGCCCATGCCACAACTCCCGTGCGCATTGATTTTTTCGGAAGATTGATTGTGGAAAACGTCGTAGGGCGTCGTCACCTGAGCCAGGGCATCAACATAAATTTTGGGTGCAAAGCCAGCAGTGTTTGCCTGCAAAGCCTGGTATTCCTTCCAGAAATTCTCCGGCGCAAAGGCACAATACCTGCTCCAATAGGTAGCTGCACCCGCCAAACTACCCGCACCCAGGCTCGAAAACACATGCCTTTGGCCATCGGAAGTAACGACAGTGTGCCCGGCTTGGTGCCCGCCTGAAAAACGAATCACCAGTGGCCAGTCGGCCTGGCGACACAGGTAGTCGGTAGTCAAACCTTTACCTTCGTCACCGTATCCTAAGCCAATTACAATTTGCGTTTTCATCATTTGTCGATTTTGAAAGGAGTTGAGACATCCCGAATTTTATTTAAAGAAGGCAATTAGAATCACGGAGTGATTCAATCTTGCATAGCCGCGGTCGTCCGCGGAAAAAAGGTTAGAGGTATGTTTCACAACCGCGGTAGCGGTTGAACAAATTGGGGCAAAATTCAACCGCTGCCGCGGTTGCTAGACCTCACAAACTCCTCAAGTCCGCGGACGACCGCGGCTATGCAAGATTCAACCGCTACCGCGGTTGGCTTTTCAAAAATTCGGGATGACGAACTGTTTACCTTAAAGTTTGACCACTCCGCTAGCCCCACCTGCTTTGATGACATCCGTTTTCACCAGCATCAAGGCATTTTTCACGGATTTAGCCGTTGCATCATCAAATTCTGCGGCTACTTTGTCCAGGTTCGCACCATTGATGACTGCGACAGTAGAGGCGATTAACTCCGCTACGGCCATGTGCCGGTCCAAAATCAAGGCGCGTTCACCCAGGAGTTTTTTCCAGTAACCAATCACATCGGGATTGTCTTTGTAGCCCGTTTCATTGATGTGGATGTGGAAAACATGGTACATGCGTTGGGCTTGTGCCAGTACCTGAGTATCGGTAATCGGGTCGGTCTGGGCATAACCCATCAGTTCTTTCAGGCGGGGTGCAGCCACCGAATCCCAATTTTTTTCGTCACCAATCGTGAACAGGAAACCTTTGTTGCCGCGTTTTTCGAAACAATCGATGCTGGTGTGGCGGCCTGCCACCAACCAGGCCAGGAGGTAGGATTCCATATTTTGGCCACCACCGCCGCCTTCGAGGTAGACTTTAGAAAGGCAGTCATTCAATTCATCCGTGCCCGATTCAAATTGTCCGATTTGCAACGGAACACGGTCCGTATGGTGATCACCAATGGCGGAAAACATCACCTGTGGATCTTCAACGCCGTGTGCCAGCAAGGTATCCATTAAAGAACCCATTTTGTGGCGAATCAACATTTCCGGTATTTGGCCCATCGAGCCCGTTACATCCAGAAACACGGCAATGGCGATTGAATTGGGGTGTGCATCGGAGTCGCGGCTTTCGCGGAAAACGAGCCCTTGCGGGTCCATCGTGGGGTTCATACCACTGCTGAAAATTTGATCAGCAGATTTGCTGGAATAGGAAGTTTTTAAGTGCGAATAAGCATCGCTAGACCATGAAGTGTAGCCCATAGTTGTATATTTTTAGGATTATAAAAGTTGATTAAAGATTTAAGGGTAAAAACTTTTTCGGGAAGTGCTTGTCCAGCAACTTGCGGTACTTGTCGTAGCATTCAAATGCGTCAGTGTGTGCAGTAAGTAAAAAGTCAATCATCGCGGGGTTGTGCGTTTTTTGCAGCTTGATGCCCATCCCGGAGGGGTCGCCAAGCAGGGTGACAATGGTTCGTTTGCTCAGTTCCAGGTCGATCATCGGAAGTGCTTTTTTGTCCACAAACAGGGCATTGGGATACCAGTGTTTGTACTTGGCAGAGATCGTTTTTACCGCTCCTTCCAGCGGAGTAAGGTGGTAAAAAGAGCTCAGGATGATGCCGTGGGTTTCGGGTACCACCAATACACTTTCAGGATTGATGCCACAGTGGGTCCAGCCCTCCTGAGCCAGCCAGGTATTGAACTCCAATAAGCGGGACAAAATCCAGTTGGCGTGCCCTTGTGGCAAAGTGAGTCCCGTCAGTGGTGCAGCACGGTGGCGGAGCTGAAGCGTCAGTGCTTCACCATCCAACGTCATGGATTCGGGTAGGTAGCGATGAAAGTGTTGGGCTGCTGGGTGCCGCAAACTTTTGAGGTAGCCATAATTGCGGTAGGATTGCAGCAACAATTTAGGGTCGCCTACAAAAGTTATCGTGGTGTTCTGGGCCCGCACTGCACCTGCATCATCACTAAAGCGGTAACCTTTTTCCCAGCCTTCTTTCAGGGCATTCAAACGGGCAAAAGCATCGGCCCCTCCAGGGATAGTGCACAGGTCTGGATGCAGCAAACGGGCCATTTCTCCGTATTGTTTTTTCCAGTCATTCAACTCCAATACTTCACCCAAGTGACTGGCGTTGTTGATTTTGGCAATGAGTTCCTGTGGTGACATATACTTAGTTTTGATTCTAAACTAACCTTCGACGATTCAAATATACAAAGACTTAGTTTTAAAGTCAAACTAAGTTCGATTTTTTTCGATTAAAAAAGGAGGAAAAACGAGGAAAGGTGACTTTTAAAGGATGTAAGGGAAGAGTGGAGGAAAGGTTATAATTGGGCGGGTAAGATTATTAAGCAGAAAATCAGAAATTTAGGCTGAATCAGGCAGGTCGTGTTGCTCAGAGGGCTTGAATTGCCACGTGCTTTAGCGCGTGGATAGGGATTACCCCTCTTAATCGGGCTTTAGCCCAAACCTTAACCATTAAGTGAGGGCTAAAGCCCAAAATTAATGGCTACTGCGCCAGCTGAAGCTGGAGGCAACTCATGTCCTCCGATTCCAATAAACAAAAATACCCAGTAGTGGCTTAGTGGTTGTCTGTGGTAGTTTTTCGATAAATCAGAAGTCCGAATAGGCCGACACCCAAGGTATTCATGGTGCCATGCAAGGCATACATCCAGGGAATGGATAAAAAGGGTAAGGGGAAATAGTTGCGCCAGCCATACAATACGGCGAGGGTCATTCCGGTCCCTAAACACAAAAACAACCCTAGTTTAGCCAATCTTTGCGACCAAGATTGGCCAGACTCTAGCGCCAATCCAGCATGCCAAACCGCGACACCCAGGCCACCCAAGGCCATTAAAGTAGCTGCAAAAGTCTCCAGCCAGGGATCAACCCCAAATTGCGCCGAGGTAATCCCCACGGCCACTGCTGGAATGCCCAACAATACTACCCAGGCCACCCAACGCTGCCAGCGTGAAGGCTCCCTTTGGCGCAGCAGATTCGACAAAACCCAGGGCAACAAAAAACCGGCATAGTGAAAATGCGCTGCCGTCAACAAAATGATGATCGGACTAAATCCCAGTGGAGCCCAATCCAGGCGGTCGCTGAATGCCGCCAGCGGGCCAATTGGAAAATACAGGTATGCTGCAAATTGAACCTTGTCGGCCAGCGTCATTGTTGACAACAGCTGTTTTTGAAAAGCATTGCCCAACAGCCAAATTGAAACCAACACCCAGGGCAAGGCTAACAATGCCGCCAGCATTCCCGGTTCCTGCAAATAAGCCAA
>JAIXOO010000354.1 GCA_027486765.1 Saprospiraceae bacterium
AAAGACGAAGATTTTTTTGAAGCAAAAGGCCCAAATGAGGAGGGACAAAAATTATTCCGGGCCCTGCCTAACCCAGGATTTGTGGAGATCGCCGCTCGCAAGTATTTAAAGGACACGGTCATCAGCGAAACCAAATCCAAAATTGCAGCCCAAAAAGCCAAAGACCTGGAACCCTTTTCTGCCTTGCTCAAAGTCCAAAAAATCACTCCGGCTTTTTATGGATTGGTCAAAGCCGACCGGGATTGTTATTATGCCGCTTTGCAGGCTCAGTTGGTTTGGAGCAAATTGAGGGAAGTTGATTTGGATAAAATCAAAAGCTTCTCGGCAGCGCACCAATCCTGGTTTGCTGAAACCATACGGGAATATCCTATCAACAGCAAGAGCCTGATTCGTTCATTTTGGTGGGAGGAATACGCGAACATCTTTCAAGGTGTCTCCATTTTATTGGACAAGGATTTTGATCCAAAGCAAAATGAGGAGCGGTACAAAAACGAATCTGACCATACTATAAAAATGAAGGATGCTTCAAAACGCTTCAGTGGAGAGTTTTTGGAGTATTTTCAATTTTCTTACCTTTATTATGCTTGTTCTCAAAATGAATATGAAAAGGAATTGATTGCCTTGTTTGATCAATTTAAACAACAGTATCCTCAAAGTTTCTTCACCAAATACCTTCAACCTTTAGTCGAGCCCATCGTTGAGTACCACCAGGCTCAAGCGGTGGACTTCTCAGATAAATACCACTTTGTAGAAAATTACCCCAACCTCAATTCCCTGGAAGAAGCCCTGAAGCCATTTAAAGGAAAAAAACTGTACATCGATGTCTGGGCAACCTGGTGTAGCCCCTGCAAAGCCGAGTTCGCCCACAAAGAAGGCCTTAAAAAACTGCTGGCTGAAAAAGGCTACGACATTTTGTACATCTCTATTGACGAGCCCGAGCGAGATGAAGCCTGGAAAGGGATGATCAAGTTTTATAAGTTGGAAGGTAATCACCTTCGCACCAACAAGAATTTGACCAATGATTTGGTGAAGATTTATAATCAGGGAGGGAGTTGGACTATACCTTGGTACTTTATCGTCAACGAGCAAGGTAAAATTGTAAATGCCGATGCTCAAAGGCCTTCCAATTTAAAGGGCTTGGAAGGGCAGTTGTAGTGGAGAAAACAATTATTGTAAATCCGAAGTGCTGATATGTTTGCCTCCGACGAAATGAGGAATTTTATCCGCGCTTCGGGTTTTGCAAGCAATAACTTGCAAATTTGCTGACAACATAAAACGTATCCCCTCAAAAAATCTTTCAAGGGGATACGTCCTTTTTCCTTATTTCAAATCTTTCAACAGCGCTTCAACCGCTGCTTTCAATTGCTCATCGGTACCTTTCGCCGTATAATCCAGCGAGTTCTCCACGATGATATCGGGTACAGCCGGGCCCAATTCCTGGTTTTTATCCGTAGCCTTCGTAAACCAGCCCCGGAAAGGCAGGCGTACAAAGGATCCATCGATCAAACCCCGACCTCCGGTGGAAATCACCGAGCCGTTGGTCGTTTGACCCACCAGTTTACCGATGCCCAGGGTTTTGTAGGCATGTGAAAAAATCTCAGCATTGGAATAACTGCCCTCGTTGCACAGGGCAACCGAAGGTTTCATCCAGGCCGAAAACACCAGACGTTCGCCAGTAGGGTAGTAGTCGCGGTATTTTTTCTTGTCTTTTTCCAGGTCTTCACTAGCACCACGTGGAATGGTATAGGCGTGTTGCTTGTAGTTGAGCACAGTCATCAGGTAATCCGCAGTGGAACCACCACCGTTGAACCTTACATCAATCACCAGCCCATCTTTGCCATAACCAGCTGCCGTAAATTCCCGCTCGGTTTCTTCAAAACTAGGCATGTCCATGCCTCTAATGTGGATGTAACCCAGACGGCCTTTGGACCACTCGTCGACCAGTTTTTTCCGATTGTCGACCCATTCATCGTACAGGTTGTTGGCCAGGCTGGAGCTTGGACGAATCACCACTTCGCGGCTTTTGCCATCGGCACTCAGCACATTGAGCAATACCTTTTCATTGACCAAGCCATTCAGGTTTTCGTAAAAATTACCGCTTTCGCTATACGTCACCCCATTCACTGCGGTAATGACATCACCTACATTGAGCTGGCTGCCGACTTTGCTGGCGGGGCTCTCGGGAACAACTCGGTTGACCCGCATACCTTCTTTCACGGGAGTCATTTCAGCTCCGAGCATACCCGTAGCTTCCTGTTGGGTTTCCGCCCGATCAGGAGCAGTCAGGGCCATGTGGCTGGCGTTGATTTCTCCGAGCAGGTAGTTGAACATGTCGCGGAAGTCGTTGTTGGTGGAGGCATTGACACAGCGCTCCCGGTATTTTTGCCCCAAGGCAGTCCAGTCATAGCCATGCATTTGGGGGTCATAAAATCCATCGCGGATGGTGCGCCAAGCTTCTTCAAATATCTGCAAACGCTCGGCAGGATAGTCAATTTTCATTTTGGCAGAGTAGGGGAGACTTTCGGCGGTTCCCGACTTGGCATCTACCCTGGAGAAACCGCCCATCCGGCCGTAATACACGTATTTGCCTTCCTTGTCCATTTGCAGGCCGAAGGGGTTGCTACCACCTCTGGTCACTTCCTTCAGGTCTTTGCCATCCCACTTGACGCTGTACAAATCACGGCCACGGGCGGTGCTGCTGAGGGCAGTGTAAAAGAATGTTTGACCATCTTTGGAAATAACCAGACCAGATTCATCACCTGGAGAACTAGTCACTTGTACCACGCGCTCATGGATATTGTCAAAGTCGATTTGGATGGGTTTGGGCTCGGCTTTTGCACTGCCTTTACCTGCACCTGCTCCCGGAGCACCTTCCGCTGGGCCATCTTTTTCTTGCCAATCCTGGCTTACTTTTTCCCAGTCTTCTTTTTTCAACCATACAAACCACACGTCGGCGTTGCGGTTGTTGCGGGCAGAAAGGAAGCCCAGTTTTGAACCATCCGCACTCCAAAAGGGCTGTGCATCGGTACGGGGGTGCATGGTGACGTTGACAGGTGGCTTGGAGTTGTCCGCAGCGTGAATGAAGACTTCGTTGTTGAAGTACAAGTCGCTCATGGAGTAGGCCAACCATTTGTTGTCGGGACTCCAGGTCACGCCATTGGCGCCAGCCCAACCATCAACCAGCACTTTTTCATTGCTCAGTTTGCCATCTCCGGCAATATCGGCTACGATCAAATCACCTCGGCCACGACCATAGGCGATCTTTTTGCCGTCGGAAGAAACCACGGGTGAAGATTCATCTTCCTTGGTAGTGGTCAGGCGAATCAATTCGTGTTTGAGCGACTTAAAAGGATTGGGCTCAGCACGGTCCGCCGAACGCAGGAGGAAAAATTCAAAATTCCCATCCGCACGGTCGGAACAAAAAACCAGGGAAGTATCGCTCAACCAAGTCGGATTCATATCACGATTGGGATGTTCTGAGACATTGACACTGCGCGTTTTTTCCTTGTCCGCTTCTTTGATGAACACCTCTCCACGAATGGCATATGCGATCAATTTTCCATTGGGAGAAATGGCCAACTC
>JAIXOO010000008.1 GCA_027486765.1 Saprospiraceae bacterium
GCGAACGAGGCCAATTATCTGCGTGGCGCGGGGATCAGTTATGCCTTGAGCAACCAATTGGAGGTGACTGCTTTTTACTCCAGTCGTTTGCGGGACGGCAATGTCAATGGAGTCGATACCCTGGATGAAGAAATAGCCACTTTTAGTTCATTTATCGATGCAGGATTTCACCGGACTGCGCGCGAAATCGAGGACAAAAATAGTGTGCGTCAGAACACCAGTGGCCTATCGTTACAATACCACAGTGGGGCTTACCGATTAGGCCTCAATAGTGTATACCATCGTTTTGATCGGGCACTGACCATCAACCCACAACCCTACAACCGCTTTTTTTTCCAAGGGCAATCCCTGCTCAATACCAGTTTGGACTACTCTGCGCGTTGGGGCAACCTGAATGCTTTTGGAGAAACGGCCTGGAGCGACAATGGGGCCATCGCCACCGTTAACGGACTGCTGATGACCCTAGATCGGAAAATGGATGCGGCCCTGGTTTACCGCCGTTATCCACGCAATTTTCAGGCGCTGGGCGCGGCTGCTTTTGGTGAGACTGACGGAGGGCGCAACGAGGAAGGGGTGTACATGGGGCTGGAAATTCGACCTCGTACTGGCTGGACGCTTAATGCCTATTATGACGTATGGCGACACCCCTGGCTGCGGTTTCAGGTAGATGCACCCTCCCGAGGTACCGAATGGCGGATGCGATTGACCTATGAAAAACGCCGTCGGATGCGGGCTTTTGTAGAGTTGCGCCAGGAAAACAAAGAAGAAAATGCTTTTGGCAATGAAAGCGCTTATAATGTGCTTACGCCTACCCGCCTGGTGCAGTTGCGGACATACATCAGCAACCAGGTTAGTAAGGCCCTGGAGTTGCGTACCCGCGCTGATTGGGGGT
This sequence comes from Saprospiraceae bacterium, assembly GCA_027486765.1. Classification (GTDB taxonomy): domain Bacteria; phylum Bacteroidota; class Bacteroidia; order Chitinophagales; family Saprospiraceae; genus Haliscomenobacter. The sequence continues at coordinate 893 of JAIXOO010000008.1, forward strand.
ATTGGGACGATGGAGTTGGCCCAAGGGAATTTGGTTTTGCCGTATTGCAAGATGTCATCGTTCATCCGATCGGTTTTCCCTTGTCTTTTTCTACCCGTTTTGCCCTGTTTGATACAGACAGTTACAACGTGCGTTTTTATTATTACGAAAACGACTTACTCAACACGTTTTCCATTCCACCTTATTACAACAGAGGCTCACGGGTCTATTTGAATTTGCGCTACCGACCCGTCTCTGCGTTGACCATAGAGGCCCGTTTTGCCCAAACTTTTTGGTCCAATCAAACCCAGATCGGGAGTGGCCTGGAACTGATCGAGGGGCAACGTAGAACGCAGTTGAGTGCTCAGGTTAAGTATGTTTTTTAGGGTTCCAAAGTTCCCATGTTCCAGGGTTCCTAGGTTCGGCGTTACGTGAACCCTGGAACCCTGGAACTTTGGAACTTTGGAACCCTGGAACTTTGTATTTATCTATCTTTGCGCCTTAAAAAATCCAAACATGGAATTGTACAAGGAATTCAGCTTTGACTCTGCCCATTTTTTGCCCAATGTACCAGCAGGCCACAAGTGTGCACACATGCACGGGCATACCTATTATGTGAAGATACTTTTGGAGGGGCCTCTGGATCCACATTTGGGTTGGGTGGTCGATTTTGCGGAGGTAAAAAATGCCTGGGAACCGCTGGAAAAAATCCTGGATCACAAAATGCTCAATGACATCCCCGGGCTAGAAAACCCAACTGCGGAGGTCATTGCGGTGTGGATATGGGATCGCCTCAAACCCAAATTGCCTCAACTCAAATCCATTGAAGTAAAAGAAACGCCAAATACCGGAGTGATCTATGATGGTAAATAGTAAAATTTGTTGATTTGAAACAAAGTGCGTAAACTTTAACGGTTATTCTGACATTTTACCAAGCAGTTATCATTTAAAGCCTGATGCAGTGGATGTAATCAATAACCGGTCTTCTCGTTTGTTCATGATTCTGGGTGGTTTTTTTGTTGCCAATGCATTGGTCGCAGAATTTATTGGAGTAAAAGTGTTTGCGCTCGAAAACACCCTGGGGATTGAGCCCTTTAATTTTAATTTATTTGGCCAGAAAGGTGCCCTACAGTTTTCGGCTGGAGTGTTGTTGTGGCCAGTCGTATTCATCATGACCGACATCATCAATGAATACTACGGCAAGCGGGGCGTTCAATTGTTGTCTTTTTTGGCCATCGGCCTCATTTCCTACGCATTTTTAATGATTTTTGCATCCATCCATTTGGTGCCTGCCGATTGGTGGTTGGAACAAAACGCCAGCCGGGGGGTGCCCAATATGCAGGATGCCTTCAGTGTGATTTTAGGCCAGGGAATGTTGATCATCCTTGGATCGCTCACGGCATTTACCATCGGACAATTAACTGATGTACTTATTTTTCACCGCATCAAAAAATGGACTGGAGAAAAAAACATCTGGTTAAGGGCGACTGGTTCGACGGTGGTTTCGCAGTTTTTTGACAGCATGGTGGTGCTCTGCATTGCGTTTAAATGGGGCCCGGAGCTAGTGGGTAACGTAGAACCCTGGACCTGGAACCAGTTGTTTGCAGTAGCGACCATCCAATATTCGTACAAATTTTTGATGGCACTCAGTCTTACCCCTATTTTATATGTGGCTCACCAGGGCATTGATCGTTACTTGGGGCATGAGACTGCCGAAGCCATGAAAAAGCGAGCTACTTCCTGGTGATTCCAGGTAAGTTTGTAAATCCTGGCGTCTTTTTTTTCTACATTTGTTGCCAAATGTTTTTTAGCCTGACCAGATAATTATACCTATGCAAAACATCCAACAAACCACCGATACCATCCTGATGGTCCGTCCAGCTCATTTTGGATTCAATGAAGAGACGGCATCCAACAATGCTTTTCAAGTCAATGACCAAAGCCTGAGTGCTGTTGAAATTCAAGAAAAAGCCAAGGCCGAATTTGACATTTTTGTAGCCAAACTCCGTGCTGCGGGAGTCAATGTTATCGTAGTAGACGATACTGCTGAGCCCATTACCCCCGATGCAGTGTTCCCCAATAACTGGGTTACGTTTCATCAGGATGGCTTGATTATCACCTATCCCATGTATGCCTCCAAACGCCGCTTGGAGCGCCGTGAGGATGTCCTCAATGATCTGTCTGGGCAGTTTGCGATCACGAATCACGTGCGGATGGAAGGCCACGAGGCTCAAGATAAATTCCTGGAAGGTACCGGAAGTATGATTTTGGATCGGCCCAATCGCCTGGTGTACGCTTGTCTGAGTCCGCGTACGGATCCGGAATTGTTGGAGGAGTTTTCCCGAATCACTGGATACACACCCGTGCTTTTTCATGCAGTGGATGGCCAGGGGCAGGATATTTACCATACCAATGTGATGATGGCCTTGGGCGAAACCTTTGTGGTGATTGTGATGGATAGCATTCGGGATGCGGAAGATAAATCAGATTTGTTGTCTTATTTTGATGCTACGGGCAAAGAAGTCATCGATCTGAGTCTTGAACAAATGCTGTCTTTTGCGGGCAATATGCTCCAGGTGCGCAATACGAGTGGTGATACTTTCCTGGTGATGTCAACTCAAGCCTACGAAGCCTTGAGGCCGGAACAAATTGCCAAAATTGAAAAACATACCAAGATTTTGCACAGTCCGATCAAAACCATTGAAACTTATGGCGGTGGGAGCGCGCGGTGTATGATGGCGGAGGTGTTTTTGCCGAAAATCTAATATTTGTATTTTTTTTAAATTGAACCTACAAAAAGAAAGGGCTGCCTCCACTGGAAGCAGCCCTTTTTTTATGCTAAAAATGGAGATTAGTCCATTGATTAGTTGAAGATGTAACGTACACCCAATTGGGCTTGCCATACGTTGTTCACGTTGATGGAATTCACGAATGGAGTATCCAACAAAATTGTCTGGCCGTTCACTACACGGGTAGCCATCCGCAAGTTTGGTGTGCCATCTGCCGCAACGCTAGCCACGGTAAGTGGGTTGGCGCTGCTGAAGCTACCAGAGGTGATCTGCTGACCTACTCCCCACTCGTTGTTGAGCATATTGCCAAAGTTGAGGATGTCCGCTCTGATCTGGAAGGTGTTTCTTACGCCACCAACTTTGATGTGCAACTCTTGCATGACTGTCAAGTCCATACGAGTCAACGAAGGCAGGTACCCACCATTGCGTTCAGCGTACTGACCACGACGGGTTTTCAGGTACTCATCCGCTTCGATGAATTTATCGAATGCAGCTTGCTGTTCAGCAGGAGTAAAGGTTTTGGCAGTTGCACCAGAACCTACAGTGAGCGCAGCAAAAGTAAGGTCGGTTGCTTTGTTAGGTACAAAAATCAAGTCGTTGTTCTGGCCATCACCATTCAGGTCATTGCCATAGATGTAGTTGATTTTAGAACCACTGGCAGAAACCATACCCAGGGTAATTTCCGTACCGCCACCTAACTTACCGCCATAGTTCAGGCGATAGCTCAAGTAACCGACAAAACGGCTGCGCAAGTCGTTGTCAGAAAAAGAAGCTTCCAGGAAGTTTTGGCCACCTACTGTTGGAGCATTAGCCTGTACTGTACTACCTACTGATTGCAGGTCGGTTGCTTTACTGTACGTATACCCGATCATACCTCCAAATCCGGTAGTAGCTGGTTTTTCCAACTTAGCGGTCAAGGAGTAAGCATAACCTTCATTGGTATTGGCCAAAATGAAGGCGTTAGAGATCGTAGGGTTGATGAAACGAGCAACGGCAACAGTGTTGGCTGCGCCTGATCCCGAGCTGGCAACACCTGAAGCAGGGAAACGATCACGGGTATCCGCACCTACAAAACTGCGATTGGGATCCTTCAAGTTGGCATCGATGTAACGCAAGCCCTGGATGGTTTTGTTGTAAACCCCTTCCAAGGTACCAATCAGGCCCCAAGGCAACTGCTGGTCAATGGCCAGGTTGCTCTTCCAGGATACTGGATATTTCAGGTCTTCCTTAGACGCGTTGATTACGTAAGGAGGCAATTTGGTAATGTCAGTACTCGTAGGTGCAAAACGGCTAGGATCGGTAGTGAATGGATAAGCAGTAGTAGCTGCACCCGTAGCGTTGATCAAAGCAGTGTTTACCCCGTTGTTACCCAACTGGTTGGATACCAATACTTGAGGAATACGCGATACAAAAATACCTGTTCCCCCACGAACTTGGGTTTTTTGGTCACCTTTCACATCCAGGTTGAAGCCCAAACGTGGCGAGAGCAATACACTAGCTTTAGGGAAAGCGCTGGTATTGATTTTCAGGTTGCCGCCATCTTCATCTTTAAAGGTCAGCCCTGCAACAACAGGGTTGAAAAAGTCAGCAGCAGTAGCGTTGTCGTAAGTAAATACGTCTCCGCGAACACCGAACGTCAGTTTGAAACGCTTTGAAACTTGCAATTCGTCTTGTGCATAAGCACTGTAAGTAGCCACTTTCAAAACTTGCAATGGCTCAATTCCACCTGGCAGCAAAGAGTAACGCAAGTTGTAACGGTTGTAGGCAACTGGAGAAGTAGTGGCACTTGGATTATTTTTGAAAGCCAACGCCGCAGTTTTGAAATCATCAATTGAGTTGAACACGTATACCCCGTTAGAAGATGGGAAAAATACGTTGTTTGACTCAAAGTACTCATATGCAAGGCCCAATGTGAAGTAGTGCTTCTTCGCAGCGATGTTGAAGTTGTTGGTAATGTTCAGCGTGCTGTAGTTCAACTGGTTGTTCGGTGTGAACGGGTCAAAACCAACAGTGGTGTAAGTCGTTCCGTCTTTCAGAATGTCTACCGTAGGGAAAACGGCGGTTCTGTAAGTACGGTCTTCAATTTGTTTGTTGTAGGTAGCAACAAAGTTATTGGAGGTTTTTGGACTCAAAACGGAGTTCAATTCAAAGGCGATGGAACGCGTATTGTCCTGAATCAGATAGCCGGTATTTTCAGCAGAGATGGCCAGTGCTGAGTTTTGGCGGTTACCGTTACCCGCAGTATTACTACTGTTGGAGCCGCTGATTACCTGCTCGGATTCTGAGTTGTGGATCGAATACCGCAATGAAGCTTTGTGCTTCTGGCTGATGTTGTAATCCAAACGAATGAGTCCTTTCTTACTGGTTACATCGTTGTTGAAACCATCCAAAGCACCCATGTCGTAGTTGAAGTTGGTCTTCATGAAGCTACTCAAGTCCAGCAGATCGGATTCGGTTACACGAGAAACGTTACCCGTTGCACCTGGGCGGTTCAGTTGCCAGGTCAAAGCAGGGTTAGAGCTTTCAAACTGTTCGCCATTGATGAAAAAGAACAACTTGTTCTTGATGATGGGGCCGCCAAAACGGAAACCATAGGTTTTTTCATCCACGTTAACTTTTGGAATGTCCTGACCATCGGCTTTTTTGCCAAGGAGGTTGATTCCTAAAGATTTGTCAGGGTTGGAGTTTCTAAGCAAATGATAGAATGATCCGGAGAATTCGTTGGTACCAGAGCGGGTAACCGCGTTGATACCTGCACCTACGAAACCAGACTGACGTACGTCGAATGGAGCAATGTTGATTTGGACTTCTTCCAAAGCGTCCAAGGAAATGGCAGTCGTGCCAGTACGTCCACCTGCTTGAGCAGAAGAACCCAAACCAAAACCGTTGTTGAACACAGAACCGTCGATGGTGAAGTTGTTGAAACGGCTGTCTTGTCCAGCAAAAGAACGACCGTTGCTGTAGGCGTTGTATTTGGTAATGTCGTCAATGGTACGGCCAATGGTTGGTAAGCTGTTGATGGCCTTGGAGTCGAACTGTGCAGCGGCTCCGGTACGAGAGCTAGAGAAAATGGAGTTTTTACCTCCGCTGATCACAACGTCATCCAGCACTACGGATTGCTCTTCCAACGCAAAATTGAGCGTTGCGGCAGTTCCCAAACTGATGTAAATTCCTTCTTTTACTTGGTCGGCGAATCCGGTGTATGTCACCGTAATTTTGTAAGGACCACCTACACGCATACCTGGCATGCGGTAAGAACCGTCCAGGTCGGTAGCGGTACCATAATTTGTACCCGAAGGTACGTGTACTGCAACCACGTTGGCACCAATCAGGGCTTCTCCTTTGGTGTCGGTAATGATACCGGTCATCGCGGAAGTAGTCACCTGAGCAAAAGCGCCCAATTGCGCAGCCAGAATAACAACTACTGTGCAAAGCGCTTTAAACAGGTTAGCAAGCTTCATAAACTAGTTAAATTTGGTGATGGAATGAGTAAAAACTAATCACGGTGCAAAATTAACTCACGGTTTTGAAATCAACATTAACTCACTGTTAGTTTTCTAATTAAAAATCAATCGATTATAAAAAAACCTTCTATGTTAATTTTATTGTAAATATATTGTTATTTAGAATAAAAAGAATTGTCACTAGAATTTTACGTGGTAAAATTTTTAGATTAGCTTAAAAACTTAGAAAAAGCTACTGAAAAAAAAATTAACGTAAATTTAACATTGATGGGTAAACCAGAAACATTGAAAAGAAGAGAATGCTTGATTGGACAGTGAAAGGAACATTGAAACGCCCAATCAAGCATTTTTAGTCTATTTTTTGATCAAATTATTCCAACTGCAATTTTTGGTTGGGCCAAACCACATCGAACGCACCCATCTTGTTGAGTGCCCGCAACCGATCTGCTGATAGCTGATATTGATCGGCAATGGTTTCCAGTGTATCGTTGCTACCTACCAGGTGTACCCGACGACCATTTTCATAAATCAAGGCCCCGGGCTTACCAAGGTTGGTATTGGGATTATTGGGTACACCACCCCGAGCAGTATACTCATAACTGTTGGGAATAGCTGATGAGTTGGCAGCATTGGGATCATATTGGTCTTCGCGCCGGTAATTGTAGGTGCCTGAATTATAGGTGCCAGGATTATTGGTGCCAGAATTATTGGCCGCGTTGCCAGTATAGTCGTAGCTATTCGGGGTATTGGTATTCGCCGAGCGATCTTTTGGAATGTATTTGGGCACCGCAGAGCTGTAATCTTGAGCACCACTTGAGGGATAATTCCCCACATTGTTGGACTGCTCGAATGAATTAGGAGGTGGAGGGCCCATGGTAGTGCTGTTGAGGCAAGGATTTACATTGAGTACAAATCCGGCTGGAACCGGGTCTTGTGGCCCCAGGTTGTTCATCGAACGCAAACGCGCTTCGGTCAAACCATAATAATTGGCGATGTTGCTAAGGGATTCACCCGCAAGTAAGGTATGATTTTGAAGCCCGGTCTGCCAACCCTGTACCCCGCGCTCAGTCATTTGGTTGTATTGTGGAGGAGCATTATTGCTGGCCACATAGGGCGCAGGTGTACCGATGCTGAGGCTGGCACCTGTCGCAATCACATCGGATTGCAGGTAGTTCCAGGCCTTGATGTCGTCAACGGTGACCTTGTACAACTTCGCGATCCGGTAAAGACTTTCTCCCTTTTTGACAAGGTGAGTTCTGCCACTCTGATTGAGTGGAGCAGAATTGTTCAGGTTGCTGTTGGTCTCCGGAACATATACTTGTTCTCGGCTCGGATTGTTGTTGGCATTGTACCCTGGGTTGGGCAACAAGGGGGGAGGTGCAACGTAGGTTTGTGCCATTACCCAAATTGGAGTGCACATCAGCAAGTACAGCGTAATTGATTTTTTTTTCATATTGATTGCCTTTGAATATCAGGGCAAATTGCAGGTTTTTCTTTAAAAAATCAATAACTCTTGCAAGAAAAAGAAGTAGAGGAGGAGCAATAAAAAATAAATGTTCATTTCGCTCCATAAGCTAGGCAGGAAAAATTCAAATTTCATTGTGCACCAAACCCTTACTCACCGCGTAAAGGACCAGCTCGGAGGAAGAACTGATTTGTAATTTCTTCATGATGTTTTTGCGGTGGGTATAAACGGTATGGGTACTCAGGTTGAGGGTGTCTGCGATTTCTTTGGCAATCAGGCCTTTAGAAGAAAGTTGTACAATTTCAATTTCACGGGCTGAAAGTGGGGTAGGAGCACAATTGATCTCTGTCTCTTTGGCAAAGGATTTTTCCAATAAAAAATCTATCACCCGGCCGCAAAAAAACTTCTCTCCCTTGAGTGTAGCCTGCGCAGCTTCAAGGATTTCGTTGAGGCCACAAGTTTTGGTTAAAAAACTGGTGACTCCCAATTCTAGCACCTGTGCAATTTTGTCCTTGCGGGTGTCTGCACTGATGACCAACACCTGGGTGACTGGCGAAACGGTTTTGATTTTTGCGATCGAGCTGGGACGAAAACTTTCGGATTGGCTGTAATCAACGATGACCAAATCGGGCTTATTGACCCGCAGTGAAGCAAGCATTTCTTCCTCATTGCCAACTTCTCCTACAACCTGGTATTGTCCCTTTTGGCCTAAGAGCTGGCGCAAGGCCAAGCGCAGCAGAGGTTGTTCATCTGCCAGTAATACGGAATATTGCTTCATGCTACGTTAACAATTAGCGCGAAGGTATGGTTTTTTTTCTTTTGGGCAAAATTTATTTAGACTACGTTTAAATAGTGTGTCGAGCTCAACAAATGCGTGGTTATTGCACTGGAGGCAAGTCTTTGAACTGGTCTTTGGGTCTAAATTCTTCAGGAGTAGGATCTCCTTCTTCAAACATTACCCGCAGTTTGTATTTGGAACCCAAAGAACTGACCAAGGGCCCCATCATGGTATTGAGCACTTCACGGGCCTGGATTTTGGCTTTGTCCATGGCATCGGCATTCAGGGCATCGCGGCGAAACTCTTCGCGCAGTACATTGAAGGCTTTATTCAAATCATCACCTTTTAGTTCGCGCAACCAACCAATGCTCATTCGGTCCATTTTGGGGTACACCTCGTGGGAGAGAATGATCGGTTCGGGCAGGGTGACAGTGACCAGTTTACTTTTGCCATTGAGTTTGATGTCGAAATAATCATCGAGTTTGAAACCAATTTTGAGGATGCTGATTGCCGTGATTTCCACATCGGTAGAGGACACTGCAAAGCCCCATACCTTGGTCTGAAATTGTTTGGTTAAGCCCTTTTTGTCCCGAATTTCAAAAGTGGCCAGCTCGGACACTACTTTTTCGACTCGTTCCTGTAAAAGCCCCCGGGATCTCCCAAAATCTTCTATAGCAGCCCGTTCTTCGATCTGTTTCATCAAAGGGGACAGGGCTTCGGTGAGGGCAATGCCACAGGGAGTGTCCACTTTTTTACCCTTTGCGTAAAATGCCCCATCTTTCATCGGAATGAGCCCGCCCATGACGTTATTAACCAGGTAGCAGGTGTATTTGGCGGCTACTTCATACCAGATTTTTGCTGCGTTTTTAAAACCGTTGTCGTACCAGGTTTGGTACAAACTGCTGGTGGTATCTTTGATGGCTAAAAATTCATCGTAATACAAATTGCGCAAGTATTCATGGTGCTTATCATATTCGTTGGGCAGTTGTTTTTTTATCGACTCACTCAGCCCCATCCGATTGGCGGTATGGTTCAGGATAGCCATGTTCATGTCGTACACCAGTTGGTTGAATTCCCGGCGGTACCGTTTGGGATTGGTAAGGATGGCCAGGGCATCTTCTTCGTCGATGTCGAAGTTGAAATCGGCAGGCAGGTAATTCAATTGAAATTCCTTGGGCACAGTAGTGACATCGCCACTCATGGCGCCTTTGGGCAAGTATTTATAAGCGATCAAGGCAAACAAGGCAATCACCAGGATAGCCAAAAAAGTTTGGCTGATGCGCAAACGGGAATCTCCACCTTCAGACATAACAGTAGATTTTGGTCAAAAGTAATAAATTTACATCGGTACAGGCACCCCTCGCGGGTGCCAAAATAAAAACACATGCTCAATCCACAAAGCACCCTCAATTGCGCCGGCCGCCTCCTTGATCTTTCCCGCCCAGTCATCATGGGGATCATCAATGTGACTGCCGACAGTTTTTATGCAGGTAGTCGGTTCACTGAATTGGACGCCATCGTACAGCAGGCGGAAAAAATGCTGATCGAAGGTGCCCAAATTTTAGACATTGGCGGCATGTCTTCCCGCCCCGGGGCGAGCATCATCAGTGCTGAGGAGGAGGTTCAACGCATCGCTCCGGTCATTGATGCCCTAGCCCAACGTTTTCCTGAAGCCATTCTTTCCCTTGATACCATTTACGGCCATAGTGCCAGGGCGGGAGCGGAGCTGGGGGTAGGCCTCATCAACGATATTTCTGCCGGTCGACTGGATGCCAACATGTATCCAACGGTCGCTGAATTGGGTTTGCCCTACGTGCTCATGCACATGCAAGGACAACCAGGGTCCATGCAAAAGAACCCGACCTACAATGATGTAATAACGGAAGTACTGGACTTTTTTATTGCCGAAGTGGGGAAATTGCGGGCATTGGGCGTAAAAGACATCGTACTCGACCCAGGGTTTGGCTTTGGCAAAAACCTTGCGCACAATTATACCTTGTTAAAAAACTTGCAGGTATTCCAGATTCTGGATGCCCCGGTGCTCGCTGGACTTTCGCGTAAATCCATGATTTATCGCTTGCTGGAAATTGAACCTGAAGCGGCCCTCAATGGTACTACAGCCCTACATATGGTTGCCTTACAGCACGGTGCCAAAATTTTGCGCGTACACGATGTAAAACCCGCTGCCGAAGTGATCCGTTTGTGGGAAATGCTTGAAAATGAATAAGAAAAAAATCTATACTTATTATTTTTTTTCACTCGCCAATTAGATTAAAGGGGTAAAAAACGATCATAACAATAGAAAAAGTTATTTTTGCCGAATGGGAATTGTACTTGTTGAAATGTAGTCATTTTTGATTGGCGCATTAAAACGCAAGTCTATTGATAATTGTATTACCATGAATACTATGATCCAAAAACTATGCATTCTCCTATCGGCATGCCTGATAGGAAACCTCCTCTCTGCCCAAGTTCCAAGCATCACAAGCTTCGCTCCAACTTCTGGGCCCATCGGTAGCAACGTTACCATCACCGGAACCAACTTCAACACCACTGCGGCCAACAATGTGGTTTATTTTGGCCCAGTAAAAGCCAGTGTAAATGCTGCAACCGCTACTACCTTGACCGTCACGGTGCCAGTTGGCACCAATTACCAACCCATCACTGTATTGAATACCGCCAGTGGGTTGCGCGCACAGAGTACACTGCCTTTTAAGGTCACTTTTAGTTCGGGTTTGAGCATTAGTGCCATGTCTTTTTCGGCAAAGGTCGATTCTTTGACCGCAACGCGGCCAAGTGGCCTGGCTACGGGTGACATGGACGGCAATGGTAAGCCTGATTTGGTGATCGCGCATTCCATTACCCAATCGATCAGGATTTTTCGCAACAACAGTGCTGGCAATGCTGTGTCATTTAGTCCACGCGTCAATTTAGCGCTGAACGCCGGGGCGACTGGAGTTGCGGTTGACGATTTGGATGGTGACGGAAAACTAGACATTGCCGCAACCAGCTCAACGGCAAGTAAGGTGTATTTATTCCGAAATACCTCTACTGTCAATGAAATGAGTTTCGCTGCCCGAGTGGACTCTAGCGCAGGTGGGGCTGCTCAAGGTGTAGCTATTGGCGATCTGGATGGAGATGGCAAGCCTGATTTAGCCATTGTCAACTCGTCTGCGGGAACAGTATCTATCCTCCGCAATACCAGTACAGTTGGTACCCTCTCTTTTGCCAATCGGGTTCCTTTTTCAGTTGGTAGCCAACCTTTCACGCTAGCCATTGGTGATATCGATGGTGACAGAAAGTTAGATATTGTTACGGGGAATGCACAGTCAGGCACCATTTCAGTTCTGCGCAATAACAGCACTAGCGGCAATATATCATTTGTTGCCAAGGCCGATTTTGAAGCGGGTAGTTTCCCTTTTGGAACAACTTTGGGAGACATAGACGGAGATGGAAAACTGGACGCTCTGGTCGTTGACCAAGGGGTGAAACTCGCCATCTTACGCAATACCAGTAAAGTCGATACCGTCAGATTTGCCACTAAAGTTGAGTTTACCACGGGTACCACTCCAATTCGCATCGCACTTGGTGATTTAGATGGCGATGGTAAACTTGAAGTTGCTGTTTCTAATAATGCCACGTCTACAACGACTCCATCCACTGTTTCCATCTTCAAAAACAACAGTACTAGTGGAAGCATCAGCCTGGACACCAAAGTGGATTTGGCTACTGGCACAGCCCCCTTCGCCAGCTCCATTGTAGATTTAACCGGGGATAACATACCCGATTTTGCGGTGGTGAACCAAAACAGCAATACAGTTTCGGTTTTCCGCACCAACTTTGACCTCCCGCCCTCCATTACCTCTTTTAGCCCCATGACAGGTGGCCCCGGCGATACCATTGTCATTACGGGCAATAACCTGACGGGCGCCACCAAGGTTAGCTTTGGAGGTACTTTAGCCAGCTTTTTTCAGGTGGTTAATCCCCTTAAAATAAAAGCAGTGCTTGGTGCTGGTGCTTCTGGTGAAGTAGCAGTATTCGTACCCGGAGATACTTTGACCTTGCCTGGTTTTGTATTTGCGAATTGCCCTACGACCTCAGTGACCATCACTGCCATGCCGAACGACACCATCTGCCCAGGTGATACGGTTACTTTTAAAGCTATGGCAACCCTGGCCGACACTACGGCTACTTTTGAGTGGTACTTGAATGGCGATTTTCTCAAAAAGGGCAAAACCATTACCATTGATACCCTGGCTCATCTGGATACCATCATTTGTATCGTGCGGGATACCTGCAGCATGCCGATAAGTGACAGTGATACCATCATTGTGCACTTAAAAACCTTGCCCATGCTGACCAGTACGTTAACCCCACCCGCGGTGTGTAGTGGGACCACTTTTGGGTACATGCCGACCACCAATGTACCGGGCGCAACCTTCCAATGGCGACGCAAAGCAGTGCGAGGGATTAGTAACCCAGCCGCAACCGGGATGGGAGCAATCAGCGAAACCCTTAATGATACCACCGTCGCTCCGGTCATGGTGACTTATGAATTTTTTAATTTAAGCGCTGGCGGTTGCCCCCAACCGGATACCTTCCGGGTTGTGGTGATGGTTAATCCCATTCCTAGATTGAGTAGTTCTACCGCAGCGGCCATGCAATGTAGTGGAGTGCCTTTCACATATACGCCGACTAGCACTACTACTGGTACCACCATTACCTGGAGCCGGACCTTTGTAAATGGAGTCAGCAACTCCAGTAGCACGGGCACCGCTGCCATCAACGAAACCTTGAATAATGCTGGGGATACCGCAGTAGTTGTGACCTACACCTTCGCACTGGTGGCCAATGGCTGTTCCAATCCCATGCCCCCCAGTCTGAAGTTGACTGTAAAACCCATCCCGCGGGTCACTAGTAGCACGACTGCACCCGCTATTTGTAGCGGCACTGCCTTACTGTATATCCCAAGTAGTAACCTGGCTGGCTCAACTTTCAACTGGACCCGCGCCGCAGTAATGGGCATCAGCAATGGTGCGCGGATCGACACGGGCAGGATCAATGAAATCCTGTTTAATACTACACCCAATCCGGTGAATGTTGTATATCAGTACACGGCTACCCGCAACGGCTGCACCAGCCCCACTCCAGTGAATGTTACGGTTACGGTGAACCCTAGCCCTTTGCTCAGCAGCACGCTGACTCCTGCGGCCATTTGTAGCGGCGGTACGCCTTTTGCCTATACACCCACCAGCAACAACAATAACGTTACTTTTACCTGGAGTAGAGCGGTGGTCAATGGCATCAGCAATGTGGCTGCCAACGGTACGGGATCGATTAGCGAAACTTTGACCAATACTACCGCTGATACAGTCGTTGTCGTTTATGCTTACACCTTGAGCGCCAGTGGCTGTTCGGATCCCAATCCCAAAAATGTGACGGTACGAGTGAAACCCATTCCCCGCTTGAGTAGCAGCCTTACGCCACCTGCGATTTGCAGCGGAACAACCTTTAGTTATACCCCCACCAGCGCTACCGAAGGCACTACGTTTAGCTGGTCGCGGACAGCAGTGGCGGGCATCAGCAACACGACGGCCAGTGGCACTGGGAATCCCAATGAAAACCTGGTCAATACGACCTCGGGGCCACTCAACGCCATTTATGTTTATACCTTGAGCGCGGCAGGCTGTTCCAATCCTGTGACTTCAAACGTTACCGTTTCGGTCAATCAGCCGCCATCCTTGAGCAGTAGCTCAACCCCGCCAGCTATCTGTAGTGGAGCGGTGTTTAGTTATACTCCCACCAGTGCTGTGGAAGGTACCACCTTTACCTGGACGCGCGCTGCGGTAAGTGGCATCAGCAATATCGCTGCCAATGGCAGCGGGAACCCGAATGAGGCACTGGTGAACACCACAGCTTTGCCGATCAACGTTACCTACGTTTACACGCTGAATGCCAATGGTTGCATCAATCCACAAACCTTCAATGTGGTGGTCAGTGTAAAACCATTTCCAACGCTGATCAGTGAAGTCAACCCTCCCGCCGTTTGTAGCGGAAATAAATTTGATTACACGCCATTGAGTGGGTCATTCGATGCCACATTTAGCTGGACCAGAGCGGCCGTAAATGGAATTTCCAATGCGGCAGGTAGCGGCACAGGTGAGCAGTTGGTCGAAGTTTTAGAAAATACTACGGTTGTCGCAGTCAATGTAGTGTATGCTTTTACCCTCAACTCAGGTGGGTGTAGCAATCCCAATCCGGTCAATGTAACAGTGAGTGTGAAACCTAGCCCACGCTTGACCAGTACGGTCAACGTGTCGGATATTTGTAGCGGTAGCCCCTTCACTTATGCCCCAAGCAGCAATGTAGCGAATACGACCTTTGCCTGGACTCGGGCAGTGGTAGCTGGCATCAGCAATACGGCTGGCAGTGGGAATGGCAGCATCAATGAAACGTTGACCAACACAACGGAACTGCCATTGAGTGCCATTTACCGATACACCCTGACGGCCAATGGCTGTGCTTCCGCCTTACCGAGTGTCATTGAAGTGACCGTAAATCCATTGCCAACCTTGATTAGTGAGGCACAAGCGCCAGCTATTTGTAGCGGTTCCATCTTCAGCTATCTGCCCAAAAGTTCAATACAAGGGACTACCTTCACCTGGACTCGTGCAGCGGTGCAAGGCATTAGCAATGCTACCGCAAATGGAACAGGCAACCCGGCTGAAATTTTGACCAACACAACCAGTGGATCCATTAATGTGGTATACGTTTACCGCTTGAGTGCCAACACTTGTGACAACCCACTGGGATTCCCTGTGCGGCTAGCGGTGAGTCCGCTCCCGGTTTTGACCAGCGAAACTGCTGCTCCAGAAATATGCAGTGGTCAGGTATTTACGTACACCCCCACGAGTTCAATGCCCAATACGGCTTTCAGTTGGACGCGGGCAGTTGTAGCGGGCATTAGCAATACTGTGGGTAGTGGTAGCGGCAACCCGAATGAAATTCTGAACAATACAACCTCCGCACCAATCAACGTAACCTATGTGTATACCTTGAATGTGGGTGGCTGCATCAATTCAACGACTTACAATGTGACGGTGCTGGTGAACCCCAAACCGACCCTGAGCAGTACCGTAAATCCGCCCGCCATTTGTAGCGGAGCTACTTTTGCTTACACCCCAACCAGCAGTACCAGCGGAGCTACTTTTTCCTGGCGACGGGCTGCAGTGGATGGCATCAGCAATGCTTTAGCCGAAGGTACGGGGAACCCGAATGAATCCTTGGTCAATACCACAACTGGTCCCATCAATGTGACTTATGTGTACCTGATTAGTGCCAATACTTGTGTTAATTCAATCGGCAACAGTGTAGTCGTGACGGTGAATCCATTGCCTACGCTCAGCTCTGGTTTGGCATTGGAGGGTACTTGTAGCGGTACAAGTTTTACCTATACCCCAACCAGTGGAACTACCGGAACCAGTTTTACCTGGACTCGGGCGGCGGTAAGCGGTATTAGCAATGTTGCTGCCAATGGAACGGGAGCAATCACCGAAACCTTGACCAACACCACCAATGCAGCGATCACCGTATCCTACGTATATACCCTGAGCGCGAATGGCTGTAGCAATCCCGCTACCTTCACGGTGAACAAGGCCATCAACCCGATTCCAACCTTGAATAGTGACCTCAATCCAGCGGCTATTTGTAGTGGCACAGCCTTTACTTATACGCCAAGTAGCAATGTGAGTGGAACTCAATTCACCTGGACTCGGGCAGCAGTCAGTGGCATCAACAATGCAGCGGCGAGTGGCAGCGGAAACATCAATGAAAATTTACTCAATACGACTTCCGGCAGCCTGAATGTCATTTACCAATATGCCCTGAGTGCCAATGGCTGCAACAACCCGAATAACGCTCAAGTGACGGTAACGGTGAATGCAAAACCTGCGCTGATGGTGAACAACCCAGCCCCACGTTGTACCACCTTGATCGATTTGCGCGAGGCGGCCATTACGGCGGGCTCCAGCACCGGGCTGACCCTTACCTACTGGCGGGATGCGGCAACGACCTTAGCTTTGGCTAATCCCCAAAGCACTGATGCCGGGGTGTATTACATCAAAGGTACAATTGCCAGCACAGGCTGTTTCGACGTCAAACCGGTTACCGTGGTGATTGGCCGCATTCCTGATGCAACGGCTACTGGGAAAACCATTTGTAGCGGCATTCCAGCCGACATCACGGTACTCAACCCCAATAATGCACCTGGCGCGACCTTCAATTGGACTGCGACCTACGGCAAAGCCCGGCTTGGCCTCGGCAGTGGGAGTGGAGTACCTTTTGGGGTCAATGCCATCGACGAACTGCTGATCAACCTGACCCGCAAGCGCACTGAAGTGGTGTACACCATCACTCCGGTAGGCTCCCAGGCGGCAGGTTGTATTGGCGAACCCATCACGGTAGTGGTAAAGGTGAGCAGCATGGGCAAACGTTGCCCGGAGGCCGAACCAACGGCTTTCCGTGAAACCATCCCGCACAACACGGCACCCCAAACCAAGGTCAACCAAATCAAGCCCAAAAAGCGGAAAAAATACTTGGTACAAGCCATCAGCAACCCGGACAGTGTAAAAGGTGTGAGCGAAGCGCCTTATACCCGCCCACGTGGCTCTGTATTTGAAGAAAATGTGCTGCAAAACCGCACCCGTCAACCCGCTGTGGTTGTGTACACCATTGTGCCTTATTCCAATGGCCCGAACTGGCGCGACAACGACGGTACCGGAGACGATGTCTTGGGTGCTTCTTTCGATGTGGTGGTTACTGTGCAAGGAGCCCCTGGTTTCAGAGAAACTGAACTGCCTGAAATTGCCTCCCAATCAAAAGAGTTGGTACAAAAACAAGGTAGCGTTGACCAAGCACTTCAACTGCAAAAGCCCATTGCTCCGGCGCTGCTGGACTATATGGTAGAAGCGGCTCAAGAACCCGCAGCGGAAAAAGTAGTCTTACTGCAAAACGTACCCAACCCCTTCCAGGGCAATACCCAGATTGGATTCTACTTGCCCGAAGCTACCCAAACCAAGCTGACGGTGAGGGATGTGAAGGGGGCTGTGCTTTACCAAATTCAGGGGGAGTACAGCAAAGGTTGGAACCTGCTGAATGTAGAGGCGGCGGCGCTGCGTAGCTCCGGAGTGTTGTACTACAGCCTGGAAACGGCCAAGTTTGTGGAGACGAAGCGGATGGTGGTGCTGAAGTAAAAGAAGAATGAAGGAATGACGAGTGACGAATGGTCACCCTGGGTTTGGGGTGGGGTTCGTCACTTGTTGTTTGTAAGAGTTAAATTTGAAGACGATTTCAAATTTTAAGATAAGAAAGATCTAGTATATATGACTATAGACGAAAAAATAGCATTGATGATTAACAAGATTGAATCTCAACGAGCTATTTTAGAGGGCGATGAGCTATTAGAGCAAGAAGATTCACACTTTCATGAAGTATTGTTGATCAAGTTCCTAAAAAAATATGGATCATCAAGTTTTTCCCATGTTTTCCTCATGTCTTATCTCAAGTTTTTACGTGCATTTAACTTAGAGCATTGGGAAAGATTTATTGAGGCTGTTGCTGATGATCCGTTTGCCTTGAAAAGTCTGTTGTATTTTTCCTATCATTATATTAGGGTCGATTTTTTTAAAACGTTCCCTGCTAACAAGCATTTGGATAAACATTTTAAAACTGAACATCACTCTTATGCTAAACTAAATCCTACTGTAAAAAGAGAACTTGAGATGGGGAACTTCAAACTAAGTGATTTTGAATACATCCAGGAAAAACTAATTTTTCAAGGTGCATTTAAGGTTTCGGTGGAAGTGGCACATGTGGAAATAATAACTGATGAGTATTTAGACAAGCTATTTAAAAAGGATGAAGGAAATATTTAGCAATGCCTTAAATTGTGCGAATTTCTAATCGCGGAGCGATTGAATTTACAATAGCCCCGGTTGTCCGGGGTCAAAATTGCAGACGAGGTTTTTGCAACCGCGGTAGCGGTTGAACTGGAAAAACAAAGGTTCAACCACTGCCGTGGTTGCAAAATCACCCCGAATACCGGAAATCCCCGGACGACCGGGGCTATTCTAAATTTAACCGCTGCCGCGGTTCGAGGTGAGTTAAAATTTGCACTATTATTGTATTTTGCAAGGAGAATAAATTAGAAAAGACAGACAGATGGTGTGTAATGCGCTGATTTTAGCATTTGCGAATAAACAATTACTATGGGTCTAGAACCAATGTATGGCGTATTAGGAAGCCGGCCAGTAAGGACAGTAATGTTACCCACAGGAGGGTTTAGAATGGAAGGTTTCAATTTCAGCACAGGGGAATTTAACTCTGAACCATCTCTTTTTACTTTAATACATATTGACTACTATACCGGGGAGGACGTTGATTTCACTCCTATGTCCAAAGAAGAATTCAATGAGTATGTTCTAAACCTGAGGAAAAGCCTGGGATTTGATAACTCAGGCCCATCGGACTTACATCTTCCTAAATAACAATGGTTGTTTTTGTAAGGAAGTATAAATTACTGAATCAATGGAAGTTTTCCTAACCCTTTCAATCCGGGCCCGTGTAGCTTATGGGATTTTATGCCTGGAGCAAACCCTACGCAAGCTAGGTTATGATTATGACCATTGGCAGTTTTTGTTAGATACGCTTTGGTCATACACTAATTCAAATCCAGGAGCATGGCATATGATAGCAGCCGAAATAACTCCCTTGTCAATAGTTGAAAACAGTGCGTATAATTCGATTGATTTTGAATGTATTACACTGGAGCAGTATAGCCTTTTGAAAAGAATGTATTCAACAATTCCCAAGGAGTACTTTGTGATTTTTGAATTGATTTTTGAAATTGGGACCAAAGATCTTTACTCTAGTATCGTCAATGGGTCAAAAGAAACATATGGTTTTTTATCCGCAATTGTAAAGGTGTTAGAAGAAAATAAAATTGAAGCCCCGGATATTCCTAAATTCTTAATAAGGCAGGGTATTGAGGAAAATTATGGTTGGGGCAATCCTTTTTATCGAAAGGATGTTTTTGTTGCATAATTAGCGTGGCACCAGCGCCCCATTCGTCCCTCGTCATTCGAATTATTCGTCACTCCCTTACAAACTCCAGCTCCTCCTGATCCTCCAACAACTTCACCATTACCGGCAATTCATCCATATTCTTATCATTTTGGCGATATTTTACCACATAATCCACGCCTTGAATGATCTCTGAGCTGATGGCCCCAAAATTGATTGGAGGCACTGTATCATGGGTGTGTGCGTAGGTGCTGATGAGGGGTTCGTTGAGTTGTTCCAATAGCCCTGCGCAGAAGGGGTCTTGTACGATTCGAATGTGGATTTGCCCAGTCGCACTCAAAGCCAAAGGGGATAAATTGGACGGATTGTCAAAAATCATGGTCAGTGGGCGCAGGTGATAGGCCAGCAGGGTTTCCAGGCGGGGATGTAAATGGTCGACATAATGTTTGAGCATGGAAATAGAATTGACCATCAGCTCAAAATTATCCGCGTAATTTTGGCGTTTGAGTTGAATGAGCCGATTGAGAGAAGCGGTTTGGCTTGGCAAACAAGCAATGCTCCACAGGGTATCTGTCGGCAACAGTACAAGTCCTCCAGAAGACAAAATTTTTTCTGCCCCTTCAAAATCGTAATGCTGCGCCATTTGTTTTACGTTGGTATAGGTCATCTTCATTCTAGTTCATTCCAGGTTTGTTCCCTGTTTTTCAAAATCAGACGCATGTGTAAAATGAGTGCTAATTTTTGTACAAGGGTAAAAAGTCTAATTTTTAAAACCTCATTAACGGTTCGACCTGTCCGCTTATTGCTTGCTATATGCCTGATTTTGGCTGGTATGGTAAGCTCCACGACGTTAAAGGCGAGCCACATCATTGGGGGGGAAATTACCTACGAGTTTGTTGGCTTTAGAGGTGGACGGGTTGGCAGTGATACTTTGTTGTACCGGGTGGTGCTGGTATTGGTGCGGGATTGTAATGGCGGCGCGGGTTTTGACCGCACAGTTCCCATTGCCATTTATTTGGGAAACAATACCCGGCCCTTGCGCAATTTGCGCATCAGCGGCCCCAAAATAACCAAAGTGCCACCAGACCAAAGCAACCCTTGCTTGATCGTCCCGCCTGGTTTTTGTGAAGAAGAGGCAGTATACAGCGACACCCTGGAGCTGATTCGTTCGGATCAAGCATACACCTTAACTTATCAAGTATGTTGCCGCAATGCAGCCATTGGCAATATTCCCAATACTACTGGTACTTTGGGCATTACTTTGACGGTAGAAATCAGTCCACAGGCGCAACGCAACCTCAGCAGTAGCCCACAATTTACTGCGGCACCCAGGAGTGAATTGTGCGTGGGTATTTCTTCTGCCATTCAATTACAAGTAGCCGATAAAGATGGCGACCGTTTGACCTATCACCTCTGCGCACCTTTGTTGGGCGGGGGGCCATTGGGTGGAGGCCAAAACGACATGCACCTGGCCAGCAGTGCCCAGGGCATCAAACCCGACCCCGCTACTCCTGGTCCCTACGAGGAATTGCCTTTTTCGCCTACTTTTTCCTTCAATCGCCCTTTGGGGAATGCCGGAACCTTAAGCATTGATTCCACGACCGGAATTTTACGGGCCCTGCCTCGTGCCCTGGGCCAATACACGATGGGAATTTGTATAAAAGAGTACCGCAATGGCGTATTGATCGGTATGATCCGCCGCGACATTCAGATCAAAGTCAGCAATTGCAATTTCACCATTGATGCCATGGTCAAATCGGATAGCAGCAATGGGCAAGGCAGTTTTTGGGTCAAATCCTGCAACAAACCCAACCTCAACTTCAGCAACAGCAGCACTGGCCTGGATAAAGTATTCGCCTACCGTTGGGAATTCAACATCAATGGCAACACCGAGGTACGGGATACCAAAGACGCCACTTTTGATTTTGGCACCCCGGGTAGTTATTCGGGCTTGATGATCCTCAATCCTGGCACCGTTTGTACGGATACAGCGCGGGTTTTTGTGCAGGTTTTTCCTTCAGTCAAAGCGCAGTTTGACGCCGTTCTACCGGGTTGTGACATCGCCCCCATTCTATTCAACAATACCTCTCAATTGAACCAGGGCGCCGCTTACCGCAGCGTGGAATGGAATTTTGGCGACAATATGAAGTCTACCGAAACCTCGCCCCGGCACAATTATGCCCTGGCTGGAACCTATCCGGTGAGTTTGGCCATTTTGACCAATACAGGTTGCCGCGATACCGCCCGACAAAACATCAGCTACTTCCCAGCACCCGCCAGTGCTGTCCGGCTACAGGTCTCAGCACGTGAGGTCTGCACCCAAACCGGGCAATTAAACCTTGCGCTGGAAGTCCCCCCTGTGATGAACCATCCTCGTTATTTGGTGGAATGGGATTTTGGCGACGGGACCAAAGCCACTGGATTGAAGGTGAATAAAACCTATCCAAACGCTGGTACTTATGTGGTTTCTTACCGCTTGTCTGCTCCGGGTACCTGTAATGTACAAGGAGACAATGCCAATGCGCCCATTGGGGTAGTAGAAAAACCGAGTGTCGATTTCACTTTTACCCCAGAGCAACCTAGTGCGCGAAACCCCGAGGTGACTTTCAGCGAAATTTCTACTCAAACGGACAATTGGGACTGGGATTTTGGCGGTAAAGGCCAGTCTGCCGAGCGCAACCCCGTTTTTACCTTCCCTTTTGAAGGGGAATACCCGGTAAAACTAGTGGTTGGCAATGGCCAATTTTGCCGGGATTCAGTGACCAAAGTGGTGAAGATTAAAGCCGTGGATGCCTTTTACATTCCCAACGCCTTTGCGCCCAACGGAAATGCCACAAATGCAGTCTTTAAACCATTAGGGCTGCTACCCGGATTTAGCGGGTATGAGTTCAGGATTTATTCCCGTTGGGGGCATTTATTATTTCAAACCACCGACCCCGAAACGGCCTGGAATGGCAAAGTGAACAACCAGGGTGAAAATTGTGCTCAGGGTGTATACCTTTATCAGCTGGTTTTTCAGTCTGCTGCTGGCAAAACAGTCACTAAACAAGGAACTGTCACGCTTTTGCGGTAGAATTTAAGGAAAAAAATTGTGACTTTCGTAGGCATTATGGCCAAGTGACCTTGTGCGCCTAAAGTCAAATCCAAGACACGACACCGGATATGAACAATACTATGAGATGGAGCCGAATTGTGCTTTTTTGCTTTGCCCTGATTCCCGCTGCTTTGTATGGCCGCCACATCATTGGTGGTTCGATGACTTACCGCTGTTTGGGCAATGGCGACTATGAATTTACGCTCAAAGTGTACCGTGATTGTTTTTGTACTGAATGTGCACAAATTGATCCTGTAGCGACAATTGGTATTTATAGATGCGGTCCAACTGCACCATGTAACCTTGGCCAGGGAAGCGCCATCGCTACACTAAATATACCACTTACAGAACGTAGAAATATTGACCGACCAGATTACCCTTGTTTGATACCTCCTGCGGTATGTACGGAAGAGGGGATATATTTGTTTAGGTTGAGTAATTACCGACTGAATTTACCCTTAAGTCTGGAGAACAGCTATCACATCACCTACCAGCGTTGTTGCCGAAATGTAACCATTTCAAATATCATCAACCCTGGAGAACATGGGGCAACCTATACGGCGGAAATTACACCAGAAGCACAGCGTCTTTGCAACAGTAGCCCTGAATTTGCTACTTTGCCACCAACGGTGATTTGTGCGAACACTAACCTGGAATACGACCATTCGGCTAAAGATCGTGAGGGAGACCAATTGGTGTATGAATTCTGCGCACCATTTGCCGGAGGAGGTAATGATACCCGCTTTCAACCCTTGAGTTGTGATGGGGCTTCGCCTACTCCTGGTTGCCCTCCACCTTATTCTTTCATACCATTTCTGCCACCAAGTACGGCCACTTCTCCCGTAAGTGGAGATCCTCCGCTGACTATACATCCCCAAACCGGGCTAATTACAGGAAAACCCAATCGCATCGGGCAATTTGTAGTCGGTGTTTGTGTATCTGAGTACCGCAATGGCGTTTTATTGAGCCGAATTTTTCGAGACTTTCAATTTAACGTTGCTCAGTGTGACCCCAAACTAATCGCAGACATCAAGGAAGACATCAAGGTTCAAGACAAGGAATACCTCGTCAACTCTTGTGGGCCTACCGAAGTGAAATTCATCAACGAAAGTTCCCCACGTTCTTTCATCCGCACTTTCGATTGGGAGTTCGACTTGAGCAACCGCAAGATCACCTCTTCCGAATGGGAACCTTCGATCCTTTTTCCCGGAATCGGCACCTACAACGGGCGGCTCATCCTGAACAAAGGCACCGAATGTGGGGATACCGCCAAAATTTTTGTCAACATTTACCCGGCTTTGGATGCCGATTTTGAGTACGAATACGACACCTGTGTAGCTGGGCCAGTAAAATTTACGGACAAGTCGGTTTCAGGTGGGAAATTCCTCACCAGTTGGAACTGGGATTTGGGGGATAAGTTTACCAGTAGGCGACAAAACCCTGAGCACCAATACCGAAGTCCGGGCAAAATTCCAGTGACCCTCACCGTTCGGGACACCAATAAGTGCATTGAAAAGGTGACCAAAACCATCAATTACTTTCCGGTTCCGGCCTTGCTCGTGATTTCGCCCAGTGCATCAGAGGGCTGTGCTCCACTGAGGGTCAAGTTTAACAACCTATCCTTTCCGATCGATTCCACGTATAAAATCGACTGGGATTTTGGCGATGGGGGCAGCTCAAGAGCCGTTAGTCCCAGTTATATTTATGAGGATGCCGGAGTGTTTACCGTTTCTTTGGACATCACTTCGCCCATTGGGTGTAAAACCGATACCGTGTTTCCCGATTTGATCAAGGTGCGCCCTTCGCCCAGTGCGGGCTTTATGATCGATCCGCCCATCGCTTCCAATTTAACGCCTACCATCAATCTCTTCGATGAGTCGCAAGGCGCCATTCGCTGGAATTGGCAACTCAGCAATGGCCGGAATTTTACGGAGCGAAGTCCCAGTTTTTCACCACCAGATACGGGGCGAATCATTGTCCGTCAGATTGTGGTCAATTCGGTCAATTGCCTGGATACCCTGGACAAAATCCTGGACATCCGACCGGAAGTGCGCTATTTTTTACCCAATGCTTTTACGCCCAACGGCGATTCAGTCAACGACGAATTCAAAGGGGTAGGGGTGATGGCTGGTGCCAAATCCTTCAATTTTACCATCTGGAACCGCTGGGGCGAGATGGTATATCAAACCGATCAACCCAATCAAGGCTGGAACGGGCGCAAGTTCAATACAGGGGTAGAATCGCCCCCGGGCGTCTACGTGGTGTTGGTGACTTATCGGGATCCCCGAGGGAACCCGTATGAGCTCAAGGGCTTTGTGACGCTCGTACGGTAGAGATGCGCGGCCGTGCGTCTTTTTTGGTATTCGTGGCGATAGCGAGACGCACGGCCGTGCGTCTCTACGGGGGCGTTTTGCATAAAGACCGAGATCATGCCATCATAATTTAAAAACTTTTTAGTAAAAACTCTTTTCATTTCTAAAAAACATTTACCTTTGCACGGCTAAAGAAAAAAGTAAAATTTTTGCGTGATGGATGCGATAAAGTTTGTTCATGAGCAGTTGACTCCGGTTAGAGGAGTAGAGATTCCAGCCTTCCGCGCTGGTGATAATGTAGTGGTGAACTATAAGATTATCGAGGGAGACAAGGAGCGTATCCAGTCTTTCCGTGGTGATGTGATCCAGGTTAAAGGTGCTGGAGCAACGAAAACTTTCACCGTAAGAAAAATTTCCAATGGCGTTGGGGTAGAGCGTATTTTCCCATTCGCTTCTCCAAATATCGTGGATGTTCAAGTAACCAAGCGTGGTAAAGTACGCCGTGCTCGTTTGTTCTATCTGCGTGACCTCATTGGTAAGAAGGCCCGCATTAAGGAGCGTAAATTCCAAAAGAACGTTACCCAAGTTCAGGGATAATCGTTTTTTGGTTCCACATAAAAGAGGATTTCGGCTGTATGGCTGGAATCCTCTTTTTGTTTTGTACAATATCCGACTGATTACCAGCCCTTTTTCGCAATCCAAATTGCCAAGTGTGCCGATCTGCTTTTTCCGTTTATAGATTACCATTATTTTTAGGACAAGCCTTACTGATCGCCCGATCTACTTGATTATCGCACACTAACAAATACCTTCAAGCCATGAAATTACAGAGATATTGTCTGGCAATTGCACTGGGAATACTTTGTTTACACCAAAGCAAAGCTCAGACTATCTTTTTTAATGTTTGGGACCCTCAGGCGAATTGGAATGCTCATCGTGGTGTTTTTCAACAAGCAAGCATTACCCTTCGACCTGTGGGTATTTACACTGAAGTTGGGCTTTATCTAACGATAGCTGCGCCTGAGGGTACATTTGAAACCGGGACTCAGCTTGAGGCTGGATTGAACTTTTCCTTACCACAAAACGCGATTGTTAACGATTCCTGGTTGTGGGTTGACAGTACAATCATCCAAGCAAAAATTATGGATCGGTGGTCTGCAACTACGATTTATGAAAATATCGTGAATCGTCGGAAAGACCCTTCACTTTTAACCAAAAATGGTAATGTCTATTCACTGCGCGTTTACCCATTGATTATGGGGAAAAGTCGCAGAGTCAAGATCAATTATTTAATGCCAGGGGAGTGGACTGCCGAAGAGGTAAAAACCGTGCTGCCCGCAGATATTTTGCGCAGCAGTTGGGGCTCTAATCCCGAAATTGAGATTAAAGCTTTTGTTGAAGCGCCTTGGAAAAACCCAAGACTGCCTTCTCATCCAGAGCTTGTGTTCACTTCCGGTTTTGATCCAGTATTGGGCAACTATTTTGCGACAAGAATCCCAAAGGCTAGCCTGGATAATCGTGAACTTTCTTTTACACTTGATTCACCGCTCAACAATGGAGTGTTTTTGACGCGTTCGGGCAATGATCAGGAAGGGACTTATCAAATGGTTTTGTTGCCAGAACATTTTTTAAAGGCTACCCAGATAGAAAAACCACAGCGGGTCATGGTTTTGGTTCAATATGAAGCTGAGCGTTCACCTGGGGTTACGGCCAAACAGTTACTCTCTACCATTAAGTCGCAATTAAAAAAAGCCTTGGGTCCTGAAGATTTTTTCAATGTTGCGCTTGCAGGAGTAGTGCCACAAGTACTTGCCAAGGACTGGGTCAGTGCGGATGAAAAGGAGATTGATCGAATTTTTGATGGGATCGCTGCGGAAAAACTCAGTGGATTTAATTTGCCAGGATTGTTGGCCAAGGGAATTGAAGTGATCAAAACGGGAGGAGCAGAAGGTAAGGTGGTCGTTTTCGCCAACTCTGGCTCAGAAGGTGGGGCTAACACAGCGAATGCTTTGGTGAAGGAACTCGAAGACATTAAAGGAAATACGAACATTCCTTTTTTTATTGCCGACTTTGCTACCCACAATACACCATCTTATTACGTCAATTACAATTCTTTCGGGAATGCTTTTTTTTACCTGCGCTGGACTTACCAAACGAAGGGGGATTTTCGGCAGCAAAAATTCTGCTGCGGTAGTTTTGAAGAACTCGCTAATGATGTGATGACCCTTGCACTTGCTGAAAAAGGTCCGCTGGATTTACATACCTCTTTAGATGCTGGATTTTGTTACAATCGTTATGACCTGAATCACGAGGAAGGTTTATACTATCAAAGTAAGCCAATTTTGCAAATTGGCCGTTATCAGGGAAAATGGCCATTTGTTATCGAACTGGCTGGAATTTCCCATGAATACGAAAC
>JAIXOO010000185.1 GCA_027486765.1 Saprospiraceae bacterium
CAAACCACCAATGGCGGCCAGTCCTGGCAAGTGATCAGTCCAGACCTGACCACCGCTGACCCCAAAAAAATGGACAATTCCGGCGGCATCGCCTACGACAACCTCTACACCTGGGATGGTTGCACCACCTTGAACATGGCCGAATCGCCCGTCAAAGAGGGCATCCTTTGGGTGGGCACCAATGATGGCCTCTTGCACCTGACCCGAGACGGCGGCAAAAGCTGGGAAAACCTCACTAAAAATATACCCGGCTTGCCCGCTGGCGGCAGCGTTTCCTGTATCGAGCCCTCCAATTTTGAGGCTGGTACCTGCTATGTCTCCTACCGCTTTTTGTACGTGGGCAACACGCAGTCCTACATTTTCAAAACCAGCGATTTCGGCAAAACCTGGACCAAAATCATCGGCGATTTGCCCCAAAACCAATCCAGCACGGTGTTCCAAATCCGTGAAGACCCGACTGTGAAAGGCCTATTGTACTGCGGCACCGACAACGCCCTCTACTTTTCGCCCAACGACGGCAAGACCTGGCAACGCCTGCGCAACAACCTGCCTCCCGTGGCGGTATACGGCATCGCCATCCAGAAACACTTTGGCGACCTGGTGTTGGGCACCTACGGTCGGGGTTTTTACATTCTCGATGACCTGACGCCCATCCGCCAATTCAGCGCTGAGGTGCAAAAGGCTGAAAGCCACTTGTTCAGTTTGCGGCCAGCGTATCGTTTTCAGCGGGTGTTGGGCACGCATGCGGACGGTGATTCCTTTTCAGGGCAAAACCCCACTTATGGTGCACTGATCAATTATTACCAAAAAGACACCCTGCAAAAAACGGCTGAGCTGCTGGTGCTCTCCATGCAGGGCGACACCTTGCGCAAGTTGCGTACGGTCACCAAAGCGGGTATTCAGCGTACCAACTGGGATTTGCGCCCAGAACCCGCCCGTTTGCCCAAACTGCGCACCAAACCCCGCGACAAGGACTGGGTGGAACTGGACAAAAACGGTGAGCGCAGCATTTATCCCTGGGATTTGGACATGCAGCCGGGTATGAATGCGCCACTGGTGCCAGCGGGGAAATACCGCGTGGTGTACATTGCCAATGGCAAAAAACAAGAGCAAATCTTGGAACTGCGCAATGACCCAAATGTGAAGGGCAATGATGCCGACATCCAAAAACAATTCAGCTTTGGCCTGCAACTGAACCGCGACCTCAAGGCCACGGTCAAATTGATTGAAGACATTGAAAAACAACGTGCCGACCTGCAAAAGGCCAGTACCCGGGAAAAATCGGCGGAAGTAAAAAAAGACCTGCTCGACCTGGAAGAGCAGTTGTACCAAATCGAAAGTGGCTTGCTCGATCTGAAACAAACGGGGGCTCGACAGGACAATTTCAGGAATCCGGTGGGAGTCCTGGAGCGTTTTTTGGCCATCGGCAAGGAGCTACTGGTCGCCAGTGGGGATCATCCGCCAACGGATCAACAGGTGGAAGTGCATCAATTGACCAAGGGGAAATTGGAATCTGCGCAGGCGGCTTATCAGGGGGTGTTGAACTCGGCGGCGTGGAAAAAGGCAGTTTGGAAGAAGCCTTGAATACTGAGCTCGCTTAGGTGTCCCTTAGGTGTCTGTGGTTCCTTAGGTGGTGAAATATGTTTTTTTTACCACCTAAGAAACTGAAGGCACTTAAGGGACACCTTAGGGGAGCATCGGTTTTTTAAAAAGCACTTAATTTTTGGGGATAAATGGCGCGGATTACCTTCGGGATAGACCACTTTTTGCAAACAGCACAAGACAAGAGCAAACGCTGGGGATTGGTCACCAATGACGCCGTTTTTACCCGCGATTTTGTACCTGTGCGCCAAGCTTTATTGGACCACGGTTTTCGGGTGGTACGTTTGTTTTCCCCCGAACATGGCCTGCAAGTCATCGGGGCAGATGGTGCTTTGATGGCCCATCAAACCGACGCTTTGACTGGCTTACCCGTGTTCAGTTTGTACGGCGCTAACCTGCGCCCACCTGCGGAGGTTTTGCAGGATTTGGACGGCATTTTATTTGATCTACCCGACGTTGGGGTGCGGTTTTACACCTACATCTGGACACTTTCTTATGTGATGGAGGCTTGCCACGCAGCCCGGGTGCCCTTGATTGTTTTGGATCGACCCAATCCCCTCAGCGGAAACCTCGCGCTGGCGGAAGGCCCTTTGCTGGATGAAACCCAGGCTGCCTCTTTTATTGGTCGTTGGCGCATCCCCGCTCGGCACAGTCTGACGATTGGGGAATTGGCTCTGTTTTGGCAAAGGGAACGTTTTGATGAGGGGCTGGATTTAAAAGTTTACAAGGCCCAAAATTGGAATCGCCAGCAATTTTTCAAGGATTTAGGCCTGCCCTTTGTGCCCAGTTCGCCCGCCATTTCTAGCATGGAAACTTTGTTGACATACCCGGCTTTGTGTTTTTTAGAGGGTTTAAATGTGAGTGAAGGACGGGGTACTGCTTTCCCTTTTCGGGTATGTGGAGCGCCATGGATGGATGGTTTGGTATTGGCTAAGGTTTTTAATCACAGCGGTTTGGCTGGGGTAAAAGCGCGACCCTTTTCGTTTATTCCAAGTGAAGGTTTTTACAAAAATCAAAGCTGCCAAGGTATTATGTTGCATGTGCTGGATGCCCCTGTTTTTCGCCCGGTTTATGTGGGTTTATTCCTCGTGGGCTTGTTGAAAAAACTGTATCCTGAACAACTCCAATGGGCAAATTACCCGACCCATGTCAATAAAACCGGAGCACGGCATTTTGATTTGTTGACGGGTACGCCGAGGGTACGTGAGGCCTTGGAAGTGGATGTGAATCAGTTTTTGGGCCAAATTCGGGATTTGACGGGAGTAGAAGATTGGAGGACGCGAGTGGAAGCGTTTTTGCTGTATTGAGAATCATACCCCAGGAGGCTACCAGACATTTTGCTCGGTGGACTTGAATTGCCTGGGGTTGGAAGTTTTCTAGGGTGAAGGGTAGCCACATAGGGCTACCCCAACTGGGCTACCCCAACTGAGCTGCTTCAAGTGCCTGAATTTTTTATCTTTGTGCGCTTAACCAAAATCACCCAAACTTTTGCACACGCCCATCATCCACGTCATCATCCCCGTTTTTAACGAAGAAAAATCCATTGGTTTGGTCTTGGCTGAGATCCCTAGGGATTGGGTGCAGGAGATCATCGTGTGCAACAATGGCAGT
This sequence comes from Saprospiraceae bacterium, assembly GCA_027486765.1. GTDB lineage: Bacteria > Bacteroidota > Bacteroidia > Chitinophagales > Saprospiraceae > Haliscomenobacter. Next base: position 3,214 of record JAIXOO010000185.1, read on the forward strand.
ACGGACACCACGGCACAGGTGGCACAAGCCGCGGGAGCTACTGTGGTGCATCAGCCCAAGAAGGGTTACGGCAATGCCTGTTTGAAGGGCATGGAATACATCCAGCAGAAGCCGCTTGCCGAACAACCCGACATTCTTGTTTTTTTGGATGGCGATTATTCAGATTATCCAGAGGAATTGCCTTTGGTGGTCGGCCCCATTCTGAATGAGGGGATCGATATGGTGATCGGCTCACGTTTGTCTACCGGCCAAGCAGAAAAGGGCTCCTTGACTCCGCAGCAAGTCTTTGGCAACTGGCTGGCCACTTTTCTCATCCGACATTTGTACAATTACCATTTTACCGATTTGGGTCCATTCCGGGCGATTCGTTGGTCGAGTTTGTTGCAATTGAATATGGTTGATCGCAATTATGGCTGGACGGTGGAGATGCAAATCAAGGCGGCCAAACAAAAAATGCGTTGTTCGGAGGTTGGTGTGCGTTACCGGAAGCGGGTTGGCGTGTCTAAAGTATCGGGAACCATCAAAGGAACCATCTTGGCCGGGTACAAGATACTTTATACCATTTTCAAACATCTTTGAGCCCTAACAGCGAAAAAACGAAATTAGATTCTGTATTTTTAAGGAATCCAGCCATAAGGTTTTCAGGCATCCTGCTGCAAAAGCCGCCCCACAAACGTTTGCACGGATTATAAAAAAAAATATTTCTAAAAAAGGCGTTACTTTACCCCCCTAATTCGTTCTAAACTAGTGAAAAACGATATAAATTGCATCGTTTTTCAACACAAGTTAAGAAACCTGTTAAAAGAGAAAAACGCACATAACCAATATGATGTCCGCACTTGCCTTCTTTTTTTTGGGGGTGTACACCTTGTCCCTGACCTACGTGACCGCTTACTGCTTGTCACAATTCAATCTTCTCTACTACTACAAGCGCTTTGATTGGCGCCGTAAAAAAGAGGAGTTTAAAGCAAGATTTGCGGCGACGGCTCAGGCCGAAGCTGTAGTCGCTGCTGCCGCTGTCGTTGGGGGAAAAAGCATCACTTCTGCACAAAACCTTGGCGTAGCAAACGCTGACTACAGCCTGATGAGTACTGAAGAGTACGAAAAAACCTATCCTTTTGTGACCATTCAATTGCCCCTTTACAACGAGCAATACGTTGTAGAGCGCCTGATTGACAACATGGTGCAAATGGATTACCCACGTGATCGCTTCGAGATTCACGTGCTGGACGACTCCACCGATGAAACACAGGAACTGGTTCGCGCCAGAGTGGCTTACCACCAGGCCCAGGGGATCAACATCGAACAAATTCGCCGGAAAGAGCGCAAAGGTTACAAAGCTGGTGCCTTGAAGGATGGCATGGAATTCGCCAAAGGTGAGTTCATGGCCATTTTTGACGCCGACTTCCTGCCTCGTCCCGACTTCCTGAAAAAGACTGTGCCCCACTTCCAGGATCCTAAGGTAGGCGTGGTTCAAACCCGCTGGGAGCACATCAACGAAGATTATTCGCTGATCACCCGCCTGCAAGCCCTGCAACTCAACGTACACTTTACCGTTGAGCAAGTAGGCCGCATGGAAGGCAAGCACTTCTTGCAGTTCAACGGTACCGCTGGTTTGTGGCGCCGCAAGACCATCGAAGATGCGGGTGGCTGGGAAGCTGACACCCTGACTGAAGACCTCGATCTGAGCATTCGTTCTCAGTTGAAGGGCTACAAAATCAAATTCCTGGAAGACGTATCGGTTCCATCCGAGTTGCCAGCCGACATGAACGCCCTCAAGGCGCAACAGTTCCGCTGGATGAAAGGGGGTGCTGAAACTGCGCGCAAAATGTTGCCAATCGTTTGGAATTCCAACATGAGCCTGATGCAAAAACTGAATTCCACCTTGCACTTGTTGGCAAGTACGGTATTTGTGTTTGTATTCGTGATGGCGATGTCCAGTGTTCCTCTCTTGTATTTGGTGAACGTTTTGGCGAAGCGCCACAACTTTGACAAAGACTTCTTTACGGTATACCTGCTGGGGATGTTGAGCATCACCCTGATGTACTACATCGCCAACGTACAATCGAAAGCGCGGCATTTGCCGGTGGTGAAGGCGGTTTTCCGTTTCATTACGCACTTCCCGCTGTTCCTGGCGATGTCAATGGGCTTGTCCTTGCACAACACCATTGCGGTAATTGAAGGTTGGAGAGGCAAAAAATCACCTTTCGTGCGTACGCCGAAGTTCAACATCAAAGACGGTGACAAAGGCCAGTTCTCGAACAACAAGTACCTGAAGAAAAACCTAACCTGGGGCACTTACCTCGAAGGCTTCATGGCCTTGTACTTCGGTACTGCAGTACTGTGGTCGGCTTACTGGGGTGAAACGATCTTTATCGTGTACCACGTGATGATGACCATTGGTTTTGCTTCGGTTTATTTGTATTCTTGGAAGCACGCTCGGGCGTAATTGACGCTAGAGTTTGAAGATACAAACGGCCAAGTGGAGAGAATCTGCTTGGCCGTTTTTGGTTTGAAGAAGGGGTTTGAAAATTTAACAGTAGTTCAAGGGAATAACCCCGCAGCAATCAAATCAACCCGTTCTAGAATTCGATCAATATCATTCAATTTCAGTAGCTTGATCGTAGCCTTTCCAGTTTCGGTTTTATGCAAAATTTCGCCCTCTAGTACTTCGAAATGATCAAACCAATTGTCTTTTCTGGGGTGAAACAAACGAATCAATTTTTCTTCGTCATCTAATATGGTAGCCAGATCGCTGCCTTTGGCATTGTTACAGATTGGGCAAGTATGTGCAAGATTGCTCAATTCTGTCCTTCCACCATGCTTTCTACTAATGATGTGATCGGATTGATACCGAATAAACGAATCCACCTCCGGTCGTCGACAATATTCACAACGATATCCTGCTCTTATTGCCACTGCTCGCCGTAAAGCTTCTGGTGTTTTTTTTCTCATGCATTCGCCTTAGACAGGTGTAACCTTGCTCTGGATTTAGCCAGTCGAACGATGTGTTCATAAATGAGGTAATGATCCAGTTCTTCTTGTTCTGCATTAGCAAGTCCGTCTTCCTGTTTTTTTTCTAAAAGCTCTTCTACCCTATCTTGTAAAGCTTCGGGAGCATGAAAAGCCAGCACTTTAACTGGGTCTAACATAGCCATGAATTCGGCGAGGCTATCATAAGCACTGGTTGACTTGGTCATAACTAACTTTTGAGGTAAAAATAGGGCTTTTATCACTACGATTCAAGGGCAATACCGGAAATAAACCCTCACTAAAGGTTTTGGAGGACTTGTTTCACCCCCTCACATCGGCACCTTCGCCAAATCAAAAGCATGGAAATGCACTTCCCGCACGAAGTCCATATTACCAAACAATTTTTCCCCACCCGGCAGTGCTTTCATACGCCCTAGCCGCCGATTTCCCCGCTCTATTTCAGCTGGGGTGGCTGCTCGCCGTTCGCCAATGGTGCCATAGATTTTGGTCATTGGTGGAGTTTTGAACTTGCCGAAAAACAGGCTGCTCAGCCAGTACCACTTCCCGCTGTTCACGGCCATGATGCACACTTTCGGGTTGGTCGCGGCATTGCGGGGAATGTTTTGAGTGAAAATTTCAAAGTAAAACCCCGAAAAATCCTCCCGATTGAGGAAGAAGGAACCGATGGGGGTGACGTTGGGTTGCCCTTCAGCATCTGCTGTGGCAATGGAAACGTGGAGGTTGGTAGCAAAGCTGGACCGGAAGTTTTGGCGGATGGTTTGCCAGTTTTGGGAAGTGATGGGTGATGGCATGTGGGTGTTTTTGGTTTGATCATCAAATCACGACAGTAATCATCAAATTAGCAGCCTAAATATAGGGGATCACCCGCTAAAAGCCCGAAGGGCTGACATGATTATAGACAAGGATATGCGTAATGGCGATTAAAACCCTGAAGGGGTGGCATTATTGAATGACGATAAAATGTCCAGCAGTGTGCCCTTCCCCTATCAAATCCTCCCCAACTCCACCTCCGCCGTAATAAACGCAAAACTCGCCCACTGATTCCCCGACGTAATCACCCGAAACAGCCGCTCTGCCTCTTGCTTTTGCCCATTAATCAAGTAATAATTGGCCAAACCTAGCCCCATAGTGGAATTGCTCAATGAATTGGGCTGCACGATTTCTTCCTTGAGTTTTGTGGCGTCAAGAGTCCCTTTGTGCAGCAGCAAGATCCGCAGGTAATCAAAATTTTCGATCAAGGCCATATCAGGATTGATGCTTTCCAGCAATTTTTGGGCTTTTTGATCTGCACCCAGCCGCCGGTAGCACAGGTACAACCAATTGGCGGTAGCCACGTACATATCTGGATTAGCGGATTTGAGGAGGTCTTCTTCGTAGTAGCGCGCGGCCTTTTTGTACTCCCCTTTCAAGTACAGGCAAAGCCCTAGATGATAGCGGATGTTCGACTGTAAGGTGCTGGTGGGAATCCCTTTGGCATTGAGCGCACCATCGGGTTCTACCTCATCGGGTTTGCCTCGGGTGAGTATATACGCTTGTTTAAAATCAGTCATTGCTTTGTCCACACAACGAATACTCAGGTAGCGGTGGCCGCGATGGCGGTACAGGCGGGCATCATTGGGGTGCTGGGCGATGCCTTGGGTATATAGCTCAATGGCCTCCGTATAATGACCCAGGTAGGCAGTCCGGCGGCCGTACCAGATGAGGGCATCGGCACTGTTGGGGGCTTTTTCGTAGTCGGCGGCGGCGGCGGCGCGTTTTTCTTCCATACTTGCACGGGCGGCTTCGCTCAATACGGGAGGGATGATTTGGGTGGCGCAGTCTTGCCCTAGTAACCTGGAAAAACTGATGATGGCAAGGCCGCAGCACAGGATGATTTTGTAGGATGTTTGCATAGCTTGATGAAAATTGGGATGATGTATCGTTGAGAAGCTTTTGACTGGAATAAAGATAAAGCCTTAAATTCTGTTCGGAGCCGAATTCTTACCATTCGGACAAAAATTCCTGCCATTCGGAAAATCCCTCTTTCATCCTCAGGAGGATTTGCCCAACTTTGAATAATCAGTTCAGCAGAATGTAATTACAATTATAACAATTCGCTGAACGGCTAAACCCCGTTAATTTTTTTGAATCAAACCCGCCTAAAACTAGCAGAATTTGTGGCTGCCTCGTTTTTAGCTAATGAAAATGGGGCAGTTTTTTTCTGTATTTTGCAAAAAGTATTTATACCGATAACGCAAGCTCTAAAACCCTTTACCATGCGGCATCTAATCTTCTGTTTGTTCCTGTTTCCCTTGCTTGCCTTTGCCCAAAATGAAGCTATTTTTCGCATCGATAGCCTGACCAAAGAAGGCATCTTGTTGAACCAGGGCTGGACATGGCACGCGGGAGATAACCCAGAATGGGCGAAGTCGGAGTTTGATGATTCGGGGTGGGAACCGATTGATCCGACGAAGAGTATTTTTGAGTTGACGCAGCTATCAAAAAAAGGCGAGATCAGTTGGTTTCGGCTTCATTTTTCATACTCAAAGAACCCTTTGATGCAAGTGGCGGGTATGATCCAGCAAACGGGCGCATCAGAAGTTTATTTAAATGGAAAGTTATTGGAGCGCTATGGTGTTTTAAACGCTCCTATTGTAGCATTTAATCCACGAAACAGGCCAATTCTTCTTCCAATAGACTCTGCGGGGCAGTACTGCTTGGCGATACGGTATGTGTTACAACCGGGTGTCAGGTACAACGGGGTGTACAACACCAGAAATCAGGCATTCCTGCTGAGGGTTGCCTATTTTAAACATGCCCAGAACTTAGTCAGCCACTTTGAGCTTCGTTATACCAACCTTGAGTCCTATAAACTAGGCATATTTTTTATCCTGTTTGTGCTCCATTTCTCCTTGTATTTTTTCAACCGAAATCAAAAAGCACATTTGTCCGTAGCTTTTGCATTTTTAGCATTAGGGGTTGCTTACTTATTAAAGCTTATGGGCGATGTTCAAAATCTGGTGGCGTGGAAAAGCCTGTTTTTTGCTACTTCTTCATTTATCAATAACCTAGCCCCACTATTAACTCTTCAAACGCTTTTTCTTTTTCTGAGTCAAAGGAAAGGTATCTTCTTTTGGTTTTTGGTTACGCTTACGGTTGGCCTAGGTGTTTTAGTATTTATGGTTCTCCAAATAGAATGGGGAATGGCATTTTTCATCTTATCTTTTCTCGTTACTATTGAACACTTTAGAGTAGTAATAAACGGAATAGGGGCAAAGATAAGAGGTGCATGGATATTGGCAGTTGGCGTAATGCTTAACGCTTTTTTTTATCTTGTTCTGTTTTCATTTATCGGCTTTTTTATCTCCATATCTCCAACTTTAGCAGATATCATATTTAATTTGGGGGTAGTCGCATTCCCTATCGCTTTGTCAATTTATTTAGGCATTGATTCTGCTTATACGAATCAAGAATTGAATCAAAAGTTATCAGAAGTCGAAACCCTCTCTGCCGAAAAACAACTCCTCCTCGCCACCCAAAACGAAACCCTCGAACGCCAGGTGGCCGAACGCACGGCTGACTTGAAAGCCTCCCAAAACCAACTCATCCAATCCGAAAAACTCGCTTCCCTAGGTGAGCTCACCGCAGGCATCGCCCACGAAATCCAAAACCCGCTGAACTTCGTCAACAACTTTGCCGAAGTCAGTGCTGAAATGATCGATGAGTTGAAAGAAGAACTGGAAAAAGGGGATTTAGGAGAGGTAAAAGCCATTGCCGAAGACTTGCAGGTGAACCTGGGTAAAATCAACCACCACGGCGAGCGAGCTTCCTCCATTGTCAAAGGAATGCTCGAACATTCGCGTACCAGCACAGGCGTAAAAGAACCCACCGACCTCAATGTTCTGGCGGATGAATACCTACGCCTCGCTTACCACGGCTTGCGCGCTAAGGATAGTAGTTTCAA
>JAIXOO010000235.1 GCA_027486765.1 Saprospiraceae bacterium
CGGGTGTTCAATACCGCTTTGTCTTTGTTGCAAAATTGGGAAGAAGCCGAAGAGTTGACCCAGGATGTGTTTGTGGCTGCGTACGAGGCCATCGGCAGTTTCCGGGGGCAGTCGAGTATGTATACCTGGTTGTACCGCATCACAGTGAACAAGGCCCTGGATCGGATCAAAGCCCGCAAGACGCAAAAACGTTCCGGCTTCACCCTTTCGCTCTGGCGGCAACCGGAGCGTGAAGAAAAACCCCTGGATGTACCCGATTTTGTTCATCCCGGAGTGCTGCTCGAACAGCAGGAATCCAGCGTCGCCTTGTTCAAAGCCATTGCCCAGTTGCCCGAAAATCAACAAAGCGCTTTTGTACTAGCCAAAATCGAGCAACTCAGTTATGCTGAAATTGCGCAGGTTTTGGAGATCAGCATTCCAGCCGTAGAGTCGCTTTTGGTGCGGGCCAGGCAGAAATTGCGGGAATTGCTCAAAAACTTTTACGAAAACGATTAAATCATTGCCTTATGGACGAACCAAAACACCACGATCCAGTAGAGGCTGCACTACAAAGCCTGGAAGGCCTACAACGGGCCAAGGCGGACGAGGCTTTGCTGCAAAAAATCGAAGCCCGCATCCAGGCTACCCGTGCGGCCCGACAAGGGCAACAAACGCAGGTTCGGCGGCTGACCAGACAAATGCTTGCTGCCTCGGTGCTGATGTTGTTGCTCAACTCTGCAGTTTGGTTTAACGTAGGCTTCAAACAACAGGAAATGCAAAAAGTGGAGCAATTCTCCCGCCTGTATTTTACATCACCACTCAATTATTAAACATGAATGTCCTCAAAATAATGGGCGCGGCCCTCTTGCTTTTGTTTGTGCTCAATGTCGTTTCGCTGGGTTTGCTCCTGCGCCTGAATCGACCCCATGATCGGCCCAATCGGCCCTCCGCTGCGGCAGAATTCCTGATGCACGAACTGAAATTCAGCCCGGTTCAACGGGATTATTACCAACAATTGATCAAACAACACCGCAGCAAAATACGGGCGATTGAAGCGCAACGCGCCGAGTTGCGTCATGCTCTTTTTGCAGGAATTGCCCAAAACGATACCGCTGCACTAGCTGGTTTGCGGCAATTGGAGGGCAAAACGGAATGGGTCACTTTTCAACATTTTCAGGCCGTGCGCAGATTGAGCAATCTGGAGCAAAAACAGCGTTTTGACCACATCATTCAGGAGGTATTGCGCAAAATGGGAGCTCATGAAAGACGGCACCCTCAAGGCTTACAGCATCATTAAACCAGACCCCAAATAGCGCAAGATTTTCGGCATTATTGGTTTAGCTTCCCTAACTTTACCCTACCAAAGGAAACCGAATAAAACCAAATTTATGCCGATCTACCACAAGCTGGGGAAAATCCCTTCCAAGCGCCATACCATTTTTGAAAAACCCGGCGGCGGGCTGTACTATGAGCAATTGTTTGGCACCGTGGGGTTTGATGGAATGTCCTCCTTGTTGTACCAGATTCATCGCCCCACGATGATTCGCGACATTGGAGAAGCCATCGATGTCAGTCCTGTAATAGCGGTAGCCAAAAACATCCACCCGCGCAAGTTGCTCGGTTTTGAAGTGCCCGCCAAAGCGGATTACCTGGAAAGCCGTACGCCCCTACTCGTCAATTCCGACATCCACATTGGACTGGCTGCGCCGCAAAGCTCCCTGCGCAATTACTTCTACAAAAACGCGGATGCCGACGAACTGCTGTTCATTCACCGTGGAACGGGCACCCTGCGCACCCTCTTGGGCAATATTCCCTTTGAATACGGCGACTACCTGCTGATTCCACGTGGAATGATTTACCAAATCGACTTTGATACCGCCGACAATCGTTTGCTCTACGCCGAGTCTTTTCATCCGATTTATACCCCCAAACGTTACCGCAACTGGTTTGGGCAACTGCTAGAGCATTCCCCCTTTTGCGAACGCGATTACAAACTTCCCCAAGACCTCGAAACCCACGATGAAAAAGGGGAGTTTTTGCTCAAGGTCAAAAAGCAAGGCATGCTCCACCAATTGGTTTATAGCACACATCCTTTTGATGTTGTGGGTTGGGATGGTTACAACTTCCCCTACGGATTTTCGATCCACAATTTTGAACCGATCACCGGGCGGGTACACCAACCACCGCCTGTGCATCAAACCTTTGAAAACAAAGCCTTTGTGGTCTGTTCCTTTTGCCCACGTCTGTACGACTACCATCCACGGGCCATTCCTGCACCCTACAATCACTCCAACATCGATAGTGACGAAGTGCTGTACTACGTGGATGGCGACTTTATGAGCCGAAACAACATCGCGGCAGGGCATATTTCCTTGCACCCCGGCGGCATTCCCCACGGGCCACATCCAGGTGCCTACGAGCGGAGTATCGGCAAAACATCCACAGAGGAGTTGGCCGTGATGATTGATACGTTCAAACCACTGATGGTGACCGAGGCGGCGCTGAAGATCGACGATGGGGTGTATTATCAATCCTGGTTAGAGGGGTAAACCGTCCCATTCCACCGGTCATTTTTTTCGACCCAGGCCAAATTGGTCCCCTTTTTTCACTGCCTTATTTCCTTGAAAATGAATTTCCACTATTTTTTCGCTTTGTACAATCTCGCCCTTTTCATCCGCAAGGCGGTGGATGATTTCCTTGCTGGCGATGTCGATGATTTCACCCGTACTCGGCCAGGCGTGGCGCCCGTCCATGCTAAATGTGACCCAACCCGGCTGGTCGCGTAAGGCCACCGAAGACAAGTAACGTGGTGGCATTTGTTGGTTGTCAAAAATGTGCATGCGCTGGTTGGCCCCATCCGCTACCCAGAGTTCTTTTTCGTTGGGCGTCAGGCCAATGCCGTGACTGGGGCAGCCATGTCTCTTGATGAAGCCCTTTTCAAAGCCGGGTACTTCCACCCGATGGATCATCTTTCCGGTTTTTAGGTCGGCTATTTCAAAGCCGAGTAGTTCGTTCACGTTGCCGTACAACAATGACTGTTTGCCATTGATGGTAAAAGGACGTACGCTGGCTGAAAAAGGCCCGATCTGCCGCTGTTTGCTGGTGTTTTTAGGATTGACTACGGTCACATAGGGTGAGGCGAGGCCTTCCATGTAAACCGCCTTCCCGTTGGGGGCAAAAATGGTGTTGTGGGCTTTACTTTTGAGTACCACCTGCTCGTTTACCTCGCCCGTTTTGGCATCAAGAACGTACCATTGGTCTTTTTCAAAGGAAGGTTGAAAGATGGTCAGCCCATCGGGCGAAATGGCCATACGGTCGCAACCCGCTTCGTAAACCTTTTCCCAAAGTAGCTTTTCACTTTGTAAACTGATGCACATCAGCGATTTAACGGTACTTACATAGATGCATTGGGTGGCCAGGCTCACACATACGCCTTTGACGTTGGAGGGATGGCCCGTGGCATCCAGACTACCCGTAGGAATCCGTTTGACCAACTTGTAATGGTCGTCGATGTCGTACACCAAAATGCCGTGGCCGCCGTATTCGAGGTAGTTGCGGATGCCGGGTTCGGCTACGTAGAGGTATCTCTTCACACCAGATTGTGCCTGAGCCGTGGTCAGGAAAAGGCATAAAAAGGTGAGGGATAAAAGTGCGGCGCGGATGGATTTAACGTTGATTTTAAGCATTTTGCATGAGTTGAAGGCAAACCAAAAGCTAAAAAAACTAATTTATCTCAATGGGCCACAAACATGAATCATCCCGAATTTTTCAGAAAACACAAAGCATTTTTTAGCACAAAGACCCCAAAGGCAGCACAAAGGACACAAAGGTGAGATGTTGACGAGGCATTACATCCAAAATAAGATAAAGTCCAGGCGTATTGCTTTGTCAAAATCGCGTCTTTGTGCCCTTTGTGCTGCCATTGTGCCCTTTGTGCTCATTTTTTCATTGTGCTAATTGTAAATTCGAGATGACTCCTTTTTGTCGCTAAAGAATACTTTACTTGCGCTTGTAGCGTCAATATTGATGGAATGCCTGGGAAACAAATGCGAGTACATCGGGTAGCGCTTCCCGCCAGTAAGTCCAGGTGTGGCCGCCATTGCGGACGCGAAATTCGTGAGGAACTTCCTTTTTGCGCATGGCGATGTGTACCAAGGAATTGCCTTCGTACAAAAAGTCATCGTCGCCGCAGTCGATGTACCAGCGGACGGCCTTCTTTTGGTCGTCGGGCATGTTGTTGATGATGTGCAACGCGCTCTGCTGTTTGAAAAAAGCGTCGATTTGGGCCTCGGTGGCCGTAGAATCTGGCCCACGCTTGATCTGCATTTTAGCAGCCTCCAAGTTTAAAGGCCCAGTTACTGCACTCAAGGGACAAGCGGAAGAAAACAACTCGGGATGGTGCAGCGCATAAGCAAAACTTCCGCCGCCACCCATCGATAAGCCTGCGATTGCTCTGAAGCGCTTTTCGGCTTTGATGCGGTATTTTTTTTCCACAGCGGGCAGCAATTCTTTGAAGAAAAAATCCTCATAGAGCCAGCTACCCGTGGCGCTGTTGGCATACCCCCGGCGCCCCGTATTGGCATCGGGCATGACGATGATCATCGGAGTGGCGGTGCCTGCGGCAATGGCTTTGTCGGTGATGTTTTGCACTTCGCCAAATTGAACCCAACCAGTTTGGTCGTCGCCCGCACCATGTAAGAGGTAGAGCACTGGATAAGTCCGGGAAGAGGTTTCATAATCGGGAGGCAGATAAATGGCGTACTTCCGCTCCATGTTGAGGATTTTGCTTTGGAGGGTAAGGTTGTCGAAAACTTTGCTGGTTTGAGCAAAAAGGAGATGGGTACCCATCATGGCGATCAGTAGGAAAAAGTTCTTCATGTAGTTTATAGTTTAAACAAGCACTGAATGATACACAAAATACAAAACGTTTTGCCTTCTAATTCAAAATTTTACAAAACCGAACAAAAGTGTTCACAGGTGAACAGCACACCAGATTTGCAAATATCTAATTGACTGATTTTAGGTTATTTTGTTTTCTTGGCACAAAAATTGGGCCTTGTTTTAAGATTGGCTTTGAAAAAACTGCACACACGATGCTCCACCACAACCTCTTGTTGATTTACCGCAACATCAAACGATTCAAACACAGCTTTTTCATCAACTTGATCGGCTTGTCTACCGGATTAGCCTGTACCTTATTGATCTACCTCTGGGTGAACGATGAACGGAGTGTTGATCATTTTCATAAAAACGACCCACGTTTGTTTCAGGTCATGGGCAATCTGGAAAACGAAGGCAAGTTGTTTACCCAGTCCGCTACACCCAAACACCTGGCGGAGCTGCTGAGTACCGAAATGCCGGAAGTAGAAATGGCCGTTACGACTACCCCTCCCGCCTGGTTTCCCAAATTCACCCTGAATGCACAAGCCGAGCCCCTTAAAGGAGTAGGCAAATTTGCAGGTGTGGATTTCTTCCGCTTGTTTTCTTACGAACTCCTGCAAGGCAGCGAAACCCAGGTACTAAGCGACAAAAGTGCCATTGTCATTTCGGAAAAACTGGCCAAAAGTTTGTTCAAATCTACTGAAAACGCCATTGGCAAAAGCCTGGAGTGGGACTTAGCGGGGTTGAAAAAACAATGCACCGTCAGTGGGGTATTTAAAAACTTGCCCAGCAATGCCTCCGAGCAGTTTGACTTCGTGTTACCCTTCGAATCTTTTTTGGACATCATCGGTCGGGGGCTGAGTTGGGACAATCTATTCAATACCTATGTGATCCTGAAAAAAGGTGTTGACCAGGAGCGGTTCAACGCTAAAATTGAGGATTACATCCAGCGCAAAAACCCCGGTGCAAAGATCGAGTTGTTCATCAAACCCTTTGCCGACAACTACCTGTACGGCCAGTACGAAAACGGAGTTCAGGCAGGTGGAAGAATCGAATACGTCCGCCTTTTTTCCCTGATTGCCTTGTTTATTCTGCTCATTGCCTGCGTCAATTTTATGAACCTGGCTACCGCAAAAGCGGCCAACCGCATCAAAGAAGTCGGCATCAAAAAAGCCATCGGGGCTCGGCGGAGCACCCTCATCTGGCAACATTTGGGCGAATCCACCGCCATGACCTTACTCTCCTTTTTGGTGGCTGCGTTATTGGTAATTTTGCTTTTGCCTGCGTTTAACGAGCTTACGGGCAAACAACTGGCGCTGAGCTGGAATCCGAATTTGTTGCTCGGGGCTCTGGCGATTGCTGCAGCTACCAGCCTCGTGGCAGGCAGTTATCCGGCCTTTTACCTTTCCAGTTTCAAACCGGTAGCAGTGCTGAAAGGGAAATTGAGCACTTCCGGCAGCGAGCTGCTGGCCCGCAAAGGACTAGTGGTTTTTCAATTTGGCATTTCCATCGTGTTCGTTGTAGCGGTACTGGTCATTTACCAGCAAATTGAATTTGTACAAAACAAAAACCTAGGTTACAACAAAAACAACCTGCTCTATTTTGAAATGGAAGGAAAAGCCACGGCCAATCCCGAAGGTTTTTTGACCGCTTTGCGCAAAGTGCCCGGTGTGGAATCGGCTGCCAATATGTTGACCAACATCGTCGTTGGGCCAGGCGGCAATATGCCCAACATCGATTGGAAAGGAAAAAAAATAGCTTTTCAAAATGTAGGGGTTAGCTATGACATGATCGAAACCCTGGGCTTGGAGATGCGCTCTGGTCGGCCTTTTTCCAGAGCTTTCAGCTCCGACACCAGCAAATTGATCTTCAACGAAGAGGCCGTTGCAGTGATGGGTTTGTCTGAACCTGTAGCAGGGCAAGTCATCGACTTTGCTGGCAGAAAAGTAGAAATTTTGGGGGTGGTCAAAAACTTCCACCTGCAATCCCTGCACGAACCCGTCAAACCTTTTTATTTCCGCTTTGATCGCATGTATGCCGTAACCGTGATGGTGCGCATCGCCGCCGGGACAGAACAAAAGACCTTGGCTGCTTTGGCGCAGTTTTACAAAGATTACAATCCTGGCTTTGTGTTCGACTATACTTTTTTGGATCAAACTTACCAGGCGCAATATGTGGCCGAAAAAAGAGTGTCGGTATTGTCGCGTTATTTTGGGGCCTTGGCGGTATTGATTTCTTGTTTGGGGTTATTTGGTTTGGCGACTTTTACAGCCGAGCGGCGGGGCAAGGAGATTGGAATCCGCAAAGTGTTGGGGGCATCGGTATTGAGTGTGGTACGGCTGCTTTCTATGGATTTTGTCCGGCTGGTTCTGCTGGCGATTGTGCTGGCGCTTCCCATTGCCTGGTACCTGATGCGGGAATGGTTGGCTGGATTTGCTTACCATATTGAGCTGCAGTCTTGGGTGTTTGTGTTGGCGGGAGTGGCGGCATTACTTATTGCCATCCTGACTGTTGGGTATCAGGCCATTCGGGCGGCCATTGTCAATCCAGTGGATTCGCTGCGGAACGAGTAGCCTTTCTTAGGTGATTCCTTGAGTGCCTAGGGTTTCTTAGGTGGTAAAAAAATATTATTTCACCACCTAAGAAACCAAAGGCACCTAAGCATCACCTCAGAAGCTCGTAGGCTTATGGTTTAATTAATGTCCTTGTTTCCCTTCAACTGGGTTTTCAAGTCCTCCGTTGCCTTCTTTTGTTGCTCGTTAGGCGCCTGAGCGATGGCCTTATCCGCAAATTCGATGGCTTTGGGGTAATTGCCTTTGGCGCTATAGGCCCGCATCAAACCACTATTTACCACAAAATTGTCCCCGTGTTTCTTCTGGTTTTCCAGCATCAATTTCAGGGCAAGGTCCGCCTGTTTCAGGGTGATCAAGCTGCGACCAAACGTAGCCAACTGCTGCGCATTGCCCAAGGCTACCACGTCCGTCATTAGGGAATCTGCTTCTTTCAAACGATTGGTTCTCACCGCTGCATTGACCCAGTTGCTCATGGTGGGGAATGTTTTTTGCCCACCAAATCCGTTGATGGCTCTTTTGCTCCAGCCGTAGGCTTCTTCCAGGTTTTTATTGACCGTGAAGCAGTATTGAGCAGCCTGTAGAACGATTTGAGGGTTAAAGCCCATGTTGCCCTTCAACTGATCTCGAATGGTAGCAATGACAATGTCTTCGGTGTTTACGCTTACCCGGAATGGCAAGGAAAGATTGTCCCACATCAAGGCGATGGTACAAGCATTTGCGCTGTGGTTGGTGAATTCAAACTTGAGGTATTCCACACTTTTGTCCAGCGCTTGAGGTTTGACCTTTACGCGGAGTACATCGTCTTTTTGTTCGTAGTAAAAGCTGCCCCAGGCGTTGTTGACTTTGTTGAAAATCAAAATGGTGCTATCGGGGTTGTAGGCTACGTGAAAGCCATATTTCCCAGCCTTGATCTCTTTGCCTTCTACTTTTACATCGTGTTCAAAGGTTATGGTAGTGTTGTCATTGGCACCAGCGCGCCAGGGTGCGCTAGGGCTATTGGTCAGAAAGCTGAAATTGGTGAAGCCAAGTGGCACCAAAGTCCCCCAGATTTTTCCTTCCCGCTTGTTGACGTCGGGACGAGCATACGTGATCGTGATGCTGGTGATGCCCACCTCTTCACTGACCATGGCGCGAGGATTCCCGGCAACGGGTGGAATGTCCAATTGAGCGTAAGCAACCACGTTGCCCAGCAGTAAAGTCATCGCGAAAATGAGTAGTTGTTTCATAAAATGAGTTGAGTGAGTAAATTGAAATGGAAAATTAGCTGTTTTTGGAATCATTTGCCTATCGATTTTGTACTGCTTAAAATTGTGTTTAAAAGTTGAAGTTATGCCGCCTGAGCTACCCATCCCGACCTTGCAGCTATTCCCCAAATTGGACGAGCTTTTATTGGATTTTTTGCGCAGCCTCAGCCCCGCCGACTGGGAAAAACAAACCATCGTACCACTCTGGACGATCAAAGACATTGCCGCCCATTTGCTGGACGGTAACCTGCGCACCTTGTCAATGTCTCGCGACGGGTACTTTGGGGAAAAACCGGACCCCATCGAGTCTTATGGCGATCTGGTGGCCTACCTCAACCGCCTGAATGCCGATTGGGTCAAGGCCTTCAAAAGGGTGAGCCCAACTGTGTTGATTGAATTATTGGAGCTCACTGGTTCCCAATACAATACTTATCTCAAGACACTCAACCCGTACACTCCGGCCATCTTTTCGGTTGCCTGGGCGGGGGAAGAAGAATCCAAAAACTGGTTCCACATCGCTCGGGAGTACACCGAGAAATGGCACCACCAGCAACAAATGCGCCTGGCGATGGGACAGGAGGAAGTGCTGTATGCTCCAGACTTGTATTTTCCATACCTGGATACTTCGATGCAGGCATTGCCGCATCATTACCGGAATGTGGTGGCTGAGCCAGGGACTGTGATTTTTTTTGAGGTGAAAGGGATTCCAAATGCGCAATGGTACTTGCAGCAAGGCGAAAATGCTTGGGTTTTGAGTAAGACTTTGGAGCAAAGTCCTATTGCTTCGGTGAGCATTGACGCGACTATCGCCTGGCGTATGTTGACCAAAGGGATTGCCAAGGCGGAGGCAGCGAAGAGGATGAAGATCGAGGGAGAGCAAAAACTGGGAGCAGTGGTACTCGATATGTTGGCGGTGATGGCGTAGGATTCCCAATTTGAAAAACCGGGGAACACTATGGGTAACTCAGAAACAGTTCGTCATCCCGAATTTTTGAAAAGTCAAAATCGGGATGACTCATGTTTTGCGAATCCTAATCACTACAAATTTTCTATTTTTTTCAGCAAGGCCTTGGTCTCTGAGGCATCCTGGCCAGTTTCGTTTGCTTTTTCAATCGCCTTTAATGCATACGTCTTGGCTTGTTCTTTGTTGCCCAGTTTAAAATAGAGGGCAGCGGCAGTATCGTTGTATTGAAACATGTCTTTGATTACTATGGCTTTTAACGCCCAGGAAAGTGCTTTCTCCAAATACACTTTGTCTTTCGTTTCTTCATAAAAAGCTAAGGCAACATTGTTGTATAGGTGGCCGCTAAAGCAGGGATACTGATCAAAATATTGGGTTGCATTGACCAGGAGCTCCGGGGTATTTTTTTTCATCATGTTATGATTCACTGTAAACAAAAGCCAGTATTGATCAAATAATTCCTCGGGCAAATATTTGAGTCCGTATGCTTTGGCCAGTGTGAGATCAAAGTCCCGTTGGTCATAATTATAGGAATAAAGGCTCATGCTGTTCATAACCACCTCGTCTACCAGGTTGAATATTTTGGCCTCGCTGTAAGCTTCAATGAAGTCCTTTTTGTGTTTCAGCAGGAAGGGAAAGGTACTTTGCTCAGGAGATTTCAAGCCCATCAGCAGGATGTCCATGTTCTCCTTGCTGAGCCAATTGTCTTGAGTAGAAAAATAAGCCTCGTATACACTCCCCAGCAAGTCGTAGTCGGTCAAATCCTTGGCCATTATGGTCAGCCTTTTGAGCAGTTCCGGAGATCGGTCGCCTTGGAAAAATCGGTTTTTCAATGGAAAAAACTGGTGCGCTGTATCGGTACTGTTTACGCCCATCGCTAAAAATTGTTCCATGGTCATCGTCCCCATTGCACGATGTACTAGCTCGCCTTTTCCATCAATAAACAGGTAACTTGGATAGGCCATAATGCCGTATTTAATAGCGAAATCATTGGCTTCGGCCTTATCCATGTCCAACTGAACATTGATGTATTTGCCGTTGTAGGTTGCTCCCGCCTGCTCGGCAGGATATATCTTTTTTTGCATATCCTCACAATTGTGGCAGGATAAGGAATAGGCCACTACAAATATCAGTTTGTTTTCACTTTGGGCTTTGTCCAGAATGGTTGACCAGCTATTTTCAGCTGACTCAAATTGGATGCCTTGCGCAAAACCAGTGTGAAGCAGTAAAAAGCTCAACAGCGCAAAAAACGACCTTTTCATATTGCATGGATTTTTGAAAAGGGCTGAGCAACCCGAGATTGCTCAGCCCATCGATGGATGGTGAAGATTATTTAAAGTCTTTACACAGCGGTTTGTTGAACGCTTTCACAACATTGGCTACGCCAGTTGGGTCAAGATCTTCCCAACTGAATTCGCCGGTCAATTGCGCTTCGTAAAATGTAGAAGCAGCATTTTCAGCAGCGGATTCGAGCAACTCCTTGCCCATTTCCTTTGCTTTACGGATCATTTGGCTCTTGATGCTTGCTTTGGCAATGGTTTTGGCACTGGTTACTGCTGCGGATTTGGCCACGGCAGAACCGCCACCCGACAAGGCAATGCCAGTAATATTCACGACCATTTCAAGAGGAGTTGTCACCTGGCTCACTACTGCCTTTATGCAAGCATTAGTAGTGCGCGCACAACCGGCAGCACACTTGATAGGGAAAACATTGGGGCACTGGTTGGCCCAGCACACGGGGCCTACACCATTAAATCCAGCAGGACATGGGACATAACAGAGGCCAGCTTGATTTACTTTCCCAGCGGGGCAGTTTTTGGGTACAGTGCCTGCGCCCCTGCCATAACTTGGCTTTGTACAAGACACCCCAATGTCTATAAATCCAGCAGGGCATACCGGGCTACAAATACAGCAGCCTGCTGGGCTAAAGCCCTCACTGCATTTTGGATACATGATTTCGCCGTATTTTTCACAGCCTTGACGGTTGTCTTTTTCACAGCGTGCTTTTGCTGCATCCAGATTGAGGCCATCCCCAAATTTCCAAGGGTATCCTCCGCCCCGGCCATAAGCGGCTGGTTTGGCACAAAATGCACCATCGTCACGGTATCCCGGAGGACAAGATTTCCAGCATACCGGCCCTACACCTACATAACCAGCCTGGCATTTGGGATAGCAAAGCCCTGCGTCTAAATCTTCATTTGGCCCACAGATGTTAGGGAATGTACCCGCGCCTCTGGTTCTTGATTCCGTCCAGCACATGTCGGCATCTGGCGGAAGGTTTGCTGTCACATTGCCTGTTCCGGGAGGGGTTACGTTAACGCTACTATTTTGAACAAAAAAAACTTCATTGTCCCTGGCATAATCTGCCACTTGAGTGATGAATAATTCATTGTTTCTTGGTCTTATGTAATGCCCGGGAAAGTTGAATGACTCGAAAGCAAAGGCAGACGAAGTGGAATTGGTCCTTTGCCGAAATGAAGCATCTTTCTTGTTCAAATCACTAGCAATGGGTCCCAGTACGATACGATAATTTTGATGCCGTAGAAATTGCCCTGGGAGGTTGACAGATTCAAATGAAATGCAATCCGCACAATCCGTCGAAAGCCCCCGAACTATTTTAAAAGATGCATCTTTTTGATCCAACGCTGATTTGATAGGCTGAATGTATGCATTGTAATTAGAATGTCGGATGTAAAGGCCAGGATATTGAAGCGATTGAAAAGAAACGGCTGATTGCGCTTGTGAGAAAATGCCCAAACAACAAAGTATCAAAGTTGATACCGAATACCTTATGGTGTAGAACCGGGTGAAAAAATTTTCCCGATCAAACAAAAAATGACTCCTTAGTTTCATGTAGATAAAGTTTTAATGGTGAATTTTCCTCAAAGTTCGGATCATCACAGCTGCGGGGCGCATGATTGGAGGTGAGCGGTGCTGCCAGTGTAATGAATGGAGTATTTTTTGGTATTGAGCGGGAATGATTGGTGGCTTGAATTCCAGTTTTAGCCGTATCTTAGACGCGCCCTAAATCATTGTCTTGCCCAAACGCCAATTGAATCATGAAGAAAGTTAAATTAGTTTTTTTCTTTTTCTTTTTGTGCTGTTATTCAATCTATTGTCAACAATTCTTAATCGAAAGCCTCCAAAAAAAATTACCCATCACCGTTGATCCGATTCAAAAAATTGACCTCCTCCTGGGTTTGACCAGGGCCAACATATTTGTGAATGGACAGGCCGAGGCGAGTGTTTATGTAAAGCAAGCCATGCAATTGGCAAAAAACCAAAACTATAAAGCAGGCATAGCCATGGCGATGCTGTTCATGGAACAGGTAGAGGTTTTAGGTGTTCGGACTACAACCATTGATTACCCAGGAGAGGCCCTAAAAATTGCACGGTCTATTCCTTCCAAATCGGTGGAAGCGTTTGCGGCCTATCATGTGGCAGAACAATACATTTATGAGCGAAACGACTACAAAACAGGCCTAGAAATACTACACAAAGCCCTGAAGAAAACCGACAAAAGTGTACCTGATAGACACATCGGCAACATTCACAAGGTGATGGCAATAGCTTACTCCCGAATGGGTGAATCGACTAAAGCCATTGATCATTTTCAAAAAGCACTTTATTATTTCAATCGCTTGAAAACCCATCCTTTTATCGATCCTCTGCTGGGACGCCCCAGTTACATGGATGCAGACGGTGGGGAGTGGAATAAATCACAGGTACTGCTTTATTTATCGAGAGAGTTCTACAACAAAGGAGACCATCAAGAAGCACTACACCTATTGAAAGAGGCTCTTGCGCTTTCGAAAAAGTACAATTTGCGCGGCAATGAAGCCTGGGCCCTTGAAGAAATGGCTGTTAATTACATCGCAATGGGCACCTTTGACCGGGCAATCGAAAACTACCAACGCGCTATTGGTATTTATGAAAAAAACAAATCCCTATACTATCTGGCTCCTACTTTGCAGGAGTTAGGATCTTTGTTTTACCGCATGAAAGATTGGGCAGTGGCAGACAGCTACTTCAAAAAAGCATTGGCCATCAATCGGTCTTTGCCTGACACCCTCGGCATGATGAGCAATTACAGCCGGATGGGGCAGGTAGCGATTGCGCAAGCTCAGCCCCAAAAAGCTTTGCAATTGTATCAGGAAGCCGCTCTGCTGAATGCAAAAATCAAAGACTCTACCACTTTGTCAACAGTATACGCCAATATGGCCATGGCCTGGAAAGCTTTAAAAAAATTTCCCCAGGGCTTGCTCAATTACCAGAAAGCCCTCCAGCTCAACCAGCATTTCAACAATCAGATACTTGCTTTGGGGAATTTGATTGGAATCAGCACGATTTATGTGGAACAAGCTCAACCGGATTCTGCCCAATACTATGCGGAGTCGGCTCTAGTTCAGTCAAAAAAATATGGCTCCCTGGAGCAACAAAAAGTCATTCAACTCTTGATGAGTCAAATCAATGAACAGCAAGGGGACCATCAAATGGCATTGCAGCACTACAAAAACTACCAACTATTAAGCGACAGCATCTACACGAACGAGGCACAAGCGAAACTCAAACAAGAGCAGGTGCGCCAAAACGTTGCCGATTACCAAAAAGAAAAAGAACAGGCCAAACGCGAAGCAGCCTTGCTCAATACCCGCAATCAACTTTATTTGGCCCTGGTACTCGCTTTTTTGAGCATCATTTTGTTGGGGGGCTTTCTATTTCTCCAATTGCGCAAAGCCCGGAATCAACTCAAAGCCCAAAATCTACAGCTTCAACAACTCAATGCAACCAAAGACAAGTTTTTTGGCATCATTGCGCACGACATCCGCAGCCCGATCGTTGCACTGGAAGGCGTGGGCGAACAAATGACGTATTACCTGGAAAAACAACAAGCAGATAAATTAGCGCGCCTGGCCAGCAGAGTGGAAAAAACCGCGCAACAGCTCGGCACCCTGCTCGATAACCTACTCAATTGGGCGCTGTTGCAACAAGGTGTAATCCCTTATCACCCCAAACCCATCAACGTAAAACAGGCAATGGTAGAACTCATGGAAATTTTTCAGGCCAATGCCCAGGCCAAAAACATCCAGCTGGAAAGCAATATTCCCGAAGATCTGATCGCTTATGCAGATGAAAATACCTTTCAGGCAATTTTGCGCAATTTGCTCAGCAATGCCATCAAGTTTACGCCCAGCGGTGGCAAGGTCGCTGTGACTACGGAGAACAAAGAGCACAAAGTGTTCATCAACATCAACGACACTGGAACTGGAATCTCGGTTGAAAAAATGGCTAAACTATTTGCGATTGACAAAGCCAGCGAAAAAGGCACTGCCGGAGAAAAAGGTACGGGTTTGGGCTTGCTGCTTGTAAAGGAATTGGTGGAATTGAACAAGGGAAAGGTGCTGGTTGAAAGCAAAATCAACCAGGGGTCTCGTTTTACGGTGTCCTTGCCCTTGTCCGCATAAAACCAGGCTTGCATGAAAATACTCATCGTAGAAGATGAAGAATTGTACGCTGACAAGCTCGAAATGCTGGTTGAAAAACTGGAATACGAACTTGTTGGCATTGTAGACAACAGTGCGGATGCTTTGGCCAAAATCCGCCAAAATCCGCCCGACCTCATTTTGATGGATGTTCACATCCAGGGGCAGCACGATGGCATCGAACTGGCCGATCTCATCAATCGCGAATTCAATATCCCGGTAATTTTCATTACTTCGCTACTCGATGATTTGACCTTCAATCGGGCCGCACGCGCCAAACCCATCTATTTCCTCAACAAACCCTTTAGCGACATCCAACTGCAACGAAGCATTGAACTGACCGTTCGGCAATTGGGTACACAGGCCAACGATACACCGGAATGGGAGCAGGATGTCTTTTCAAAAGAACATTTGTTCATCAAAGTGCGGCAAAAACTGGAGAAGGTCGCCATCAAGGACATCGTTTACCTGGAAGCTGATGGACGCTATTGTCAGATTTTCACCGAGAGAAAAAAATACCTGGTTCGATTGAGCCTTCAGGAATGTATGGCGCTGTTGCCTGCTACTGACTTCCTCCAAACTCATCGCAGTTACCTCATCAATACTGAGAAAATTCAGACAATTGATTTACAGGATAATTTCATTCAGTTTGATAAATTCCAGGTGCCCCTGAGCAAGCGGCACCGGGAAGTTCTGTTGAAAAAATTGAATTGGTTATAGCAGCTGGATTTTTATTAATTGAAAACAGTTGTATCGAATGCACCGGAGGTAATGGCATAAATTAACCCCAAAAAACAGCCGCCCCATGTCTACCCTAATTCCACGGAAGCGGCTGCTAGCAAACTATCCAGTCTACTGAACACTGCAATAGAGGGAACCCATAACACACATCTAAAAATCCAGTGAATAAGCAAAGCTTACGCCATGCGATACGGCATTTTTTTTGCGGTCCAAACGCTGTTGAAAGCGGTAACCAAAAGAAAAGGAATGCGTTTTGGAAAATTTGTATTCCAGCCCGGTATCGTAACGAAAGCGATCCCATTCCCAAACGCCTTCGTCAAAAGCTCCATTGACGGAAAAATTATTGAACCAAATGTGGCGATCTTTAAATTCCCAGTCGGTACCCAGTCGGGAGCTGAAATCGGAGTCCAGCCTCAACTTGCCTTTTCTGGATTCAGCGCCCAATTGGTAAGCAATCCGGTATTGCAAGTCGAATTTTTTGCTGGGCATTTTGGGCTGTAGCGTGAGGTCGGTTCGGCTCAGGTGCCTGATATCTTCATTGTCCAACAACAAGGAGTAAGATTGACCGAATCGCAACCACTTGCGAATTTTGTAATCAAAATCAAGGGTAGAAGAGGAGCGCCAACTCAGGTCGATGCGGTAGGGGTCATCATTCAGGTCATTAAAACCGGGGTTCGAGCCGCTGCCTGAGCCTTTGTTTGAGCCATCAGGTGTACTCCCTTTGATCGTGTTGTCATCATCGTCATCATCGTCATCTTCGTCATCGTCATCATCGTTGTCATCATCATCCTTATCATCATCGTCTTTGTCCTCGTCATCCTTATCCTTATCATCATCGTCATTGCCTTCACGCAAAAAGGGAAAAAGTTCAAATTCGTCGAAGATGCGGTCGTATTTGCGCTCGATGTTTTTGATCTCAGGGGTCAGCTGCAATTGTTGCGAAAGCTCGATTTTCGTTTTTTTATCCAGCTTAAAACTTTTGGCCGCATCTAGCCTAAGATTAATGCCCACTTGCTGGGCGTTTAAGCTCAAAGAAATAATCAGCAATGCAATCAGGGTAATCAGGTTTTTCATTGGTAATGGATTAAATGAACAACCTGATATTGCAAGAAGAGAAAAATGTTACCCGAAAATTTTATTTAAAAATTGAAACGGAACCAAATTTTACAAATTCCTTTCGCCCTTCTGGCCGAATGCGCAAAACGTAGTAGTACACTCCAGGAGGTAAAGCACCGCCATCACGGGAAGTGCCCGTCCATTGGTTTTCATAGGGTTCCTGCACAAAAACTTTGTCGCCCCAGCGGTTAAAAATGGTGATGTCACTTTTGGCGTAGTTGGAAGGGCAGCCCAGTTTGTCGATGAGGTTGAACACCAATTGGTCATTGTAGCCATCGTCATTGGGGGTAATGCCTTCCGGAAAAATCGCCCTTGGGTCAATTTTTTCCAACTCACAAATGGCCGCTTCATCGTTGAGCACAAAGGCTACCCAACTTGTATCACAGGCATTGGGGCATTCTGCGGCGCAAATGCTGTAATAAAGGGTATCGGCACCACTCTGACCTGCTTTTGGCGTATAGATCAGCACATTGTCCACCCCGATGCTACCCGAGCCTTTTTTGCCCTGTTGCAGTACATTCAACTCAACTAGCGCGCTGCCCGCATAAAGCTTCAGCGAGAGGGGGTCTTTATTGACTTCAATGCCGGGAAAATCCTTCCCGGAGGGTGCTGCCGGAATGGTGATTTGAATTTTAGCCTGGCTGTAATTGGCACAGCCCACTGCCGACAAGGTCCAGATCGCTTCTACGGTTCCGGCCCTTTGTGGGCGAAAAGTAGTTTGGGCATTTTGTGTATTAGCCAGGGTACCTACGTCATTGGATAAGCTCCAGCGACCACTTGTTCCGGCCGGCAAATTGCCTTGCAAGCGCAAATTTTCAAACAAACAAGCAGAAACAGCCGCTGATCCAGTGACGGTGGCGGGTGCTAAATTGCCAGTTGCGGAATTGAGCACCACGGCGAGACTAGCCTGGCAACTGCGGCTATCCCGCACACTGATTGTATAATTCCCGGGCCCTAAGCCCGCAAAAGTAGCGTTGTTTTGAAAACTCCCCCCGCCAAGCGCATAGGTATACGGGGCCAAACCACCCTGTGCCTGTACTTGAATTTGGCCGTCGTTGCCCGCACAGGTAGGTTGGCGCAGACTGGAAACGCTCGCGCTAGGACTGGCTGCACCTTGCAGATTAGCCGTTGTCGTGGCAGTGCAGCCATTGGCATCGCGCACAGTGACGCTGTAACTGCCCGCTGCCAGATTGGCGAAGCTGCCCGAACTTTGGAACGCGCCACTATTCAGGCTGTACTGGTAGGGCGATGCGCCGCCTGAGCCCTGTGCAGTGAACGCACCATTATTTTGCCCGCAGCCGGGTTGGGTCACGTTGGTGATGCTGAGACTGGGGGCACCAGGTGCAGTCAGGTTTTGCGTTTGCGTGCTGGTGCAGCCATTGCCATCGCGCACCGTGACGCTGTAACTGCCCGCTGCCAGATTGGCGAAGCTGCCCGAACTTTGGAACGCACCGCTATTCAGGCTATACTGATAAGGCGAAGCACCACCTGAACCTTGAGCAGTGAACGCGCCGTTGTTTTGCCCACAGCCAGGTTGAGTTACGTTGGTAATACTGAGATTGGGCGCGCTGCCCGCATTCAGGGTTACATTCTGCGTGCTGGTACAGCCATTGGCATCTCTTACACTTACGGTATAATTTCCTGCTGCAAGATTGGTAAAACTGCCCGAACTTTGGAACGAAGCACCATTCAAGCTGTATTCAAAAGGCGAAGCTCCACCAGTTCCACTGGAGGTAATGCTGCCATTGTTTTGATTACAGTTCGGAGCACTTGAGCTGATGTTCTGGCCAGGAGCACTGAACACTTCGAGACTGGTACTTTGGTTGATGTTGGCCGTACAGCCCAGGACTGTTACCGTCAAAAGGGTTGCAGTAGCGGTAGCTGAAAGGGTATGCTCCACCTCGTGTTCGTTGGACACACCCGTCAACTGAAAAGTTTGCCCACCGATGCGATAGCTAAGATCAAAAACTGCTGTATCGTTGTCATCATCATCGTCATCATTGGAAGCCAGTATGAATTTTAGGCGAAAAGTTGCCGGGCTACAGCCACCACCCACAACTTCCATGGCTCCGCTGGGAGGCAGGGTATCGTCGTCGCATTGAGCCAGAATGATGATGGGCAAAAGAAACAAACCCAAAACCAGAATGCCGATTTTTAGAGCCATTAGTTGCTGATTTTGATGGAAACAATTGCCGTTTTACTCGACAAAATTTGACCTTCGGTGGAACTGACCACAATCAAATAATAGGTACCATTCAACAAGTTGCCGGGCAACGCAATTTGCTCTTTTACCTGCAATTGTGCGTTGGCCGGGATGTTGCTCAAGGTTTTGGTTTTTAACAATTTATCGCTCCAATCCAGAACGCCATCTTCGGAGAAGAAGTAGCGCAACTCGGTCAATGGGGTGGCTTGTTCAAAAATATTCTGAATCGGGGTACTGACCTCCATGTTTTCGCCTGAACGAAATACTTTATTGGGAGTTGCTACACTGCCAATGAGCAGAAAAATCTGTCGCTGCGCCCCAAATGCCTCATTCTCTGCCAATAAATCACTCGCTTCAATGGCGACAGCCCCACTTTTGCGCAAAAAGCCTTTGTCTAGTGGCCCCATTTTCGAGTTGCTTTTGCCATCATTGGCCACTACGGTGTAGTAATAATCCACGTTGGGCAAGGCCGTATAATCGCACAACCAGGTGCTTTTTTGCCAGGCATTGCTCACTTCCTGCAATGAGCTGGCCTTGGAACTGGTAGACCGAAAAACCTTGTATGCCAATGCCTGTTCACTGGCCTCCCAGCGGATGAGGATGAACTTATCGTAGATGCCATCACTGGCACTGATTTCGCGTGGCGCTTGTGGAGTAGCGGTACTACTCCAGTTTACATTTGGGGCACCCATTTCCAACTTCGAAGTATCTTCTTGCGAAAACCCTGCTCCATAAATACAGAGCACGAGGCCAAGTGAGTACAATGATTTTTGCAACATAACTGCTCAATTTTTCTTATATCGTACCAGGTCAATAATGTTACCATAGATAAAGCCAAAATTTAAGTTTAGGTTCGAAAAAAAAGAAAAAATACACAATGGATTGATTTTCAAATATTTAAAATTTCAATGTTAAGCTGAAATTAATTTTGTGTGAATTTTTTTGGATTTTAAAAGTAACAAAAGGATACAACTGCAATATGCTCTCGAAAAATGGATTTGTTGATCATTTAACGCTTCAAAGGTATGAAAATTCTAGTCGCACCATCCGGGTTTAAAGAGAGCATGATGGCTGATAAAGTCGCCGAGTGTATTGAGCGTGGCATCCGCCGCATTGTACCAGAAGCAGAGGTGCTCAAGATGCCCATTGTTGATGGAGGTGAAGGATTTACAAAAATATTGGTTGATGTGACCAAAGGCACCCTGCATCATGTAGTGACAATGGGGCCGGTAGGTCAACCTGTCGAGTCGTTTTTTGGATTTTTGGGTGGCGAACCCGTCAAAACTGCTATCATTGAAATGGCCGCTACTGCGGGTTTGTCACTCATCCCACCTCAACAGCGCAATCCCATGCACACCACAACCTATGGCCTCGGCGAGTTGATCAAACACGCCTTGGATGCCGGAGCACAACGGATTTTGATCGGTTGTGGGGATAGTGGTACCAATGATGGTGGTGCCGGCATGGTACAAGCTTTGGGTGCGAAATTATTGAACAAAAAAGGAGAACAAATTGCCCTCGGTGCACAAGGATTACTGGACTTACACCTCATTGATCTTCAGGGTTTAGACCCTCGGTTAAAAGAAGTACAAATTGATGCGGCTTGTAATCCACATGTACGATTGTGCGGCAAGCAAGGCGTGGCAAGGGTATTTGGGCCACAAAAAGGAGCAACTCCAACTCAGGTTGAGCAGATGGATCAGGCCCTTAGCCATTGGGGCGAACAAATTCAGGAACAAACCGGAATCAACGTCATCAGTGTGCCAGGTACAGGAGCTTCAGGAGGCTTAGGTGCGGGGTTAATGGCCTTTCTTGGAGCGCCTTTGCACCCTCGCTACGATATCATCATGCAATACCAGCACTTGGATGAAATGCTCAAAGGGGTGGATTTGGTTGTCACGGCTGAAGGTGCCATCGATTTTCAGACGCATCAGGGCAAAGTGCCCGTGGAGGTAGCTCGCCAGGCAAAATTGAGGGGGATTCCAGTAGTGGCGTTGGCGGGCACGATAGGGAAAGGTGCCCGTGAAAATTACGATTTCGGGATAGATTCCTACATTAGTATCCTCAAGAAGCCTTGTTCGCTGGAAACCGCAATAGAAGATAGCCCCAAATTAATCGCTTCGGCAGCCGAGCGACTCATGCGTTTCATTTTAGTAGGCATGAACCTTTCGAAACGAATTAACCTGCAAGCCCCCTTGGCGGCTGCGTAACCATTTTGAACAATCGTTATTATGTCCAATCTTTTGAACAAGAAACTACTGTTGACTGGCTCGCTCTTGGGGAGTATTTTGGTCTTGATTTTATTCGCTACACCAGGCCTGAGCCCAATGGGAAAAACTGCACTTTTCATTTTTGGAACCTCCATAGTGTTATGGACTACTACCAAAATAGATGCCAACCTGGTCGCTTTATTGGGTGCCTTTGCGATGGCAATTACCGGGCTAAATACTGCGGAAAAACCATTATTGAGTGCACTAGGCGACCCTTTCATCATCCTGCTGATTGCAGGATTTATGCTAGGCGAAGCCTGGCAAGTATCGGGTTTGTCCACTCGCATTGCCAAGGGATTTGCACGCTACTCAAGCAATGTGGCGGGGATGTTTTATATGCTTACTACGGCATTGTTGATTTTGTCCTTTATTATTCCCTCTACTTCCGCCAGAGCAGCAGTGATGGCACCAGTTTACCTGAGTATTGCGGCAGCGACAGACAACCGCAACATCCGAAGAGCCTTAGCACTCCTTTTTCCTAGTATCATTGTGCTCTCTTGCATCACTTCTTATTTAGGAGCAGGCGCCAATCTGATCACTGCCGATTTGATCCAACGCTTTTATGGAACAAAAATCTCCTATACGGCTTGGCTTTTGCTGGGGGGCCCAATTGGGGTACTGAGTTGTTTCAGCACAACGTGGATACTGTTGCGCGTTTTTTTATCGCCTGAAGAGCGAAGAACCAGTCTAAAAATCACCCCTGAACCAGACGCTGGAGTGGAAAAAAAAGACGAGCCGTCCCTTCAACTTAAAACTGTGCTGGTTTCTTTCACCCTGATTGGACTATGGATGACTGAAATTTGGCATGGCATCGATCCCGGCCTAATCGCAATGGGTGGCGCCATTTATTTGTGTCTGCCTAATTTTGGGGTGCTGAATTTTAAAACGGCCCTCAAAAAAATTGAATGGCCATTGATTGTATTTATGGCTGCAACCATTGAGATCAGTAATGGTTTATTGAACAGTGGTTCGATTGACTACCTCATGGGAGGGGTGTCGGCTTCAATCAAACAGTTACCGGCTACGGGAGTTTTAGTGGCAATTATTGGCGTTTCTTTGCTTTCTCATTTGCTGATCAACTCTCGTACCGCTCGGGTTACTGTTTTGCTGCCACTTTTGCTACCGATGGCTGTAGCAGTAGGACAATCAGGAGCTTTGCTGGCATTCATCGCCAATGCCGCTATGGGTTACTGTCTGACTTTGACGATTAGTGCAAAACCAGTCGCGCTGTTCAGCACCATTGATGAAGATTCTTACTCTTCGCGGGATCTCTTGCGATTGAGTGGGTACCTACTGCCACTGCATCTCGTGCTGTTGATCGGAACTTATTACGCTTACGCTGCTTTAGGTTGGTAGTATTGTAATATTTTCAAAAATCATACGTAACATTTTTTGCTTCGTACGATATTTTAGGGGCGACAAAAAACAAGTGATCATTTTGCCCCACTACTTAATGACTGTGATAAACCAAAATCCTGCATGGAGTACACAACTCAGGAGTTATTGATCGGAATACAAGAGAAGGATACGGAAGTTTTTCGATACCTCTACAAGCATTACAGCGGAATGATCGCTGGTTATGTGCGCAAGAACAGCGGATCAGAAGAAGATGCTGTAGAAATGATTCAGGTCGTTATGCTCGAGCTTTGGATGGCGGTACAAAACGGACGGTACAATGAAGAAGGTAAACTGGCAAATTACATTTACCAACTTACCTCAAACACCTGGCGCGATGAGTTGCGCAAGCGGAAGAAACGTTCTTCTGAGGCCTTATCTGATGGAGAACTACAGCTAAAGGATGAAAGTGAGCTTGATTTGGTTCATGCCATTGTCAAAGACCGGCAGCTCAATGCCATTCACGAGGCAATGGGCCAACTCGGCGAAGTTTGTCGCGACATCATCCAGATGTACCACTTGCAAAAGATCAAGCTTCAGGAAATCGCCGAACGCCTGGAATACGATTACGACAATTTGCGCAAGCGCATTTTTGATTGTCGAAAAAAATTAAAACAACTGACTGAAGGCATCTTGGCAAAAGATACTCAGGAATAAACAGCACTACAATGGAGCAGATGGAATGGCAAGAAAAACTCCGCGCCTTGAGTGCCGGAGAACTTACCCCGGATGAAGCGGCCAGTGTCCTTCGTGAAGCAGCCGAATCGGAAACAAAGCAGGCAGAATTGCAGTTTAGTCAAAAGCTGACCACGGTTTTGAAAGAACGTGACCTATTTGAAGTGAAGGGAATTGTAGCCGGGCTGATCTTGGAAGAAGGTTTGCCCGCTGCGGAACCCAGCTCCTGGCTGGGTAAATTGGGACTGAATTGGATCTTGGGCCTCTCCTTATTCCTTTTGCTTGGTACTGGAGTGTTTTTTGTCGGAAAAAGGATGGCTTGGTGGGCCATTGATCCTCAAGCTTTGGCGCAGCAATACCTTCAGCCCATGGAAAACGTGATTTACCTGGAGGACAATGAAGCGCCCGCCATCGAAGATCTACGCCAGGGGATGGCCGCGTATGATCAACAAAATTACCGGAAAGCCGCCCAGTATTTGACGAGCTATTACGCTCAGGTACAAGACGGCAACGCTGGTCTGTTCCTGGCGATCAGCCACCTGATGGAAGGCGAAACGGATCAGGCGACGCCAATCCTGCTGAACGGCCTCCAAAAAACCGGTCCCATTCAGGAAGCCAGTCGCTGGTACCTGGCCCTGGCCTATTTGCAAAGAGCGGATACCCAGGCTGCCATCAACACCCTGGAAGCCATCCCGGCCAGCAGCATTTACGGCCCCGAAGCCCAGAAATTACTTGAATCCCTTACGGGCGAAAAAAAATAAATGTTCATTTTGCCAAAGGATTAGATAAGTAAACGATTCATTTCAAGTGCCTTATCTAATCCTTTGGCTCGGAAAAATGAACGTTTATTTTTGCCCACTACTAAAATGAGCGATATGAAGCGCAGTTTACTGTTGTGGATGATTTTTTGGATGATTGGAATGGCCTCCCAAAGTGTGGCCCAAAATAGCGGGCTCCTCTGTTCGGAAAACAAATACCGAAGCATCCCCGTGTTGCCTTCTTACAGCGGCCTCAAGTACAATGAGGTGCCCTTGCGGGTCAGTTTGCGCCAATACTGCCCAGTGCCCGGCGACCAACAACGTATGGGCTCCTGCGTAGGCTGGGCAGTAGGCTACGGCGCGCTCACCCTCATGCGGGCACAACGCCTGGGGCTGAACGACCCTTCCAAAATCACCCAAATGGCCAATTCTGCCGCTTTTGTGTACAACCAAATCCGCTTGCAGTCCGACGATTGCAGCGCTGGGGCCTACATTGAAGACGCCCTGGCCTTGCTTAAAACCAAAGGTGATTGCCTGGAAAATACGTTCAATTACAAAAAAATGGATTGCACTACAAACCCGGGCACCACCCCTGCCAACGAGGCTTTGCAATACCGCATTCAGGATTTTGCCGCAGTTTTTAACACCCAGGAAGAGCCCAAAAGTAAGATTTCCAAGGCATGTAAGGTCCTGGCCACTCAAACTCCTCTGGTCGTCGGCATTGCCGTAACCACCGATTTTTGGGAAATCAAACCGGGTACCCAGCTTTGGGATCCGGCAGAAGACGCCCCCAGCAGCAGCCATCACGCTCTGGTTTTGGTGGGTTACGACAACGTCGAGAAACAATTTGAGTTCATGAACAGCTTTGGTGCTTCCTGGGGTCGCAATGGTTTCATTCGGATGAAGTACGACGATTTTGCCCGCTTGTGCAAATACGCCTACGTGCTGCTCCCCGAAGATCGGGCGGAATCGCTGGCACAGTTGCAACCCAATGTCCAAGAGACACCGAGTGCAAAAACCGAATTTTCCCTGAGTGGCACTTTCGCCTTCCGCAAACCCAGTGGTTACCTCAGCACCAGCGATGGGCAGGAAATCCCCTATTACGAAGAAGTCGCCACGCGTTGGAACACCGCAGCCGGGCTTTACGAAACGCAACAGGCCAGTTTTGAAGTAGGGGATGTCTTTCAATTGGTCGCCCGCGAGATTCCCCGGGGGCGTTATGCCTATGTGTTCAGCCAAAGCCCGGGCAGCAAGGTCAATTTTCATTTCCCCAAAATGAACAACCAGGTAGCCACCGCAGGATTTGTTTTGGAAAAAACGGCGGAAATTGTCATTCCCAGCGAAGAATCCGTGTTGCAACTGCCGCTGCCAGGCGAAGACTTTTTGTGCATCATCTACAGTCATAGCCCCATTGCGGACATCAGCCGCCGGGTTGAACAACTAGAAAAAAGTTCGGGCGAATTTGCCGAGCGAATCCAAAAAGTATTTGCCGACATCGCCATCCCGGCCACACAAGTGCGCTACAATGCCGATAAAATGGTCTTCAGTGCCCGACCCGACCCGGCAACGGGAAAAATCGCCGTACCTCTGATTTTAAAAGTGCTTGCACAATAGTCCCTAAATAAAACCCATTCGCCGTGAAATCTTTTTCCTATACCCTTGCCCTGTTTTTATACTTATTTCTGCCCCTCTGTTTGTCAGCTCAGCAATTGGAGGACGAGCCCCTCATCGAGCACCTTTACGGCCGTTCTGGACAAGATCGCCTGGTTGCTATGGTTGAAAACTGGGAAGGAACCATCGCCGCGGTAGGGCAAACCAATCAGAGCAATGGTGCCGCAAAGGGCAGCAACATCTACCTCATCTTGTTGGATGAAAAGCTGAAACCAACCGCTGAGGTTTACATTGGCCGCAACGGGGACGATGCCGCCCGCCGCATCCGCCAGGACCTGGATGGCCGCTACCTTATCGTAGGGCATTCTGAAACCCCGGCAGACCGCGACCGACAAAGGGACAAGTATTTTGGAAAAAAAGACGGCTGGCTGTTGGTAATAAACGAAGCAGGTAAAACCGAAGCGGAACTGATTTTAGGCAGCAAAGAAAACGATGTGTTCATTGAGGTTTTGCCCTTGCCGAATGGCGATAAAATAATCGTTGGCAACTCCGGCGAGCAAGCCTGGGTCTTGCGCATCAACGCCCAACTAAAGGTCTTGTGGCAAAAAAAGGTACAGTACCACGGTTTGCCTACCCAGGCCTTGGGTGCCACCTTGGGTGGAGCAGAACAAGTTTTTATCTCTGGCTACGCCGAAGAAGAATCCAGCCGCAAAATGTGGCTCGCCGCTTTTGATGGCAAAGGAAGCCAATCCTGGGGTAAAATTTTTCCCGCTGCCGAAGCCACCGAGGGCGCCAACATCATTCGCATCAATGAACAATCTTTGGCGGTTACCGGATATGTCAACACCCCGGATCACCGGGAGGAAGGGTTCTTCTGCCGCATCGACCTCAATGGCAATGTGCAGGCTTACAAAACCATCGGCGGGCGGGAAGACGACCGTTTGAGCAACCTATGTTTGTTGTACAATGGTGAAATCGCGCTGATTGGCCATAGTCAGTCCTTCGCACGGGGCAGCCGTCGCCCCACGGTGTGGGCAGTACGGGTCGATCAAGACGGTTTTTTGCAGGAAGAAGCTTATTACGGCAGCAAATTATCCGACGAGGGCTGCGCCATTCTGCAAAGGGGCGACGGTAGCCTGGTTGCATTGGGTGCTTCCAATCAGCAGATTTTAAAAGGGGCCCAAGGCTGGGTGGCCCAAATTGGCGAGAAGCTCGATTTGAAGCCTAACGCAGTCTCTTGGAATTACAAAGCAGGTCAACTGTATTACCCCAACGGACAATACCTGAGCCCCAATGAACGCTCTTTTTTGGCCGTCCACATCGATGCGCCACCAGGCAAGGGCTTGACCCATTTGCGGGCAAAACTCAGTTATGCTAAAAACGATTCAACCGTTACCCGAACCATCAAGTTGCCTTCCATGGCACCCGGACAAAACGAAGACCTGCACATACCGCTAGCATTGGCCATCTCCAGCGACCTTCAGGGTGAAATCCCCCTGGAGGTACAGTTGTTTCAGGGCAAACAAAAAATGGGCAGTTCCACCCGGATTCCCCTGCGGCTGGGACGTTTGAGCAAACCTCAATTGGAGCTCAGCGCAAATACTTTCCCCACGCAGGTAGAACGAGGAACTTTACTACGGAATTCCTTCACGCTGCGCAACAAAGGGCAAGGCACAGCCCGTGCCGTAAGCCTGGAGCTGCACGGATCCAAGGGTTTACAAATCCCGAAAGCCATCAACATAGGCGACCTGGCACCCGGTGAATACCGCACCTACGAATTGCCTTTTGGAGTGCCCGCCAATTTTACGGAAGACAGCGTCTGGATTCGGGGCCGGGTGGCGGACTTGATGCTTGAACATACCCAGGTCGTGGATTGGCATTTGCCGCTGGCCGCTGCATCTGCCAATCCACCTGCCAAAGAGAGTTTGCAAAAAGACTACCTGACTGCCGTGTGGCTGCACCCCAATCCAGATCATTACGAAGGGCGCGGGATTGTTTGGGGGGAAAATGAAATCTACGTACAAGTCAAAGCGGTATCCAACAAAACCCTGGACAAGCCTAATTTTTGCCTCGAAATCAATGGTAAACCTTGCGTTTCGGGGACAAAAATGGACGAAGTAAGCATCAAGGGAACGGCATACAGCCGCACCTATACCCAGCGGGTGAAACTGAGCGAAGGCACTACGACCATCCGCACTAAAATGCAAAACGAGGCGGGCAAGATAGAAACCGACCCCATTCAAATCATCTATTCGCCAAGCAAACCCAACTTACACCTGATTTCGATTGGCGTGCCTGCGGTCGATTTGAAATACACCCACCGCGATGCCCGTGATTTTGCACGGGTCATGCTGCAATCCAATGGACAACTGAACCAGCAGTTTCAAAGTGTTTTTGTCGATACCTTGATTCAGGAAAAAACCACCGCCAAAACCGAAATCCTCAAAACCCTGCGGCGCTTGCAATACCGCTTTGCCGACCGCCAAATCGGGCCGCAAGACCTGATTTTGGTCTTCATTTCTTCCCATGGCATCAACACCCCACAGGGGGTATTTCACATTGCGGCCAGCGATTACGATGGCCCATTTTTGCAGGAGACCAGCCTGGACTTTGAAAAAGAAATCATCAACTACCTGGCCAGCATCAGTTGCCGGAAATTGTTCCTGATCGACGCCTGCCATAGTGGGGCGGGGAGTGAAGAGTATGCCAGCTCTCAACTGAGCGGGGAACGGATGAATCAATTGACCAGCGGGCAAAAGGGCTTGAGCTTGATGATGTCTTGCCGGGCCAACGAATACAGTTACGAAGATGACCAGTGGCAAAATGGCGCATTCACGCAGGCCATGTTGCACACCATTGAACAGTTTACCCGCCGCGTACCCGGCATTGACCTGAATCAGGATGGGGCACTCGACATCAAGGAGCTGTATACCCACTTGGAAAAAGAAGTCCCCAAACTGGTGCAAAACAAACGCCCCAAGCCCCAAACAAGCCAACAACCCCTCCTGGTCAGCGATCCGCTCAGTTCGCCAGTTGTATTGTTTCAATTGCCCAAAAACAAATAACATGCTGCGCATAACCTTTAGTTTTATTACTTGCCTAATGTTGTCGATGCCCCTCTGTGCGCAACAGTTGCCCTATTTCACCCAATTCCGGCAGCACCAACCGCTGCTGAATCCCGCTTCGATCAACAGCGATTTTTTCCTCTACGAATACAATGTATCGCTGGCTACGAGCTACCGCATGCAATGGATCAGCCACCCCGAAACGCCCCGCACTTTGCAGGCTACGGGGGAGTTCATCAGCGATTTTGGTGGGGCGTTTGAGTTGGTCACCGGGCTTTCAGTCTTGCAAGACCGCACCGGGCCATTTGGCTCAAGTGCCATACAGGGGCGCATCGGCAGCATTTTCACCAATGATCCTTATTTCGGCGGGCTTTCGGTAGGGCTGAGTATTGGCATGGTCAATCACCGCGTCAGTTCCAATCGGATTACCTGGAAAGATCTCGGGGATCCGCTGGCACCCGACATCGATTTTTCGGTGAATCAGCCCGAAGTTGGTTTGGGGGTGTTTTATTACCGCCGCATGGAAGGTGCGCTGGATGGCGACAACATTTACCTGGGGCTGTCGGCACCGCAGTTGTTGCATGGCAATTCCCTGGTACCTGTTGGCGAAGATTTTATCCCTCTGCGGCGCGTAGCGCATTATTACGCCACGGCGGGCTGGTACCATTTTTTCAACCAGGAAGCTTTTTTGGAAACCTCCATGTGGGCCAAATACACCCCGGGAGCACCCTTCAACTTGGATATTTATGGCCGTTTTCAGCCTGCTCGCCCCCTGTGGTTTGGGGCAGGGTTTGGCATCAATGGTCTGGCACACCTGGAGGCGGGCTTCAATGTACCGGGGCTTTTGTTTGAAGATGCCAACCTCAAGATCGGCTATGGTTTTGACTACAATATTTCCGCCTTTGATTTGCCGCTCGGCGCTTCACACGAGCTGCATTTGACCATCCTCTTTGACACTTACCGCTAAAAATACCCTTTGATGCAAAATTCAGGCTTGTTGCGCCAATTTTTGGATACCCAACGACGTGCATTTAGACTGGTCTTGGGTTTGGAGTTGCTGGGCAGCATTCTTACGCTTTTGTTGCCATTGCTGGTCGCACAGGCCTTTGCCGAGGTGTTCGAATTTCAATCGATGCGGGGGCGTTTGTTGCAAAAAATGGGCCTGAACTTTCAGCCTAATTTTTTACTACTCCTGGGACTGGCCATCCTCGCCAAACTGGGTTTTGACTACTACCGACGCTACATCAAGGGCTTGTTCATGGAGCGTTTTTTGACCTGGCTGCGCCAAAAGTTGTTCACGCAGCACCTGCGCATGCACGTTCAGGAATACGAAAAAACGGGCACCAGCAAGTACCTCATGCGCTTCAGCGGCGATCTGGGCAGTGCACAGCAGTTGTTGAACAAAGGTGTTTTTCAATTTTTTGCCGACGCCAGTTTGTTGGCTTTAGGGACCTTGTTGTTGCTCTGGCTCAATGTGCAGTTGGGTGGATTGATTCTGGTTTTGAGCTTGCTGGCGAGTTGGGCGGTGATGGGTTTCAATCGGCGCATCGAGCGGCTGGAAGAACAACGGCGCGACCGCAAGTCCGGCTTACTCAGTTTTGTCAACCAACGATTGGCCAATATCCTCAGCATTAAAGCCCTCAATCGAGAAACGCCCGAGCAACATTTGTTTGCCAAACGCACCCAAAAAATACAGGCACTCGGGGATCAATACCAACAACAAGTCGCATTGCTGAACGCACTGATTCCTTTTTTCATTTATTCATTGTTGTTGTTGGTACTGGGGGCTGTATATGTTTGGAAAAAACAAGGCGTGATTTTCCCCCAGGATGCTCTTTTTGCTTTGATTCTGGTCTTGTTGACCTGGAAACCGGTGCTGAATCGGGTGATGCAAATTGGAGTGGTGTGGAAAAAAGGTGGGATTTCTCTACGGAAAATTGATCAATTGCTCGCCAAACCACTGGAGCCGGCGGGGGCCGATCGGGAGCAAGATTGGAAGGCTGCCCGTGTGCAAATCGATTTGCCCGAAACAGCAATGCATCCAGCGCTTCAATTTCAGTTGCAAAAGGGGGCACAGTTGTACCTGGAGCTAAACGAAAGTGTTCAATCAACTTTGATCAAATACCTGGCTGCCCTGGAGTCGCCGCCGGAGGGATCGATACAGCTGGATGAGGTAGCAAGTGGAACCTTATCGCCCAAAAGTATCCGCCGTCAATTCACCTTTGTGTCGCCACTTTTCCCATTGTACGGCAAAAACGTCCTGGAAGCGATCGCTTACAGCCGCAAACACCAGGCCAAAGCCGCCGCCATGCTGGCAGAATGGCAAGTGCTTTTCCCAGAATTGAGCACCATTCACGCGGAGACTCCCGTAACTGAGCGCACGCTATTGACCTCGGCTCAGGTACAATTGTTACAGTGGCTACGGGCTTTTTTGACCAATAAACCTTTTTGGATCTTGCAGGACGCATTTCGCGGGTTGTCAACTACAACTTGCCAGCAATTACAAGCATTATTGGAACAAAAAAAGGGCAAAACGGGGGTTTTATTCCTTGCGGACCAGCCTCAATTTGAAAATAATTGTAAAAAAATAAGTTCAGCCCAGGTAACATTCTCCGCCAGCACCGATATGTAGTCGAATAACATCAAAAACGACTACACATGAAAACCAAAATCAAAAAAGCCCAGATTTGTGCTGCCATCGAATCCTTTGAAGTCAATGTAGAACTAACCAATACTTATACCCCTAAAATGGGTGATGTAGGAATATTCAGGGTCGTGATGGCCAATTCCGCAGCTTTGATGGATGGTCATGGCGTGGCCCGTCACCTGTTTGAAGAAGACATCATCATGGCCGCTTTTGGCAATCGTTATGCTACCAGTCAGATTGAAGGATATGTACCTGAGCAGCCAACGATCAATTGCCAATTGTTGGGCCGTGGAGGCGTAGTGGGCAGCATGAAGACTTTGAATGCCACTGTCCGCAATCAACCAGCCGAACTGGAACTGCTTGGTTACGCGGTTGGTGCCAACGGCGCTGTGCTCAACACCATTAAGGCGGACCAGTTGACCCGCTTCAGCCCCCGGAAGATTAAAACCAAGGTGATTTTGTCGATCGGGACTTCAATGGACAGTGGCAAGACCACGACTGCCGCTTATTTGTGCGCTGGACTGAAAAAAAATGGCCACCGCGCCGCTTACATCAAACTTACGGGTACGGCTTTCCCCAAAGATGCGCGTTTTTGCGTGGATCGTGGAGCGGATTTGGGCATTGATTTTGCTCAGTATGGCTTCCCTTCTACCTTCATGTGTTCGGAGCAAACCCTGCTGGATTTGTACCAATCATTGGTTGATTTGGCGGTTGCAGAAGCCAATCCCGATTACATTGTCATGGAAATAGCCGATGGCATCCTGCAGCGCGAGACAGCGCTTTTGCTCAACAATTCACGCTTTATGGATACGGTACATCAGGTGATTTTTTCTTGTGGGGACAGCATGGGTGTACGAGCTGGCCTGGATGTACTGCTGCAAATGGGCATTCGTCCCTTTGCGATTTCGGGCTTATTCACCTCCAGCGAGTTGTTGATTCAAGAGGTAGAGCGAGTGTGTAGTACTCCAATCTTACGCTTATCTGATTTGTTGGAGGGTACTGAATTGACCTACTTGCTGGAGGAAAAGCCGATGCCAGTGGCGTTGCGGGCCGTGGCTTGAATCAATCAACGTGTACTGGATTGGGTGTAAAAAGGGCATTCCGAAGATCAACTTCGGGATGCCCTTTTTTGCTTTTTACAACGTTAAAAGTTTAGTACACGTAACCGAATAGTATTTAACGTGAGTTTTGAATTAATTAATTTTTTTACCGCAGAGTCTCGCAGAGTAAACACAGAGTTTCTCAGAGTTTTATTAGTTTTTAGGAGTTTTGCCACCTCTGGTGGCTCGAGGTCGACTACGATTAAAATTTGATCGTTAGCCATTTAGTGTTCATTCAATGCGCCTCTGAGTACGCTTAGCCACCGAAGGTGGCCTGAACTCTGCGAAACTCTGTGTTTACTCTGCGAGACTCTGCGGTAAAAAATATGGTGGAAGAATAGCTTTTTCGTCAAAAAAAATAATAACCCATTAATATTCAATGCAAAAAACTCAAAACTCACGTTATTTAAGCAAAAACCGATTTGACAGACAAAGACCTTTGTACAAAAGCCCAAGCTTTCTCCAATTCAAAGAAGGACAAAAAGATCAAACCGGTTGTGTGGTACGGAAAATCGATGCCCATGATCAGGTAAATGCCCCAATGCATCGACAAAGTAAGTGCCGCCCAAATCCAGGTCAAACGTTTGTTCAACAACACCAATGGTGCTCCTAATTCAAGAATCAAAGCACCAAAGCCCATCAAAAAAAACAGCCAGGTGTGCGGATACAGCCATTCAAACAAGGGCGTTGCACTACTACCGAGCATTTCTTTGCGCAAG
The DNA here is from genome assembly GCA_027486765.1 of Saprospiraceae bacterium. Lineage (GTDB taxonomy): Bacteria > Bacteroidota > Bacteroidia > Chitinophagales > Saprospiraceae > Haliscomenobacter. Next base: position 33,422 of record JAIXOO010000235.1, read on the forward strand.
GCATCCACCGCAATTTGTGAACGCATGGCACTGCCATCGATCCAGGACCAGGCCAGGTCGCCCATAACCTTTGCCAAACCAGATAAAAAATAAGCAGCAACCGTAGCTGCGCAAATCAGTTTGATGGGCCAGCCATAACGCCAGTGGGCACCAGGCGCAGCCTGAGCGTGGCGACTCAGCCGATCCAGCGAAAGGGCATCCGCTGCTGCGGCCCATCCGATGATAAAAACTGTGAGCACGAGGGAATTGTAATTGTGGTAAATCATCGACCAGGAATTGCGGTAACACATAAAAAAGAGCAGTGCCATTGCAAAACCTGGGCCAGTCCAGCGGTATTGCCAGCCTAGAATATAAGCAATGTTCAGAGCAATGCAGGCGAGGAGTAAGTACTGAAATGTTTCGGGGGACAAGGGACTGGATAGTAACTTGGCCAAACCAACGGGCTCGAACAGCGATGCATCCGACTTGGAAAGCCGTTGCAACATACTATAGCGATCCAATAAATACCACAAGGAGAAACACCCTGTAGCTATTCTCAAGATGGCCAAACGCAGCGGGGAGATGGCCGCAAACCAATATTCCTGAAGTTGGGCGAGCAGTTTTTTCATAGCTTGACGATTTTTTGGGTGCACAATACCTTTTCCTTTAGGGGAGTTTTGTCCCCTATTTCAAAATAGATTTCAAAGTTGTAAGTCCCCTTTACCACCTCAATTCGTTCGAGATTTTGGTACTGTGGGTCCTTACTTTTGGCCAGGCGACGGGCCACTTTTTTAGCCAATTTTTTCGATTTTCCGTTTTTGCATTGTTTGATGATTTGGCGGCGCACTTGATTGAAGCCTCCGTTGCCAATGTAATGGTAAGGGATGTGGTAGCGCCGTTGTTGTTCATCATAACCGACTACATAGCGCAGGGTGTAAGTAGCCTCGCGTTTTTTGGAAAACATGGGATAATACGAGAGTGGGAAGTTATCCTTTGGTGTTTTGCTCCAGTTTTCCCCAACTGGAGACAACACCAACAACAGCACAACAATGCTGAAAATCGCCGCAATGGCCTTGTGTTGATTGATTTCCATGATAGAATGGTTTTTGATCCATATCTATATGGGTTGGCAGGGAAAATGTTACCGGGAGCTTGTTTACATTTGTGCTTATACCTTAAAAAGATGCAACTCAGACTCCTGGTCATCCGCAGCGCCAATCCGGCCCAACTGGCTCAATTCTACACCCAACTCGGCTGTACCTTTGAGCAACATCGGCATGGCACAGGCCCACTGCACTATTCTTGCACTATTGATAAAACGGTATTGGAAATCTACCCTTTGGCCAAAGGGCAAGTAGCTGCTGATCCAAACTTACGCTTGGGTTTTGAGATTGAGCAGTTTGAATTGGTGTTGGAAAAACTGACTGAGCAAGGAGGTAAGATCATTCAGGCTCCGTATGAGAGTGAGTTTGGCTGGATGGGTGTAGTAGAGGATCCGGAAAGGCGAAAAGTAGAGTTGTATAAAAGTGAAAATAAAAAAGGGTAGCAACCTGAAATTGCTACCCTTTTTTATTAATCCGGCTTGATCGCCGCCATATTCTCTTTCATCCAGGGCTCCAAATTTGGACAACCCTGATACGTCCGATCGATGAGGATAAAAGTTTTCCGGATCCTTTCATCCACCCATTTGTTCACAATTTCATTGCGTTTGGATTCGATGGCGGCCTTTTGGATTTTGGCATAATCTTGCGCCAGGTTGGCTTTGTGTGGCGTGGTGCGCGACATCAGTTTCACCAAACGGAAGAAATAATCCCCGGCATCGTCACGGAATTCGATCGGTTTGGATACCGAGTTGACTTTCATGGTATCAATCGCGAAGTAGATATCGGGATCGAGGTCACCCACTTCAAAGAAGGTATTGCCCGAGGTAGCGTTCACCATCCGGCCATCGTTGTTGAAACTTTGTACATTTTTGTCCGAAAACTTCTTCACTGCGCGGGAAAAAGAGAGCGAGTCTTTCAGCAGCATGGTTCTTACGGTATCCATGTGGAGTTTGCCCAGAGAAACATCGTCATCGGTGATTTCTGGACGAATCAGGATGTGGCGCACGTGGATGGAGTTCCCCCGCCGGCCCAACATCTGAATGATGTGGAAGCCGAATTGGGTTTCAATCACAGGAGACACTTCCAATTCTTCCAACTTATAAGCCGCCGCTTCAAATTCGGTAACGTACTTGCCTCGCTTGGCGAAGCCCAAATCACCACCACCACGGGCAGAACCATCATCGGAGAATTTTTTGGCCAATTCCGCAAAATCCTCTTTGCCATCTACAATCCGCTTGCGGATGTCGTCGAGTTTGGCCATGGTCACGCGTTTTTGCTCGGCGTTGACTGGCACCTTGTGTACAATTTCGCCCACTTCTACTTCGGAGCTGAAGTAGGGTAAACTGTCTTTGGGAATCCGCCGGAAAAAGTCCTTCACTTCTGAAGGCGTAACCGTTACGTCGGTCATGATTTTATTGCGCATCCGTTCGATGAGCAGGTTGTTGCGCAAGTCCTCGCGGAATTGCTCTCGTACCTCATTCACGGTTTGGCCATAATATTCTTCAAACTGTTTGAGGTCGTCGTTCATGTAGCTGAGAATGCGCTCAATCCGGGCATTCAACTGGCTTTCCACCTCTTCGTCTTTTACCTCGATACTGTCCAGTTTGGCCTGGTTGAGCAGCAGTTTGTTCACCAGTACTTGCTCGACCAGCATACAACGTGCATCGGGTGGCACTGTACCATTGCGTTGGGCTTTGGTATAGGCGTACTGCTCCTCTACTTCGGACAATAGGGTGATTTCCCCACCGACGGTGGCGACCATTTTGTCCAAAATTTGCTTCTGCGCGGTTGCTGCCATTGACAAAGTCAACAAGACAGTAAATACTAAATACCTCATGATGTTTAAGTTCGTGAGCTCCAAGGTTCCAGGGTTCCAAAGTTCCAGGGTTCCAAGGATAAAGCCTCGAACCCTGGAACTTTGGAACCCTGGAACCTTGGAACCTTAAAGTTAAAATATTTCAATATTGCCTTTTTTTAAGGCAATTTCGTACAAATCTTCCCGTTTGCGCTGCAATAAATCCAATTTGCGCTTGTGCAGCACGAAGGTACGCGCTTGTTGTTGAATGTACCCTAAAGGGGCAATTTCTTTCCGATTTTTTAACTCCAGCAAGCGGAAGTAATAAACAAACTCGCCATCACTTTGGCGAAATTCCCGCTTGGAGGCGATGTTGTCGGCAGTGATGGTGCCTTTGGGCATCACCGAACCAATCACATCTACCTTGTGCCAAATGCTGTCAACGAGGGTATGCGCGGTGGCATATTTTTGGCAATAAGCCTCCAACTTGGAGAGATTGCTGCCTCTTGGTTTGGTCCAAAAGTTCACCAAACTATCCGTTTTGGGAACCGGAGCGGCTATTTTGATGAAGTAGCAGCGAATGATGGGCGTTTCCAGCTCGTACTGCTCCTTGTTTTGTTCATAAAAACCCTGTAACTCAGTTTTGGTTACGGTAGAGTCCAGCAGTTGTTCTACCAAAACCTGCTCGTAGTTGTTGCGGATCAACGAACGCCGGTAATCCCTTACCAACTGGTCAATATTCAGATCAGGTGGCAGGTTTTTTTCAGCTTCGTGCATCAACAATTCCTCGCGCACCCAGCGGCTCACAAAAGCTTGAATGATCAAAAAACTGTCGGCGCGGGAAGCTTCTTCGGGGAACATGTTTTCCAGATCCGAAAGGTGCAACTCCCGGTTAAAAACACGTGCCAGCAACCGATCTGAGCCTTGGTCTGATTTCCAGTCACAGGCGACCAAGGTCGCTGCCAGTGCGAAAAACACTAGAAGGTTCAAGCTCCACTTACCAAACATAGCTGTTGGGGAAAGTTGAGAAAGTTGAGAAGGTTGAGAAGGTTTAGGCTTCCGTAACGACTTAGACATTGACATTGTCAAAATCGCTGCGGAAGCCTAAACCTTCTCAACTTACTCAACCTTCTCAACTATTTTTTAATTAAACTTTCAAATACCGCTTTTTCAGTCTTCACCGGATATTGCTTTTTCAGCTCATTGACCCATTGTACTTCCAGGTAGTCCTGATAATCAGCAATGATGTAGCCTCGTGCTTCATTGAGCATCTTGTCTTGTGCAGGGATGATTTTTTCAACCTTGCGGAAAGAATACTCATTGTTTTGCCGGTCAAATTTGGAAATGGTCACTTCTCCCGGCTTCCATTCTTTCAAGTCAGTAGCTTCGGGAGACTTGCTTTTTTCCAAAATTTGTTCCTCTACCCGAATGCCAATGGTGTCTGACTTGTTGTATTTGGCCAAGACCTCCTCCGTTGAATGTTTGAGTGCATAGTCACGCATGGGCTCCAAAACCGATTTGGAAATACCGTCGACAAAAAATACCGTAGTCACAGCCCGATCTTCCCAGCGGTACTTGCCTTTCAGGGTTTTGAAGTAACTTTTCAACCCCACGGTATCCTGTGAAGCCTTGTCCCATACGTTGATGCGGGTCGCTTCAAACAAAAGAATACCTTCTTCGTACTCGCGCAACAAGGCTTTGAACTCTGGGTATTTTTGATCCAGGCGTTGCTCCTCAAAGCGCAGGCAAGATTCATTGACGTATTCCTCGTACAGGTTTTGTACTGCTGCATCGAGACTGGTCTCGCCCGACATTCGCATGCGCTGACGGGTAGCATTTTCAGCAAATTGTGCAAAGTCGCCCATGGTGTGCGCCTTTTTCGCCATCGTAAACAGCACCTTGGTACTAGGTGGTTGAGGTGCGTGCCACTGAAAAGTGAAAAAGGTATCGTTCAAGGTCGCGGCAAACTCGGTCAGCAGATTGGGATAATCCTTAAAGCCAGTTTCGCGCTTGATGTCGTCCACCATGGCCTTACGTGCCATTTCAAAGCGGGCATCTCGTTTGATGCGTGCTTCTAATTGACCACGCATTTGGTCATAAGGTTGTATCTCTTTTTTGCTGATGCGCTTAATGATGTGCCAACCCACGCTCGTTTCAAAAGGTTTTGAGTACTCTCCATCCTTCGCTACGCTGTAAGCTGCGTCTTCAAATGCTTGTTCGAAGCGGTTGATGGTCACAAAACCTACATAACCGCCCTTGTCTGCGGTGCGGGAATCGTTGGAATTTTTGGCGGCCATTTCTTCAAAATTGGCACCACGTTTTAGCGCAGCATACATCGTATCGATCTGTGCCTTGATCACAATGGCACTGCTGCCTTCGGTACGCATTAGAATATGGGCCACTTCAACCTCACCACGCGCTGGGCGTTTGCTGTGCACTTTGAGCAAATGGTAGCCTGCACTGGTGCGGATGGGCATCGAGAGTTGCTCAAAAGGCAGGCGATAAGCCGCACTTTCCAAGGCGTAAAACCCATTGGGGAACATGGCTGTAACATAGCCGATGTGGCCACCGTTGGTAGCGGCAGACTTATCCGCCGAAACCTGTTGGGCTACGGTCGCAAATTTCTCACCCTTAAGCAAACGGGCACGCGCCTCCATGGCCAGGCGATGGGCTTCGAGGGTATCGGTACCTTTGGCCTCGGCGGGCAGGGCAAAAAGGATGTGGCTAATGTCAAGATCGAATTGAGAGCGCTCAAACAGCTCTTTGGTCAATTTCTCGGTCACCTGCTTGTTCAACAGGTACGAATCGGCCAACTGACGGCGGTAACCAGCCAGTTCTTCCTGGAGTGCCTGCACGGTGTCCAGTTGCATGTCTTTGGCCTTCTTTACCTTGAGTTTGAACTTGGTGTACAAATCCAAATACTCTTGTAGGGTGGCGCGGGAAAAATCCGCATTTTTTCCATTGGTTTTGGAATAGATGTACTTGAATTCGGAAACATGCACCGGGGTGCCGTCTACCGTAAACAACACCGGGTCTTTATCCTGTGCCTGGGTGAAAACGATCAGGCTGAAAAAGCAGCCCAGAAGTAGCAAAAGGTTCTTTGCCATATCAAGTTTTATTTTAGTAGTGGGGGCAAAAATAAGCGTTCATTTTTTCTGAGCCAAAGGATTAAATAAGGCACTTAAAATGAATCGTTTTCTTATCTAATCCTTTGGCAAAATGAACACTTATTTTTTTCCGCCCCAAAGCGTCGCAAAAATATACTTATTCCTGTAAATAGACACGTTTAACTCGGGGTGAAATTCCGGTAAATACCTCATATGGAATGGTTCCGAGTATTTGTGCCAATTCATTCACAGAAGGATCCAATCCAAAAATCTCCACGGTATCCCCTGTTTGAGCCTCGGGAATATGGCTGAGGTCGATCATCGACATGTCCATACACACGCTACCCAAAATTGGGGCTTTTTTCCCGCGTACCTGCACTTGAAAAGCACCATTGCCTGCCCCGCGACGTAAACCGTCGGCATATCCAACCGAAATTGTTCCAGTTCGCATGAGAGAATGGGCCTGGGCGCGGCGACCGTAACCAATGGTTTCGCCAGCGGCAACCTCCTTGATTTGTGAAATAGTAGCCTTAAAACTCAAAACTACCTGTAGTGGCTCGGGTAAGGTATTGCTTACATCGATGCCGTACAGGCCAATTCCCAAACGCACCATATCCTGCTGGTATTGTGGAAAACGGGTAATGCCATTGGAGTTGAGCGCATGTTGCAGGGGGCGGTAGCCTAAAGTGTCCGAAATTTGTTCAAAAGCAACCTGAAAACGCAGCGCTTGCTCGTGGGTAAAGGCATCGTGTTGGGGGTCTTCACTCGCAGCGAGGTGGGTATAGATGGACCTAACCAGCAGGGCAGGATGTTGCCGCAAGTAATTCAACAAGCCGGGAAGTTCATGGCGGTCAAAACCCAGGCGGTGCATGCCACTGTCGATGCTAAGGTGGATGCCGTAGGGAAGGGCCTCATGGCGCAAGTTGCGGAGTTGTTCCAAACTGTACACGACCGGTTCCAGGCGGTGTTGGCGCATTTGTTCAAAAGCCCCGGCTTCGGGATTCAGCACCATGATTGGGGCGCTGATGCCCGCCTGCCGCAGTTCGATGCCTTCATCGGCATAGGCCACACAGCAGTAGTCTACTCGCAGGTGTTCGAGCAAACGGGCTACTTCTTTGCTGCCTGCACCATAAGCGGTGGCCTTGACCATCACCATTGTTTTGACTCCAGGACGCAAACAACGCTGATAGGCACGCAGGTTGTGGGCCAAGGCGCTCAGATTGACCTCCAAACGCGCCTGATGTACCTGTCGAGCCAGCGCTTGAGCTACTTTTTCAAGGTGGTATTGCCGAGCACCTTTGAGGAGCATGATTTCGGATTGAAAGTCGAGTTGTGGCAGTGCATCGAGTAGATGTTGAGTGTTTTCAAAATAATTCTGCTCAAATCCTTTGGGTAAAAAATCTTGCAACTGCATCGTAGCTGCTCCAACCCCGATCACCCGCTCAATCTGGTATTCTTCAATCAGGCGGCTGATTTTTTGGTACAACTGTTTTTTGGTGCTGCCACTTTGTAGAATTTCGGACAGGATCAAGCTGCGTTTGCGTCCATGTTCGTGCTGGCGCATCCACTGCAAGCCCAAGCGCAGTGAACTGAGGTCGGCATTGTAGGTATCGTTGATGATGAGGCAATCGTTTTGTCCGTCCAGTAATTCCATGCGCATGGCTACGGGCTCCAACTGCGCCATACGTTCGGCAATTTGCTCTGCTTTAATGCCCAGATGCAACAAAAGCACCCAGCAATGAATGGCATTTTCAATGGCAGCCTGATCGGTAAAGGGAAGGGTAATCCGTTGGCTTTGCCCCTGGAAGTTGCCTTCCAAATGGGTATGGCTCAGGAATATTTCGGGGTTTTGTACAAAAAAATCGGCGCTAGGGTGCTGCCCAAGCGACCAGCTTAGTTTTTTACAAGGAAGTGCCTGAATTTCTGCCTGGATTGCCGGGTCATCAGCGCGATAAATCAGTAACTCGACAGCAGCAAAAAGTTGTAATTTTTCGCGTAATTTCACATGTTTGCTGCTAAATCCTTCGTTGTGGGCCTCACCTAGCATGGTGAAAATTCCGATCTGGGGTTGGACGATTTTTGCTAAATTCGCCATCTCGCCTGGGCGAGAGATGCCTGCTTCAAAGATGCCCAACTCGTGTTGGGGCTGGATGTTCCATACTGAAAGGGGGACTCCGATCTGGGAGTTAAAGCTGCGGGGACTGCGGATGATCGCGTAATTGGCATACAACAACTGAAAAAGCCATTCCTTAACGGTGGTTTTGCCATTGCTGCCCGTGATGCCAATGACCTGAAGAGGAAATTGCTGGCGGTGATGAGTGGCCAACTGTTGCAATGCAGCAATGACATTGGGCACCGCCAGGAAATTGGCATCGGGAAATGCGTGGGGCTCCGGCAATTCGGTCAGCACAAAATTGCGCACCCCTGCCTGGTACACTGCTGCGATGAACTGATGCCCATCGTGTTGGGTACCTTTGATGGCAAAAAAGAGGCTGCGCTCGGCAAAAATGATTTGGCGACTATCCAGCAACAAATGTTCAATTTGGGCCTCATGCAGCGGCCTATCCGCGGTTTTGGCTTGTAAAATGTGTTGAATAGCCTCGATGGAATACATGGCAATCATTTTTTTGCAAGCAGCAAAGGAACGGAAAAAAGTTGAGGAGAAGGTTGAGGGAGGTTGAGAAGGTTTAGGCTACCGCAGCGGCATGCACCTCGGCTACGCTAGGCAACCATGTCGCTGCGGCAGCCTAAACCTCCTAAACCTTCTCAACCTCCCTCAACCATTAATCTTGTAACCCTGTTTACCAAACATGGACTTGACATTTATACAAAGACTAGAAAAAAACCTACAACATCCCTTACCAGGGGAAATGGCTCAAATCAAAATGGCCCATCCTGCCCGTTATCAAGGGCGGAACATCCCTCCTACGGCCATTTTAGCCGGGGTACTGGCGCTGTTTTTCCCAAAAAATGGACAGTGGAATTTGGTGTTCATCGAGCGGGTTTCGCACAATCCCAGGGATGTCCACAAGGGGCAAATCAGCTTCCCTGGTGGCCGTTTCGACGATGGCGATGGACACTCCGCGCAAACGGCCTTGCGGGAAGCGCATGAAGAAGTGGGGGTGAATCCAGCGGACATCAAGTTGCTGGGTGCATTGACCGAATTGTACATCCCCGTAAGCAACTTCCAGGTGCATCCCCACGTGGGCTTTGTGGAGTATGCGCCCCAATGGCAACCCCAAGTAACGGAGGTGGCCGATATATTGGAAGTGCCTTTTGAGTACTTTCAAAATCCAGCCTATCAAAAGATGAAGGACCTGGTGATCAATCCCAATTTTACATTGACGGATGTGCCTTATTTCGACCTGGGAGGACGGATTTTATGGGGTGCTACGGCGATGATTGTGAGTGAGTTGCTGGAGGTGGTTAATTTTACTCATACCGCAAAGACTCAATCGGATCCAATCTCGCAGCCTTCATAGCCGGATACAAACCCGAAGCCAGCCCTACTACCGTACAAGTCAACACCGCCATGGAAATCCACATCCAAGGGAACAAGAAAGAGCCGCCCATGAAGTAAGTCACGGTGTTGCCAATCAATACGCCGAGGATGATGCCCAAAAAGCCACCCATCAAGGAAATCACCACGGCTTCGGTGAGGAATTGGATCAGGATATGTCGCCGGGTGGCACCTAGGGCTTTACTGATGCCTACTTCCCGCGTTCGTTCGGTTACCGATACCAGCATGATGTTCATCAAGCCAATGGCAGCACCCAATAAGGTGATCAGCCCGATACCTGCCGCAGCGGCCCGGAAATAAACCGTATTCTCCTTGATGATGCCAATCAAACTGTCACTTTTGGTAATTTCAAAATCGTTGTCTTGCGAAGCCCGCAGCTTGCGGATGTTGCGCAAAAGGCCCGTAGCAATCGCAATGGCATTGTCGATTTGGGTCGGGTCGGTTACCGCTACCATGATGCGGTAGTTGGTATTTTGAGTGGCGTAAGACATTTTACCAGTGTACAGTGGAATGATGATGCGGCGATCCTCATCCTGATTCATGCTGGAGCCTTTGGATTTGAGTACCCCAATCACCGTGAGTTTCATACTCCCTGTAGAAATGGTTTGCCCAATGGCCTTATCGGCTTTTCCTTTGAACAACAGCTTGACAACCTCAGCCCCAATGATGGTGACGTATCCACCACTATTCACTTCTCTGGCCGTAAATCCGCGGCCTATTTCCAGGTCAAAACCTTTTGCTTCCAGGTAATTTTCATCTGCTGCAAAAACCAGCATGACCGGGTTGGTCTTTTCCTTGCCCGAACGCAGTGCAGCATTGTTCGTACAACGGAATGAAATGGCCGTACGCGCATTGAACCGAAAGCGCTCTTTAAAAGCCGTTGATTGTTGGAAGGTGAATACTTCTCCACGTTTGGCTACCTGGCCTCCCCGGTTGCCCCGCACCCCTTCATCAAACTTGGGGTCCACATCAAAAGCATTGGCCCCCAAATAGGATAAATTGCTGCTCAGCGAATAGATGGCACTGTCGATCGCCGTCAAAATGCCCACCAGGGCCATAATGCCCAGAGCAATAATCAGTAGGGTAAGTACTGCTCTTAATGAATTGGCTCGGATAGAGCGGAAGGCCAAATTGATATTTTCAGTAAAATTCATAGCAAAACTATTTCATAGTAACGCAGAAAAACTGACTTCCCGATTTTTTGCGTCATATTAAGGTACGAAAGATAAGGTCTTATCGTTAGGGCTAGTGCATTGTTCGATAAAAGGCAGGTCTTTTTAGACGGGAGAGCCTTTGTCTTCCTTATCTTTGCCTTTGTCTTCCTTATCTTTACCTTTGTTTTTCTCAAACCAATAAAATTAAACTACAATGAAGGGAATCATTCTGGCTGGTGGCCTCGGTACCCGCTTGTATCCACTCACACTAGCGGTGAGCAAACAGTTGATGCCAGTATACGACAAACCGATGATTTATTACCCTTTGTCTACGCTGTTGTCGGCGGGCATTCGGGATATTCTGATCATTTCCACTCCGCATGATTTGCCCAATTTTGCCAAACTATTGGGGGACGGCTCAGAGATCGGCTGTAACTTTTCTTACGTCGCTCAACACGATCCCAATGGACTGGCGCAAGCCTTTGTATTGGGGGAGGAATTTATTGGAGATGACAGTGCGGCCCTGATTTTGGGCGACAATATTTTTTATGGCAACGGTTTAAAAGAGTTGTTGCAAGAATCGGTAGACCCTCAAGGCGGAGTGGTTTTTGCCTATCAAGTAGCCGATCCAGAGCGCTATGGGGTAGTCGAATTTGATAAAAAATTCAAGGCTCTGTCCATTGAAGAAAAACCAGTTCAACCCAAATCCAATTACGCAGTTCCGGGTCTGTATTTTTACAACAACAGCGTGGTGGAGGTTGCCAAAAACCTGAAACCCAGCGCCAGAGGGGAATACGAGATCACCGACGTCAATAAATACTACCTTGAGGAAGGAAAGCTGGAGGTAGGCGTTTTGGGCAGGGGCATCGCCTGGTTGGATACTGGCACCCACCAATCTTTGATGCAAGCAGGGCAATTCATCCAGGTCATTGAAGAACGGCAAGGCCTTAAAATTGGCTGCATCGAAGAGGCGGCTTTTGAGATGGGCTTCATCGATGCAACACAAATGGAAGTGCTGGCTCATCGCTACATGAAGAGTGGATATGGGGAATATTTGATGAATGTTTTGAAAATGAGCCAATTAATCCACTAATGTCCTTATACCAATTTCTCCAATGACAACAACACCTACCACCACCTCACTCTTCACCATCGACGCCCACCTCGACCTCAGCATGAACGCCATGGAATGGAATCGGGACCTGCGGCGACCCATCAATGAAATCAATGCCCGTGAGCAAGGCCTGCACGACAAACCCGACCGCAGCCAGGGCACCGTGAGCTTTCCTGAACTACGCAAAGGTAACGTGGGCCTGGTGGTGGCTACCCAAATTGCCCGTTTTGTGGCTCCCGACAATCCCTTGCCGGGCTGGCATTCCCCCGAACAAGCCTGGGCGCATACCCAAGCGCAACTGGCCTGGTACCAGGCGATGGTGGCGGCAGGTGAGATGGTGCAAATCCGCGATTTGGAAGGCCTGGAGCAGCATTTGAGTTTTTGGAACGATGGGCAAGATACTGCACAGAAACCCGTGGGCTTTATCCTCAGTCTGGAAGGCGCCGACTCGATCGTCAGCGTAGAGCACCTCGAAATCGCCTATGCCTATGGCCTGCGCGCCATTGGCCCTGCGCATTACGGCCCCGGTCGTTATGCCAACGGCACTGACGCTACGGGTAAAATGGGGCAGATCGGGCTCGATTTGTTGAAAAAAATCGAATCCCTAAATATGATTCTGGATGCCACCCACCTCTGCGATGATGTTTTTTGGCAAGCCATGGATCACTTCTCGGGGGCCGTGTGGGCCAGTCACAACAACTGCCGGGCTCTGGTAGACCACAACCGTCAATTTTCTGACGAACAGCTCAAGGTCTTGATCGAACGCGACGCCGTAATCGGGGCTGCATTTGATTCCTGGATGATTGTACCCAATTGGGTGCGGGGAAAATCCACGCCTCTGGGTATGGATTCTAACCTGGACAAGGTGGTGCGCCACATCGACCACATTTGCCAATTGGCCGGGAATGCCCGGCATGTGGGCATTGGATCAGACCTGGACGGGGCCTTTGGCCGGGAGCAATGTCCGTATGACATCGAGACCATTGCGGATTTACAAAAGTTGATTCCCGTTTTGCAAAGCCATGGTTACAGCGATGCGGACATTGAAGGGGTAATGCATGGGAATTGGTTGCGTTTTTTGCGGCGGGTATGGGGGTAGGAACTACTCTACATCAAAAGCAGCGCAGCCGCTGAGCATCGTAGATGCATAACTAAGGTGTTCTAAGGTGACTAAGGTGGTTCAAAAAAAGAAATAAAGGATGGTTTTGAACACTTTAGACGTTTTATTGAACCACCTTAGGCACCTTAGAACATCTTAGTTTACAATACGCCTTCGGCGCTTGCGAGTGAAACTGCTCTTGCGTAATAAGTAGAAATTACGTATGTCCGATTCTACGCCCAATTGCTCGTTATTGAACAGTCGCAGCGAACACCGTTTTACACAAAACATTACAAATCAATCTTTTATTCTTTTTGGCACAGCGTTTGATCCAGGAACAATACACTTTCAAGCGCCACAACATGTTGTACAATTACCTAAAAATCGCCCTGCGCAATCTCCTGCGAAACAAATTATCGACTACGCTAAATATAGCTGGCCTCACCTTTGGCCTTACTTGCTTTTTTATCCTGGGTCTTTTTGTCCTGGACGAGCTCACCTTTGATCGGCATCATCCTCATTCAGACCGCATCTACCGAGTCATCAAACAGCGAAAAACACCTACTGAGTCCCTGAACATTGCCGGAGCAAGCTATAAACTGGCGGAAGAATCAAAAAAAAGCATCGGGGAAATCGAAAATACTGCCCGGATTACCCAGGGAGGCAGAGACAACCTGGAAAACCTGGCCAATCGAAAAAAAATCAACGAAGAAGTTACCGTAGCCAACAATGGCTTGATGGAAATTTTTGATTTTGATGCGCTTGATGGCAACCCCAAAACTGCCCTGATCGAGCCCTATTCCATCGTCATTGTGGAAGATTTGGCCCTGCAATTGTTTGGCAGTACACAGGTAGCTGGCAAAACGCTGAAATGGCACGGTATGGAGCAACCCTTTAAAATCAGCGCCGTCCTCAAAAACCACCCCCGCAATTCTAGCTTCAATTTTAGCTCGGTGTATTCCGAAAGTACCTATTTATCCGACTCCGAATATCTGACGGAATTGAATGCCGATTGGGGATCCCATGATTTTTTGGTGTATACCCTTTTGAGAAAAAATGCCAACCCGCAGTCGGTCGCCCAAAAAATGCGCAACTTGCTGTATGCCAATTATAAACCCGACGCCGGAATCGCTCTTTCATATAGCCTTCAAGCGCTGCAAGACGTGCATCTCCATTCTGAAAACATCCTGGACAGTGCTAACATTGGTACGCCAGCTGCGCCAGGAAACAGCTCATTGTTGTACCTCAAAATATTTGCCCTGGTGGCACTTTTTGTCTTGACCGTTGCCTGCATCAACTACATGAACCTCACTACCGCCAAAGCTTCCACGCGGTGTAAAGAAATTGGCATCAAAAAGGCGGTGGGGGCTTTTAGAGGGCAATTGATCACACAATTGTTGATTGAATCGGTTTTGGTCACTACGATTTCCTTTGGTTTGGCGGTTTTGTTGGTCAATCTGATCCTGCCCTTGTTTAATGAATTCACCAAAAAGGAACTTTCTCTCGGATTTTCGACCGATTACCGCATTTGGCTTTCCGCATTTTTGATGGCCATCCTGACGGGCTTGATGGCAGGGTCTTATCCAGCCTTGATGCTTTCCCGTTTTAGCCCAAATATGTTATTGAAGAGCCTGAAAGCCCAAAAAAGCTCCGACTTTTCCCTGCGCAAGGGTTTGGTGGTGTTTCAGTTTGCGGTTTCGGTGTTCATGATCATTGCCACCATGGTGGTGTTTTTACAAGTCCGTTATGTGCACAACAAAGACCTTGGTTTCAACCAGGAACTACTCGTGGTAATGGACATAAACAGTGGTGCCATCCGCAGGGCTGCATCAACGATTGTTACAGAGATCGGTAAACTCCCCAACGTAAAAACCGTATCGACCACTTCGCGGGTGCCCGGCGAATGGAAAAACCTTCCTTCGGTTAAAATCAGGCAAGAGGGTCGCCTGGACGAGCAAAAAGAAGCTTTCTTTTTAGGGATAGATGAACATTTTTCCCAAACTTTTGAGGTTGAATTGTTACAAGGTAAAAACTTCAGCGGCACTGGCGATTCTGCATCGGTCATCCTCAACGAAACCGCCGCCAAACTGCTGAACATCCAAGAGCCTTCGGATCAATTGATCGAAATTCCGGCGGCTTCCTATGGCCTCAGTTTTAATCCGCTACGCAACAATCAGGTGTTTAAAGCGCGGGTGATTGGGATTGTCAAGGATTTTCATTTCCAGACTTTGCGGGAAAAAATCGCGCCTTTGGTGATGGCTTATCAGCAAAATCCCATCCACAGCATCGATTATTACACGGCGAGAATTGAGGCTAAAGATGCCAGCACAACCATCAAAGCCATGGAGGCTATTTTGGCAAAAGTTGATCCCGCCGAATTGTTTGAATACCATTACCTCGACCAGCAATTGGCGCTTTTTTACGCAGAAGATGCCCGCCGCGAAACCATGTTGATTTGGATGGCCCTGGCCACGGTCTTGATCGCTTGTTTGGGGCTATTTGGTCTGGCCACCTATGCAGCAGAACAAAGAATCCGGGAAATTGGGGTGCGCAAAGTACTAGGGGCAAGTGTACTAAGCTTGGCCAACTTACTCTCCATCGACTTTTTGAAATTGGTCGGCATTGCCATCGCGATCGCCTTCCCGATTGCCTATTGGGCGATGAACAAATGGCTGCTGGAATTTGCCTACCACATTGAAATCAAGTGGTGGGTGTACGTTTTGGCTGGCCTGATCGCCATTACGATTGCACTGTTGACGGTGAGCTATCAGGCGATAAAGGCTGCTTTGATGAACCCGATTAAGAGTTTGAAGACGGAGTAAATTTGGTTTTTGGGGTTCTAATTTACTGGTTTCCCTTTACGCAAAGCCTTTAAAAAGCCCCGTACCTCTCGTTCAGCCAAAAGCCGATGGTACAAATTCCCAAAAAGGATGCACAAAATCCCGATCACAAAAATCGAGTTGCGCGATACTTCCACCGTTTTGGCATGCATTTCGTAAAAAGGGCGGATCAGCAACACTTCCAAGGCTATCACAAAAGCGGTGAGCAGAAACAAAAACACCGCTACTGCGTGAGCGTTGCTGCGGATTTGGGGATAATGGGTACGCAGGCATTTTTTCAAAAACAAAATGGCACCCTGATCTTCACGATCCATGCGCAATAACTCGGCCAGGACGTGCTCCGCTTTTTGAAACTGCCCGGTATGGTACAAAGAGGCTGCTTTGCGGAACAGCATGCGCCGAAAGAGATCCTCCCCCTTGTATTCCAAAATGTTGTTGCTGATCGTGGTTTCAATCACCACGTCTACCATCAACAAATGTTCGCGGTAAGCCCCCACCTCAAACAGTGCAGTAACATAAGCCGCCAACACCTCAAAGTATTCCTCAAAATCCAGTTCGCGAATCTCCTTTTCATTTTCTTCAAAAAAATGAATCAACTCCTGGAATGCCGTTTCATCCAAGCTCAAAAAAGTGCGATAGGTTTTGGAGTAATACGTTGGTTTATACATGACGATGTTACGGTTTCAAAGTATAAAGCACAGGTTTACTTGGGCTGACGTCTAGTTCCAGGGATGCAATCTGAATGTTGAGCAAATAATCGCCATCGGGCAGTTCCGACGGCACATAAATCAACTCGGTAATGGTGCACTCGCTACGCGGATCATCAGGATATTGCCAAAAAGCTTTGTGCCCCAATAAATCGCCTCCGTCCTCTTCCCGATCCA
This sequence comes from Saprospiraceae bacterium, assembly GCA_027486765.1. Lineage (GTDB taxonomy): Bacteria > Bacteroidota > Bacteroidia > Chitinophagales > Saprospiraceae > Haliscomenobacter. The sequence continues at coordinate 50,017 of JAIXOO010000235.1, forward strand.
CCGAGGGCAAATCCAGAAGTAAGTGCTGTACTCCTCGTTTAACCAAAAATGCGATGGCTTCGTGGTGCACGTATGGCGGATTACTGCCCGAATAATTTTGGCGCAATTTGCGTTCATCATTGGGCAAAGTGCGGATAACCAGCGCTTCGGGTATCTGGGTAACAAACAAATCTTCCAATTGTTGTCGCATAATGACCCGATCACCATTGTCCAGCCGCTGCGGCCAAATACTTACCAATTTGGCGAAAAAATGAAAGCGGCGCAAGCACTGGTGGATGGTATATTTTTCGCGGGCAATGTGTCCTACACACTCGGTATGGGTACCGTTGCCGTGGGGATTGATTTTGAGGTTGTAAAAATTGACCGCGCCACCCCGATTGGTGTCGCCGATGAAGCCAAATTCAGGTGCTTCTACGGGCCAAAATTCGGGATGAGGGGCATAAAAACAATTCGCGTTGTCTTCCCCTGCTACCAGCGGCATACTGATGTCGATCGGTGCAGCCAAATCAACAGATCGAGTTTGGTCTAAAAATTGTACGGTTGCTTGCATGCTTATTTTTAGGGTGTACTACCGTTCACAGGTTTTTATGCAACGTTAAATAAATTTTAATTATCAATCGCTTGATATTGATTAACTTTTCGCCACCGTTGAAAAACGTGTTGACTAAGTGCGAGTTTGTAAACAATCCCTTCATCATGAATTTTTTGAAAAATAGCCTATTGATTTGTATGTCGTTTTTGGTGTACGGATGTGCCCATGCGCAACCCAAGGACGTGGAAGAAAAAATGGCCTATGTGGAGCGTTATCGCCTCTTGGCCGTAGAAGAAATGGAACGCACCGGCATTCCGGCCAGCATCAAACTGGGCCAGGGACTGTTGGAGTCGCGTTGGGGCACCAGTGATTTGTCTCGCCTGGCCAACAACCATTTTGGCATCAAATGTGGCAAAGACTGGAACGGCGAAGGTTACTACAAAGAAGACGACGACCTCAATGATAAAGGTGAGCTGATCAAATCCTGCTTCCGTGTTTACGGTAGTGCAGAGCAGTGTTACCGCGACCATTCGGCCTTCCTGATGAATCCAGCCAAAAAAGAAAGGTATGGCCCGTTATTTGAACTCAAACGGACGGATTACAAAGCTTGGGCCGAAGGCTTGAAAAAAGGGGGCTACGCCACCGATCCTGGCTACCCCAGTAAGTTGATCAAGCTGATTGAAGACTTCGATCTGCACCGTTACGACGAAATCACCTACCAGGATTTGTTGTCTGAAATTGGCACTTTGCCTACACTTACCCAGCCCGATTCACCTGAAAAACCCAAACCCATTTTGGTCGTAGGGGTGCCACAGTCCACCAACGATGTAAAATTCATCGTTGCTGCGGCCGGTCAAACCGTAAAAGACATTGCCTCCAAGCAATACGTATCCCCCAAAGCCCTGATGCACCACAATGCCCACATCAGCGGGGCCGACGAGCCGCTCCAAGCAGGCACGCGGGTGTTTTTGCAATCCAAACCCAAAGGCTGGCGGGGTCAGGAAACCTACCACAAGGTGCGCAAAGAAGAAAAGATGATTGACATTTCGGTGCTCTACGCCATCGACCTGGACAAACTTTACATCCGCAATAAGATGAGTCACGGGCAAGAGCCTGCTGAAAATGCGCAAGTCAAAATTCGGGGTGGAAAAATCAAAAAGCAGCCAAAACTGAAGAGCGACCAGCCCGATAAAAAACCAACGCCAATGCCAACTGTGCCCCAAACCAGCACACCCAGCAAGGTCAGTACCACCTCAACCATTCCCCCAGCTACCACTTCTTCTACCAACAACGGATCCAAAACTAGTGTACCAGCAAGCAAAGTGCCCGTCATCAACGGAAGTACCACTGCTGCTGAGTCGTCCAATAACAAGGTCAATCCAGCAAACAACGGAGGGAGCGATCCTTTTGGCAAATCCAACCCCGCACCAAGTTCGGGTACACAAAGTGCAGGTGGCACAGGCTCCGTTGTCGCGCCACAATACCACCTGGTGATGGAAGGAGATACGCTGGAGAGTTTGGCACAAAAATTCAAAACCTCTATTGATGGGCTGAAGAAGCTCAATAATTTGAATAGTTCAGAATGTAAGGTGGGGTCGCGGATTCGGGTGAAATAAAACTAAGTAGGGGGGCAATTTTTTTTGTTGCCCTAAGTGCCCGCCAAAACGTTTCTTTCCTGCATCTATCCTTCAAAATTGGCTTTATGATGTGGAAAGAGTTACACCATTTTTTGCTGTGGGCGATCCTCGGCACGCCTTTTTACGTCTTGGCCCAAGTGCAACCGAACCTCGGGACGGTGGAACCTACGCAGTTTCTCAGCGAAACCAGCTTTGATTTTCAACAAAATCACATTTATTTCAAAGCCAAAATCAATGGCGTTGAAGGCACCTTTATCTTCGACAATGGTTTTACCATCACTGGGCTGGATGATGATTTTGCAGCGCGTTGTGGCATCGTAGCGGACTCTAGCATCACCCTGGCCGATGCCAACGAAGCGGAAGCTCAAGGGCAAACGGGGAGTGCTGGACTGATCCAAATCGCAGAGGTGAATTTTCGCGATACCCGGGTGGCCATCATCGACACCGACGGTTTGCCCGCTTGCCAAAGAGTAGATGGTTTCATCGGCAGCTCAGTCATCAACAAGGCCAATTGGAAAATTGATTTCGAACAAAAACGCCTCCAGTTTTCCTCCCGTCCTTTTATTGACGCGGGCTTGCGCTGTTCCTACACCGTCAGCCGCAGCAATCGCCATTTCATCGAATTCAAGTACGAAGGAGTGCCTTTTTGGGTACACATCGACCTGGGTTCCAGCGGCGAACTGGAACTAAACAAAGCAGCATTCACCCCCATTTTTGCGGGTTTGCCTGCCCAGATGAATGTAGGTGCCTCTAGTCTGGCGCTGTTCGGCCTGAATGCGGTGGATACTTTTTATACCCTCAATCGCCCCTTCAAGTTTGGCTATGACAAATACCAAATCACCAATTCACCGCGCATCGAGTTGCAGCGCGACGTGGAGTATGCCCGTTTGGGTTTGGGCTATTTGCACCAATTCAACCTCATCATCAACTCGGATGCCAAGGAATACATTCTGAGTCCGAATAAATTATTGAGTTCTACCCGAGAGGAAAAAGACTATGGGGTTGTGTTTTACCCAGTAGAAGGTCAGCAACGCCTGGTGCGTTTGAGCGCATGCGAGAATGTGGCCAGGTTGGGCCTTACCTTGGGTGAAGTGATAGAAAAAGTAGATGGACAGGCCGTAGACAGTCTGGGCGACTGGTGCGCCATCAAAACCTATATCCGCGCCAAAGCCAATCGGGGCGAAACTTTGCGCCTCAAAATACGCGGGCGGAAAGATGAATGTGTTTTACAACCTGATTATCATCCAGCGCGCAGCATTATCCGCTGATAACCTTTGAACTACCTTTCAGGGTTCTTATCTTGTGGCAAAATTGTGTGTCATGTATAAGCCCTTGATGATTCCTTCCTTAATTACAATCCTGTTGATTGGTTCCTTTTCTTGTCAACCTACCAGTAAAGGTACAGATCCAGAAACCGAAAAACTACAACGTGAAGTAGACAGCCTGCGCCGGGTCAAAGAAGCATTAAAAGATGAACTTAACGAAGTAAAAGAGGAGGATGCCCCGCGCATAAATAAGCCCGAAGTACCCACCAATGCTGCGGATGGCCCCTTGGATGGGTTGACCGTACTCTCCGCCAAGAAGCAATTTGACGCCAATTTTAATCCTATTCTCCGCATCACTTTTCGCAATTACGCCACCAAAAGCATCAGTGCTGCGGATATCGCGGTGGACTTCAGCTTCAATAGCGATGAACTTTCGCCCAATTGTCATTTTGAAAAAAAAATCAGCCTGAGCCTGGCACCGGATGCTAACCAAACCATTAACCTGCCCATTCCCGTTGATTACGGTAAAAACTGTGCGGATAAAGCTTGGGTTGTCGTCAAAGAAGTGACTTTTAGTGACGGCAGCAAAAAATAAAATTCTTTCCAAATGTTAATTACTCAACAGAACTTCAAGCAGTATTTTTCCATTCTGCGCCTCTTGCATTTGGCGATGACGGCGGCAGTGGTCGTTTTTGGCTTTGTTGCCCATTTTGTATTGATTCCGGTTCAAGATTTAAAGCCTAATGACTATGCAGCCCTCTTCGTCAATATTGCGGCAGTTTATTTGGCCATTGCGGTGGCCCTCAGTTATTGGCTTTTTGGGGTACGGCTCAATGTGGCAAAGCAGCAGACCAGCTTGAGCGACAAATTGAATACCTATCGTGCGGCTACAATCCTGCGTTTTGCCTTGATAGAAGGTGCGGCATTGTTGACTGTTGTTTTTTATCTGCTCACTGGCAATCTTGTCCTGCTGGGCATTGCAGGGATTGGGTTAGTGGTTTTGTTGCTACATCACCCTAATTTGGTGAAACTCAAAATGGATTTGGATTTAAGTCCTGCCGACCTTGCCCGCCTGGAAGATGATGCGGATATGGTGGTGCAATTACCGCGATTGCGAAGATTTTAAGGTCCAGCTAGCGCCACATCTTATTTGATTCAAGCCCTTGAGCTGTCGCTGAAGGGCATGTGTAGCTTCAGCTAAAGTTGTTGGCTGAAATTGAAAACTTTGCCCCGGCCCCATTTGTGCCAACTTAGGCCAATCCGCCTGAATCACCTGCCCCAAAATGGAATAACCACCCGTAGTTTGGTGATCAGCCGTCAATACAATGGGCTGACCATTGGGTGGCAACTGAATGCTGCCCCGACTTAGCCCAGCCGACAAAAGAGACTCTTCCTGTATCAATTTTAGTGTTTCCCCTTCCAATCGATAACCCATCCGATCACTTGCAGGAGTAATGCGCCAATGTTGGGTTTGCAATTGCACTTGACTTGGCTGAGTCAAGACTTCAAAATGCTGGCCTGGAATGAAACGAATGACATTTGAGTCATAAAATGGTGCCAAATCGGCATAATGACTGGCCATTCTTGTCTCTTTTATGGCAGCTAATGCGCTCTTTTTGAAGGGCAAAACAGCTCCTTTTTGCAAGCTTCGGCCCTGCCAGCCGCCTTGTACCGCTTTGAGATTGGTGCTTTGGCTGTTTAGCCAGGGCTCCAGGTCAAATCCACCTTGTACACATAGGTAGAGGTATTGGCCCCAATGTTTGTGCTGGAATTGCAATTCTGTTCCTGCGGCGATCCAAACTGGTCGGTAAGGGGTAATTTTTTTCCCACCAATGCTGGCGCCAAAATCGCCCCCAGCCAAAACCATAAAAGTTGGTTCAAGGAATAACAAACCCGCGGCGGGGAAACACATTTCTAGTGCAGCTACTGAGCCCTCATTTCCGACCAGGAAATTGCCCACTTGTAAAGCCAGCGGATCCATCGCACCAGAGCGGTTGATGCCGTATTGTGCATAGCCGGGGCGACCCAAATCTTGCACAGTAGCCAACCAACCTTTGTTCAAAACCAGGATACTCATGCTTGATGGCGTTGCCTAATACACCGCTGCTTTGAGAATGGACTCATAATAGGCCTCGTATAGCGGCAAAATTTCCTCAATGTCAAAACGCTTGGCTTGTGCCAGTGCATTGGCGCGGAATTCGGCCAGTACTGCGTCGTCACTCAGGATAATGATCGCATTTTTTGCCATGTCATCCACATCCCCCACATCACTCAAAAAACCGGTCACCCCGTGGATGTTGACCTCTGGCAAACCGCCAGCATTGGTTGAAATGACCGGCACCTCACAGGCCATGGCTTCCAGAGCAGCCAAACCAAAACTTTCACTTTCCGAAGGCATGATGAACACATCTGCTACGGCCATGAGTTCTTCAATGGCATCCTGTTTGCCCAGGAAACGGACATCGTCAATAAGGTCGAGTTCCCGACAAAGGTCTTCGGCAGCACGGCGCTCAGGGCCATCGCCAATGAACAGCAGCTTAGAAGGCATCTGTTGATTGACGCGGTGAAAGACCTGCACTACGTCGTTGATGCGTTTTACCTTGCGGAAATTGGATACATGGATGAGGATGCGTTCCCCTTTGGGCGCAATGGCTTTTTTGAAATGGTCTTTGTTGCTTTTGCGGAAGCGCGAAAAATCAATAAAGTTGTAAATCACCTCGATTTCCCGCGTCAAATTGAAGGTATCGTAGGTTTGTTGGCGCAGGCTATTGGATACAGCCGTTACGCCATCCGATTTGTTGATCGAAAATTCCACCACTGGTGCAAAAGACTTGTCTTTGCCTACTAAGGTAATGTCTGTACCGTGCAGCGTAGTCACTACCGGAATGTAACGCCCTTGGGTCAGGAGGATTTTTTTGGCCATGTAGGCTACCGCCGCATGGGGGATGGCGTAGTGCACATGTAAAAGGTCTAACTCTTCGTGTTGCACCACATCGACCAGTTTGCTGGTCAAAGCTGTATCATATGGGGTATATTCAAAAAGGGGGTATTGCTCGGTATCCACTTCGTGGAAGTACACATTTTCGTGGAAATGAGTAAGCCGGGCCGGGCGTTTATACGTGATAAAATGGATTTCATGTCCGTTTCTGGCCAGTGCTAAACCTAGTTCAGTTGCCAAGACGCCGCTACCTCCGTATGTAGGATAGCATACAATGCCGATTTTCATGCCTATCAGGTTTCTGTGCTCACACGACTTTGGTCGTGATAAGGAACGGGTAGAAACTATTGTGTCGCTAGACTCATTTTCACCCGTGCTTACCTAAGGATACAATTGAAAGAATAAAAAGTTTAAAGCCTGCTCACCCTGACTTTTGCGCCACTAAACGCCGAATTTCCGGTCAACTCATCCAGCACATATTCATCAGTAAGGTCATTGATGCTGGCTCCCGCGTATTGTTTGGCCACATCGAGTTGGACACCTTGGCGAGCGTGCCCGTAACCATGCGGCATACTCACTACGCCAGGCATGATGCTCGTACTTATTTCCACTGGCAGCTCAATTTCACCTACGCGGGATGCCACTTTGACCACTTGTTGATCTTGCAAATGGAGTTGCGCTGCATCCTCGGGGTGCATGTGTAAGGTACAACGATTGCGGCCCCGCATCAGGCGTTGGCTATTGTGCATCCAGGAGTTGTTGTCGCGCAGGTGCCGCCTGCCGATGAGCAGGAAGGGAAAATCAGTAGCAGCTTGGTTATCCCTCAACAAAACCTCGACCCGCTGCAAATCTTTTACCAAATCTGCGGGAGCAAGGGGAATGCGTTTTCCTGGAATAAACAAACGTTGGGGCAAACTAGGCTCCAGCGGCCCCAGGTCAAGTCCGTGCGGGTTGGCGATCAATTGATCCAGCGAAAGTCCGTAGGGACCAAACATCAAGCCGAGATTCAGCTTTTCTTCAGGTGGCTCGGCCTGAAAAGGTTCCGAATTGCCACTCAGGCGATGCGCCAATTCCTGATAAATTTCGTAATCATGCCGGGCACCCGGGCTTTTTTCAAACAGTGCCGGAGAATATTTCGCTGTGTTCCGCACTGCCAATACGTGAAAAGTCAGATCGTAATGGGGTACTTCCAAGCCCGTGGCTGGTGGCAAAATGATGTGCGCATGGCGACTGGTTTCATTGATGTAAATGTCGATACTCACCATAAAATCCAGGCCACTCAGCGCTTTTTCCAGTTGGGTCCCGTTGGGTGTGGACAGTACGGGATTACCGCAGCTGGTGATCAAAGCACGAATTTGGCCCTCTCCGGGAGTCAGCATTTCTTCAGCCAGGGCAGCGACGGGTAATTCACCTAGTGCCTCGGGCAAGCCCCTCACGCGGGAGTGCCAGCGGGCGAAGCGTTGCTCATATTTTCCACGGGCAATGAAGTCCACAGCGGGTTTGGTGAACAAGGCCCCACCTACTCGATCGAGGTTGCCCGTGAGGATGTTCAACACATTGATTAGCCACTGACAAAGTCCACCATATACCTGGGTCGATACTCCTACCCGACCATAACAAACTGCGCTTTCGGCTGCTGCAAAATCGCGAGCCAATTGCCGGATGGCTTCCGCAGGAATTCCGGTAGCGTTGGCCACCCGCTCCGGGGTATACGCCGCGCAGGCTTGTTGGATGTCGGCAACGCCATCGGTAAAATCGGCGAGCTGCTTCAAGTTCACCTTTTGCTCAGCAAACAAAACCTGGATCATGGCCAAGAGCAGCAACACATCGGCATTGGGTTTGATGAAATGGTGCGCGTCGGCTATTTCCGCTGTTTCGGTGTAGCGGGGATCAATGACGACTACTTTCCCGCCGCGTTTTTGAATGGCTTTGAGGCGGTGCGCTACATCGGGCACGGTCATCATACTGCCATTGGAAGCGATGGGATTGCCGCCAATGATCAGCATAAACTGGGTATGGTCAATGTCTGGAATGGGGACCAGCAAAGGATGCCCAAACAGCTGCCAGGAGGCATAATGATGCGGCAATTGATCGGTAGAAGTGGCGGAGTACAGGTTTTTACTGCGCAAGGATTTGGCAAAAGCCGGGGAGTTCATCGTAGTGCCCAGGTTGTGGATCGAGGGGTTGCCCTGGTAAAGCGCTACCGCATTGTTGCCGTATTTTTGTTGAATGGATTGGATGCCTTCTACTACTGTGTCCATCGCTTCTGCCCAGGAAATGGCCTGCCAGCCCTGAGCGGTTCTTTTCATCGGCGTTTTGAGCCGATTGGGGTCTTCGTAAATGTCTTTGAGGGCAACCGCCTTGGGGCAAATGTGGCCCCGGCTGAAAGGGTCGTTTTTGTCGCCAGCAATGCTGGTAATCTGGCCATTTTCGAGTTTGATCTCAAGGCCACACATGGCTTCGCAAAGGTTGCAGTTGCGGTAGTGGAGTTGCGACATGATGGAGGATTTGGGGTAAGTTAAGGTTTTTTTGGGGAAACCTACTCCGGGCACACAAACTGAAACCCAATCCCATGCACATTCTCAATCTTGATCCCTTCATCCTTTTGCAAGTACTTGCGCAAACGCGAAATAAACACATCCAGGCTTCTGCCCAAAAAATAATCGTCTTCGCCCCAGATCTGTTCCAGGATGGCCGAACGGCGGATGACCTGGCCACGGTTGCTCATCAGGTAGCGCAGTAAGTCGGCTTCGCGTTGGGTGAGGCGGCGCAGTTCTCCGTTTTGTTCCAGGGTCAGGTTGGTATAGTCAAAGAGGTATTGCCCGATGCGGATCAGCTTGGGCATTTGCGGGGCCACCATGTGCCGGCGGCGCAGGAATATTTCCACTTTCAGCAGCAGTTCTTCGATGCTGAAGGGTTTGGTCAGGTAATCATCCCCACCGATGCGGAGGCCTTCGATGCGGTCCTCTTTGAGCGATTTGGCACTCAAGAACAAGATGGGCACTTCAGCGTCGTATTTGCGGATCTCCTTAGCAATGGTAAAACCATCCACTTCGGGTAGCATCACATCCAGGATACAAAGGTCAAAACGTTCATTTTTGACCACTTCCATGGCCTCGCGGCCATCCATACAGCAAGTGATTTTGTACCCATTCATCTCCAGGTTGTCGCGGGTCACAAAACTCAAACTGGCGTCGTCTTCAACGTACAGCAGGTGCGCTTTCATAAACGGGTGTGTTTTTGGGATGGGTTCTGGGAATTTGGATGGCCATACAGGTGCCTTCTCCAGCATCACTTTGTAAGCGGATTTTCCAGCCATGTGCAACACAAATGCGCTGTACATAGTACAAACCTAGTCCAAATCCTTTGACATTGTGTACGTTCCCAGTAGGAACACGATAGAATTTTTCGAATATTTTGGATTGATATTCCTTCGCGATACCAATGCCTTGGTCTTGTATTTTGAGTTGCATGGTGGACGCGCCTATACTTTCCAGGGATAATTCAATCTGTGGCACCTCTTTGCTGTATTTGGTGGCATTGTCGAGCAGGCTGTGCAGTAGATTGGTTAAATGGAAACGGTCGGCCCAGATGGGTTCCAGGTCTTCAGCCAGATTAACCGTCAGGGTGCCGCCCCGCTCTTGTACGCGTATACGTGCACTACTGCAAACCGTCTGCATCAAATCAGGCAAATCCAGCCATTCCTCGTGCAAGTCAAAATTGTCTTTTTCAAAACGGGCAATGTCCAATACCCGCTCTACCTGTTGGTTGAGGCGGGAGTTTTGTTCCTTGATGATGCCTGCGTATTGAACCAGACGCTGGTCTTTTTGTACTTCTTCGTGTTTGAGAAAAACGTCGGCAGCGATTTGAATGGTAGAAAGCGGTGTTTTGAACTCATGCGTCATGTTGTTGATGAAATCCTTCTGCATTTCCGAAAAACGTTTTTGCCGGAAAATCACCCACAAGGAATACGCAAAAAACAGGACGGTAATGAACAAAATCCCGGTCATGATCAATGCAATCTGCATTTTGCCAAACAAGAAATTGTTGCGCGTAGGAAAACGGACACCGAAGTAGTAGGTAAACTCGTGATCGAAAGGTAAATTCTGTTGTACAGCCTTTGAAGATTTACAATCCTGCCCATAGGCACAATAGTTGCCATATACCATCTGGCGGTTGCTGCAATCAAAAACCGCGTATTCAAAATCAATGCGCAATTGTTGCTTCTCCAGTTCTTTTTGCAAGTAAAATTCCAGTAAAGAAGGGTTAATTTCCGTTTCAGTATTGACGATATAATAATTGCCGCTGCGTTGCTTGATGAGGTTACTGGCAGGCAGAATAATGTCGTTGGTATCAGCAATAGCCTGTGCTACACGGTACAGAGCCCGATGAACTTGCCCATTGAATTCTTCCTCGTTGATGTTCCAGGTATTGACCACCCAGTATGTCTGCAAAGACAAGATCCCGATGATGGCCATCACCCCCAGGAAAAACACGCGGAGAATTTGAACGTCCTTCATCTTGATGATTTCGGATTTCGGGATTTCGGATTTCGGTTAGTGCTTTGCTCCAACCGAAATCCGCAATCTGCAATCCGCAATTACGCTGCCTTCACTGGCCTGAGTACAAAGTATACCCCAATCAACACGAAGGGTATACTGAGCAACTGGCCAGTAGACAATACATTATTAAATGCGGTTTCAAAGCCACCCTGGCTGGTTTTGAAAAACTCCATGACAATCCGGATGCCCCAGATAAAAATCATGAACAAACCGAACATGTAGCCTGGTTTGTGGCGTTTTTCAGTGCGCCAGTACGTATAATACAGCACAAAAAAACTGATCAAATAGCTCAATGACTCGTACAATTGTACCGGGTGCCGTGGCAAACCGTTGGGGCCATCCACCCGCTCGAAGACGAAGCCCCAGCTCGCGGTAGTTGGGTTACCCAGGATTTCAGAATTCATCAAATTGCCCAAGCGGATGAAACAACCTGCCAGTGCCGTAGGCACCACCACCTTGTCCAAAATCCAGAGCAATGATTTTTTAGACACCCGTTTGGAAAAAATCCACAGCGCCAAAATTACCCCAATGGCACCTCCATGACTAGCCAAACCACCTTTCCACACCTGTGGAATCTCATTGAGGTGTTGGCTGTAATAAGGCCAGTCGTAAAAAAAGACGTGCCCCAAACGTGCTCCAACTACCGCACCAACGACTATGTATACAAAGGCTTTGTCCAGCCATTCTTCCGGGGCTTTTTCCGCCAAAAACATCTTGCGTACAATGAATAAGCCGAGCAAAAAGCCGGAGGCAAAAAGCAATCCATACCAACGCAGGGTAATGGGGCCAATCGAAACAATTTCTGGAGAAGCATTCCAGTGAATGTAATTCAAGAGCATAGGTTCTGGCATTTAACGCTCAATGATACTGCAAATCGCGCAAAAATTTGGCAGTTGTCGTAATTTTTTACTTTCATTGACAACTCATTAACTTGTCTTCTCTTAGCTTAAAACATTACAAAGCGGCGTTAATTTTTTTGCGTGGAAAAAGAATTTGTACAATTGGTACAACAAAACGCGGGAATCATCCATAAGGTCATTCGCTTGTACGTGGATCACCCCGAGGATCGGCGTGACTTGTATCAGGAAGTCCTGTTGCAGGCCTGGAAGTCTTATGCCAGCTTCAAGGGTGAGGCCGCTTTTTCCACCTGGTTGTACCGCATCAGCCTCAATACAGTGCTTACTTTTCGCCGAAGGCAACGGGTGCCCATCAGTGAATTGCCCAGCCAATTGGACCTGGCTTCAGAACCGACCAGGCACAATACCGAGGACAGCGAACTGTTGTGGCTGGCCATCAAACAATTGAACGAAATCGACCGCGTGATCATTACCCTCCATCTGGATGGCTATGACAATGAGGAAATTGCCCAGGTAACCGGACTGAACAAAAACAACACAACTGTACGTTTGCACCGCGCCAAACAAAGCGTGGTGCAACGTTTAAAAAACTGGACTAGTGCCCCGTCCACTAACTCCAAAATATAACGTACTATGGATTTGCAGCAGGAATGGAATAAATTGCAGGAAACCAATCTGGCCGCGCCTCCACTTTCAGAAATTGAAATCAGGGAGGCCTTGCAGCATGGCTCGCGCGCACCCCTCGCCGGGGTAAAGCGGGTCATTCGTTTCAGGCTTTACGCAGTCATTGTATATCTATTGCTGGCACTGGGGTTCATGTGGTACAATTGGAATGAGCCCGAAAAACTGCCCATTGCCCTTAGCATTTTGTTGTACTATAGCCTGGCCCTCCTGTTTAGTGGTTGGCAACTTTGGCAACTGCAACGAAGGGCGGTGGACATGGACGGTAATTTGTTACAAACCTTGCAAACTTATTATCAAATCGTCGAATACAACATCCGCATTGATGCCATTCTCGGCTGGTTCATTTATCCAATGTCTTTTGCGCTGGGCTTTCTTTATATGCTGATCCGCCCGGATCGGGGGATCGTAGATATCCTACAAACCCAGAGCTTCATGCTACCACTGTTGTTGGGTATGGTGGTGGTGACACCGCTGTTTTGGTGGTTTACCAAATTGGTGAATCGCAGATTGTTCGGGGATTTGTTGGCGCAGCTAAAAGAGAATATTGAAGTTTTGAAGGAATAAGCTTGAAACCCCTTCCTTAGGGACGGGAATGAAGTCCGGCAGTCGACAAGAAGTCGAGCTGCCGGATTTTTTATTGGTTTAACTTAAAACAGAGCCTTAGTAGTGGGGCAAAATGATCACTTATTTTTTTATTGCCCCTTGTAACAAAAGAACGTGACTCAAGCCACCTGGGCCATGACGTCGCTTTTACAAGACACCAGCGTATCTTCCAAAAACTCCACATGCCCAGTATCCAAATCGTGCTTGGCCCCAATGATGGCAATCTCTCCCGCCTCGATCATTTGTTCCAAAATATAGCTACGGTTAACGATGGCTTTAACCGAACGGCGAATGTTAAGGGTGGCCACATTTTCTACAAACTCCGGGTTTTTGGAGTTCCGCTTATCTTTTTCTAGGGTGAGGTCTTCTTCATAAACGGCGGGCTGGATTTTGGACAACAATTCAGTTAAGTTGCCCATTTCCACATGGTCGCAAGCACCCTTAATGGCGCCACATTTGGTATGGCCCAATACCACGATCAGTTTTGAACCCGCTACTTTGCAGGCGAACTCCAAACTACCGATGATGTCAGTATTGACCACATTGCCCGCGATGCGAATTGAAAAAACGTCGCCCAGACCCTGGTCAAAAATCAGCTCGGCCGAAGTGCGACTGTCAATACAGCTCAGAATTACCGCAAAAGGCCATTGCCCATCGCGGGTTTCATTGGCCTGCTGGAGCAAGTCGCGGTTGGCCTTTAGATTGTTGACAAAACGTTCGTTGCCCTCCTTTAGAAACTCAATGGCTTTGGCAGGAGTAATCGAAGATTGCGTTACTGAAGTATGTGCTTTCATGTGTCTTTTCATTTTTTAGTGTGACGAAACATGGCTGGAAAATTCCATGGTATATTCGTCCTTGAATCCAACTAAGGATACTTGAATGTTTTTATCCTTGGAGCCAATATTTAGGAAATCTTTTACGAGCTGAACTACATCATGGTCGATGTAAAAAGTATCGGTGGCATCAATCACCACTTTGCTGCCTTTGGGCAAATGGTTCAAGGTTTGTTTGATCGCCGCCTTGTTCAAAAAGGAGACCTCCTGGGCCAGTTTCATGGTAATGACTTCACCTTCGTGGTACTCTTCTTTTTTGAAGAAATAAGCCAATTTCAGGTTGGCTCTCAAAATGAAAAAAATACTGACCACCAAACCAATCGCCACCCCTTCTAACAAGTCGGTAAATACTACGGCCACCACCGTGATGACGAAAGGGATGAATTGGTATTTGCCACTTTTCCACATGTGTTTGAACACCGATGGGCTGGCCAACTTGTAACCAATCATCAGCAATACCGCCGCCAAACAGGCCAGGGGGATTTTGTTGAGAATAGCGGGAATAGTGACAACAGCAAGCAGGAGCAAGATGCCGTGGGCAATGGCTGCCGTTTTGGTACGCCCACCCGAGTTGATGTTGGCAGAAGTGCGCACGATCACCGAAGTCATCGGCAAACCACCCAACAGCCCACTCAGGATGTTACCAGTGCCTTGAGCCAACAGCTCCCGGTTGGTATCCGTGTAGCGCTTCAAAGGATCCAACTTATCAGATGCCTCAATGCACAACAAAGTTTCAATGCTCGCTACCACTGCAATGGTGAGTGCTACTACCCAGACATCGGGCCGAGCAATTTCCGCAAAATTGGGCAAGGAAAACTGTCCGACAAAATCATTCAAAGATTTGGGCACGGGTAAACTAACCAAATGGTCCTGGCTGATGGCCAGGCTAGAGCCAGATGCCTTAAAAAATTCATTGATCAATACGCCTACGACCACTACGACAAGCGCTCCCGGGACCACCTTCAATTTTTTCAGAAAATCGATCTTAGTGAAGGCAATCAAAATGGCCAGGGACACCAGCGTAACGGTGATCGCTCCCAGGTGTGAATAGTTGACCGCGTCAATCAGGGCTGAAAAGGTATTGTGCCCCGTAGTTTTTTCAATAAAAAAGAAATCGCCTTCATTGTCAACATCATACCCAACGGCATGAGGCAGCTGTTTGAGGATAATGATGACGCCAATGGCGGTCAACATTCCCTCAATCACATTGGATGGAAAGTAGTTGGAAATGGTACCTGCTTTAACCAACCCCAATACAATTTGAATGGCACCTGCCAAAACCACCGCCACCAGGAAGGTTTGATAGGAGCCCAAAGTCCCAATTGCCGCCAATACAATCGCAGTAAGTCCTGCCGCCGGGCCAGAAACGCTCAATTGGGATTTGCTGAGAATACCCACAACAATACCACCAATAACACCCGAGATGATGCCCGCAAAAAGTGGAGCACCACTAGCTAATGCAATGCCTAGGCACAAAGGCAGCGCGACTAAAAATACGACCGCTCCAGACAGGATGTCCGTTTTGAAATACATTGATTTATCACTCATGTTGCAAGCAAGATTTGACGTGCAGGGCACGTTTGAAATAGATGGTGGCTACAATGCCACCTAAATAGGAGTTTTAGATTAAAACAATAATTGGAAATTGAGGCGTGACTTAAGCCTCGGGAGGTAATTCGAGAAGTGAGGTGTAAAGCTCGGATTCAGGCAATTCGTTTAAAGGAAATATTGATCGATTGAACTGTTCGAGTTGGTAGGCGGCATGTCTGACCAACAAGTAGGCCGATAAGGTGATTGGTTTTTTGTCTGATTCTTGTTCTTTCTCGCCCTCTTTTTCAGTTTCTTTTTCAGTTTCTTTTTCACTCTTATTTTCGTCGTCCGCGTCATCTGCTCCTGCTTCGACTAGTTCACACAAGTCCTTGAGCTGCAACTGCTCCACCAAGGGTAGCATTGCATTCAGGATCATAATGGTGAAGAAGAAGAAAGCGACGAAATGCTTCATCAAGATTTATTTGCTGTTTTTGTTCGCCAAGATAGCTACTTTTTTTAAACAGGGGGAATCAAAAAATAGTTGACCATTGTACAAAAACGAGCCAGGGCATCCTGGTGCTTAGCCCAAGATGCCCTGTTTCAATCAATAAAATTCTTATTCAGTTTCGGTTAAAACCAAGCACTTCCGTAACCCATAAACGGCCAGGGAATACCTGCTAAAATGGCCAAAAGCCCTAAGAGGTAAAACCAGAAAGTGGTCTTGAATTTACCTGCGTCACTCGCGCTGCGCTTGGCACGGGCGTAACCAATGGTAATCAGAGCAATCCCGATGATCATGATGGTTAGGTGCTCTACGGCATAAAAGCGCAGAACTTTGTCGCCCATCGCTTCACCCATGGAAACTACCTTGGGGCTGATGAAATACAAAATAAAGCCAATCACCAATTGCAAATGGGTAAAAATCAAGGCAAACAAACCCAGTTTTTTGTCTTTATCGGTATAACTGGCTTTGCCTCCCATCTTGGTTCCGGCATTAAAAATGGCGGCCAACAACAGCAATAAAACCGCCCAGCGCAAGCCAGAATGGGAGTGTACAAGCATTGGATACATAACGGTATTTTTATTTAATGAAAAATCTCCTCGTTGGGGCAACCCTTGCGGGTGCCCTTTATTGCGTGCCTCCGGCGTTGTTGGGGCGCCCCTTGCGGGTGCCCTTTATCGGTTGCCTCTGGCGTTGTAGGGCAACCGCAAGGGTTGCCCCTACCGGCCCATGTGCACCAACAACACGGAAATATCCGACGGTGTAATCCCGCTGATCCGGCTGGCCTGCCCGATCGTGCGCGGGCGCATCCGCGTCAATTTTTCCCGGGCTTCTTTGGACAAGGAATACAGCGTGTGGTAATCCAAAGTCTCCCACAATTTCACTTCCTCCAGACGATTCATTTTATCCACCAGCTCTTGCTCCTTGCGGATGTAGCCTTCGTATTTCATATTGATTTCGGCCAGTTCAATGTTGCCCTGCTCGTGGTTTTGCAGGAATTGATCCAGATCGGGCACAACGCTGCGCATTTCGTCCAAATTGATGTTCGGGCGCAGCAAAATGGTCGCCAGTTTCACCTTTTGGCGGGTGGCAGCACTCTCCTTCGACTCCAGATATTGGTTGATTTGCTCCGGGGCAATGCTGTAGTCTTCCAGGAAGCGCTCGATGGCCTCAGCAGCAGCTTTTTTAACCAGCACCTTTTCCATCCGCTCTTCCGCGCCGATTACCCCGAGTTTGTGCGCCAATGGTGTGAGGCGCAGATCGGCGTTGTCCTGGCGCAGCAAAATGCGGTATTCTGCCCGGGAGGTGAACATGCGGTAGGGTTCCTGCGTTCCTTTGTTCACCAGGTCGTCGATGAGTACGCCGATGTAACCTTCCGAACGTTTGATGATCAGCGGCTCCTCTTCCTGGATGGCCAAATGGGCGTTGAATCCCGCCATCATGCCCTGGCAGGCGGCTTCTTCGTAACCCGTGGTACCGTTGATTTGTCCGGCAAAAAACAGGTTTTTCACCAACCGTGTCTCCAGGGTCAATTCCAGCTGCGTCGGTGGAAAATAATCGTATTCAATGGCGTAACCGGGCCGAAACATTTTGGCGTTTTCAAAACCCGGAATCAGGCGCAGTGCCTTGTATTGCACGTCTTCTGGCAGGGAAGAAGAAAAGCCGTTGACGTAAATTTCGCAGGTATCCCAACCTTCGGGTTCCACAAACAACTGATGCCGATCCTTGTCCGCAAAGCGGTTGATTTTGTCCTCAATCGA
>JAIXOO010000290.1 GCA_027486765.1 Saprospiraceae bacterium
ACGCTATATGGGCACTTGAGCCGAACCTCATTGGAGGGTTTGTATGTGGGCAAACCCATCGCCAAAGGGGAACAACTTTGCTGGATGGGCCCCATGCCGGAAAACGGCAATTGGTCGCCTCACCTGCATTTTCAGGTGATGTTGGACATGCTGGACAAACAGGGAGATTTTCCGGGGGTAGCCTTTCCAAGCCAAAGGGCGGTTTGGACGGGCATTTGCCCTGATCCTTGGTATTTGGTCGCGGGTACGCCCTCGCCAGTTGCGGTAGAAACCACCGTTGATGAAATGTTAGGTCAACGCAAAAAACTACTTTCGCCCAATCTGAGCATTTCCTATACCCATCCCCTCTACATGCAGCGCGGAGTAGGCGCTTATTTGTACGATCACAGCGGGCGGCGTTATTTGGATACGGTCAACAACGTCGCGCACGTAGGGCATGAGCACCCGCGAGTAGTGCGTGCCGGGCAACGCCAAATGGCCGTGCTCAATACGAATACCCGCTATTTGCATCCCCTGATTACCCAATTTGCCGAGGCATTGTTGGCTACCGCACCTGCGCCGCTGGAAGTGGCCTTTTTTGTCAACAGTGGCAGTGAAGCGAATGAACTGGCCTTACGTTTGGCCAAAACCTATACCAACCAAAAAGACACCATCGCCCTACAAGTGGGTTACCACGGCAATACCAATGCCTGCGTGGAGGTGAGTTCCTACAAGTTTGACGGGCCGGGGGGCAAGGGTGCCTCGCCTGAGGTACACATTGTGCCCTTGCCGGATACTTATCGGGGTTTGTACCGGGGGAATACGCCGGAAAGTGCTCGGCAATACGCAGTGCATGTTGAACAGGTCATCCAAGAATTGCAAAGCCGTGGCCGCAAACCCGCCGCTTTTTTGGCGGAAACCATCGTGAGTTGTGGTGGGCAAATCCCCCTCCCGCCTGGCTACCTCGCGCAGGTATACGCACAGGTGCGCGCTGCGGGGGGGCTGTGCATTGCCGATGAGGTACAAACGGGCTGTGGCCGACCCGGTGATCATTTTTGGGCTTTTGAAGCGCAGGGTGTAGTGCCGGATATTGTCACGATTGGCAAACCCATCGGTAATGGCCATCCTCTGGGAGCAGTCTTGTGTACCCGTGCGGTGGCGGATGCTTTTGCCAACGGGATGGAGTATTTCAATACGTTTGGGGGCAATCCGGTCTCTTGCGCCATCGGGTTGGAAGTGCTCAAGGTGATCAAGGAGGAGGGTTTGCAGGCCAATGCACTACAAACGGGAGCGTACCTGAAACAAGGCTTAACGGAATTGAGCTCCCGTTTTCCGCTCATCGGGGATGTGCGGGGTAGCGGCCTTTTTCTGGGCATTGAGCTGGTCAGCGATCCAGTGGCTAAAATGCCTGCTGCCGCTGCCACAAGCTACATCGCCAACCGGATGCGCACCCTGGGCATCTTGATGAGCACCGATGGACCGGATCACAATGTGTTGAAAATTAAGCCGCCGATGGTGTTTGGGAAGACACAGGCGGATTTTTTGTTGGGGATGTTGGAGCGGGTGATGGGGGAGGATGGGGTTTGGGCTGTGTAGAAACCTCAGACATTGCCAAACGTAGAGACGCACGGCCGTGCGTCTCTACCTTAGATGCTCACTACCCTCCAAAATTCTCGCAAAAAATACCGCGCGGATTCTTGCTCATCCAACCCACATTCCTTAGTTTTCTAAAAATCAGAAAACCTACACCATGCGCAAGTTTACCCTCCTCCACCAAGCAGCAGTATTGCTGCTGTTGAGCATTTTTTTGGCCGAAAGTTGTATCCCCGTGCCCAAAGAAAGCGCCGCTGAGCCCCAATTCAAACTCCTTGCCGCCGATACCTTTTATTTCAATTCCTTTGTGGATTGCAACATGGCTGAGGCCTGGATTGGCGATACCTTCCGCATCTTTCCCGGCAAATATGGCGAAGACCCGCTCTGGGGCGATGCCCGCGACCTGAAATTTGCCAGTGGTCGCAATGCCGACGAGGTATTCAGCAGCAAAAAAGAAGACTTCACCGAGCCTCGGATGCCCAAAAATGCACCCATTGGCACACCAGGACTGCACGGTGCGGCCTGGTTTGAAACCGTATATCAGGATGCCAAAGATCCCAGTGGTCGGACGCTTTACGCCGTGTACCACAACGAAAACTACCCCCAAACCCTGCCTTATGATTCCGCTACGGGCGAAGGCTATATCAATTATCGCTGGCCACGTGGCCTTACTGGCCCGACCTCACCCGCTGCGGTCTGCCGCATTGGCATCATGAAATCGCTGGATGGGGGGCGCAGTTGGGACAATCGCGGCTTGTTCCTCGAAGACTTGCAGCCCCGCATGATCCTCAAGCCATTCAATACCTCGAATACCTTTGCGGGTGGAGTAGGGGACCCATCGGCGGTCGCAAGTGGCGATTATTTGTATTTGTTTTATGGCGAATACGGCTTTCCGGGGGTATACGATTCCACGACGTACGAACCTACCAAAGAATGGAGCGGCCAGTGCATCAGCGTGGCCCGCATCAAGTTGAGCGATTTGGACAATCCGGTGGGCAAAGCCAAACGTTGGGATGGCCAGGCATTTACGCGGCCACACAATGGCATTGGAGCGCCAGTAGCTTCCCTACAAATACCCCGCGAGGCGGGTGGTGGACCGGCTTCCTCGCCCAAAGGCCAGTTCCACTGGGGCCCTTCGGTGAGTTGGAATACTTACCTCAATTGTTGGGTGATGCTGATGGGCAAGGTGGAAGGCCCCTCCTGGCAGGGCGATGAACTGTTCATCTCCTTCAATACCAATCAAGATTTGAGCAAAGGGGACAATTCCCAAAAATGGAGCAAACCCAAATTGTTGCTCAAACGCCCGGGGCATATCCTGTGGTACCCTTCCTTGCAGCCGATGAACACTCCAGAGGACATTGCCAACAAAAACACTTGTTTGCGACTGGGCAAACGGGCGCGTTTGTTTTTTAAGTATTCCGATTTGGGGGCGTATCGTTCGGAGCACATTGTGGAGTTTGAGAAATGAACTTTAACCTTTTACAAAAAACATGCTTTAGCTTTTCTTTAACGTTCGCTTCGATCCATCCGAACACTCCGGCCAGCAATTGCGGCTTCTTTTGTCGAAAAATACATCCGACATGAAAAATGCAATTGTAATGAGTCTATTGGTCGCTGGATCGATCCTGGGCTGCACCAAAGACCCCATCGCTCCCGCTGAGTTGAGCACCAACCCCTTGTCCAGCCAATTGGACAAAGACATCGACGCTTTGGTGCAAAAGCACCGCAATGCCCTCAATACGGTGGGGATGACGGTGGGATTTTGGAAAGATGGAAAAAGTAGCACCTATGGCTACGGGGAAATCAAAAAAGGGGGCAAACAAGTCCCGGATGCCCATACCTTTTTTGAAATCGGCTCCATCACCAAAACCTTCACCGCTGCGGCGATGGTGCAATGGCTGAATGAAAAAGGACTGAGTTTGGAGAGTCCGATTCAGCCTTTTTTACCCAGTTCAGTTCCGACTTTGAGCAAGGGTGGGGTAGCCGTCAATTTTAAACAGATGCTGAACCACTCTTCAGGCCTGGCCTATTTCCCCAGCAACCTGAATTTGTTGCTGAACGATGATGCAAAGGAGCTTGCCCGGTACAGCGAAGCGAAGTTGTTCGATTATTTGGAAAAAGGAAAATTGAACGCTACGCCTGGCACGACTTACGAGTATTCCAACACCGCCATGGGCTTGGCGGGGACAATTTTGGCGAGAGAAAACAAAACGACTTATGGTGATTACCTGCGCACTAAAATGTGTGAACCATTGGGCCTTTTTGAGACCAAAGCCCAATTGAGTGCTGAGGAAAAAATCCGCATGGCCGATGGCCACCGGGGCGGCAAAAAAGTGGACTTTTGGGAAAGCCTGGGTGCCTTGGACGGCGCGGGTGTACTGCGATCGACCACCAGCGACCTGCTCAAATACGGGGCTGCTTGTATCAACCCACCCAATACCCCACTCGGTCGGGCCATGAGCATTGCTCAGGTGTCTACACTTAAAAACGCCAAAAACCTGACTGATGTGGTCGAAGTATGTTTGGGTTGGCACCAATTAAAAACTGCGGATAAAACGGGAACATTGTTGTTTCACGATGGTGGAACCGGGGGCTTTAATTGCAGCTTGATCTTGGACAAAGAGAAAAAGTTGGTACTGGTGGTTTGTTACAACAGCTACAATGCAAGCAGTAAAGCTGAGACGGAGGCGCGTACCGCTTTGAACAACGATCTATTGTTATTGCTGCGTTAAATCTGTCAAGGAAATATCTTTTCTGGTCGAATGGGTTTTACTTTTGAAATTCATTTGACCAGAAATCCTTATGCTCATCAATGCCATCAGCGCGAGTAGTTTTTTTTATTTGGCCTTTGTATTGCTTGTAAAGGGACGAACGACCAATCGGTTGGCCAATCGTTGGTTGGCGGCCTTCGTTATTTTTGTAGGATTTTTGCAACTCGGTGATGCGTTAGTTATTTCGCGGACTTATTTCCAGTATCCACATTTTTACAATGTCTTAGACCCTTTTTTGTTTGGCGTCGCACCCGCCTTTTACTGGGCAACTTTTCATTTTGTACAGCCCAGTCGGCAATTTAACAAGCGGAGCCTATGGCATTTTATGCCCTGCTACCTGATTTTTCTGTTGAGCATCCCAGATTTTTTAGAATCTAAAGCAGAAAAGTTGGCTTTACTTAAAGTCTTGGAAGAACAGGGGCAGGTGTTAGGACCCGTTGGTATAGCTGTTTTTGCTTTGATTTTTTTGCAATGTGTGGTTTACATGGTTTTGAGTTACCGACAGATTCTCCAGCATCAGCGAAACCTGAAAAAAGTGAGCTCAATTCAGGATGGTACAAATTTACAGTGGTTCATCTATTTTTTGAACGGTGTTGCCATATTGCTGCTTTTTTGGATAATTGAAATCATTTTTTATACCAATTTTTTGGATGGAAAAATGAGCTGGATTTATTGGTTGGGTACCTTTTACCTGGGTTTTTATGTCATTCAACAAAAAGAGATTTATCCTTTTGCTGCACAAGAGTTGGTGGAAATTGCAGCAATTATTCAGGAAAAACAGGTGATCAATTCAATCCCTTCAGCTGTTGACGAGGTTCAAAAGGGGCAACTACTGCGCTTAATGGAAAGTGAAAAACCTTACCTCGATCCCGAACTCAGTTTGCCCAAATTGGCTCAACTGATGCATTGCAGCACCCATGAACTTTCCCACCTGATCAATCAAGGGTTTGAGCGCAATTTTTACCAATTCATCAATACCTACCGCATTGAAGAAAGCAAACGTTTGTTGAGTGATCCAAAACTGGAACACCTTACCATTCTGGCAATTGGTTTTGAGGCAGGCTTCAACTCCAAGACGACATTCAATACCACTTTTAAGCAGCTGGTTGGAATGTCGCCGGTGGAGTTTCGCAAGCGTGAACTTATGGTTTGAGCACTACCAAGCGTTGCGTCCAGACTTGATTTTGGCTTTGCACTTCTAATAAATGAATCCCATTAGGCACTTGCTCCGGTAAGTTGAGCGTGCTAATCGCTGTAGTGATTTCCTGGCGCATGAGCACCCGTCCTTGTAAGTCTTTCAATACAATTTTGCCTTGTGGAGCCCAGGATGCGGGCAAACTTATGTAGACTTGATCTTGGCTTGGATTAGGGAATACCTTGATGTCGGGAATTTTTTGTTTATCTGTTTGACTTTCCAAGGGGCTAGAATTTTGGATTTGCCGGATGGGCGTTTGATAATCGCCCG
Source organism: Saprospiraceae bacterium (assembly GCA_027486765.1). Classification (GTDB taxonomy): domain Bacteria; phylum Bacteroidota; class Bacteroidia; order Chitinophagales; family Saprospiraceae; genus Haliscomenobacter. Next base: position 5,809 of record JAIXOO010000290.1, read on the forward strand.
GTTTAAGCACTTGAAATTCACCTGCCTGAGTTTTTATCTTGTAATTGCCCTCCGTCCGGTCAATCCATTCTAGGGTAGCGGTGCTGTCTACCCAGATTATGCTGGTGCCTAGGATTTTGGGACTAAAACAAACTTCCAGCAGAATAGCCTGATTGTTTAAAGAGGCGGTCTTTGTGCCATTGTAGACCCAGGAAAAAATGATGTGGTCGGTGGTTTTTCCAGGTTTGGAGTGTAAAACAGAGATACCATGAGCGGGTAAATGAATGGAATCGAAGGAAAGGGCACTTGGATCAAATTTGGCAGTAAATTGTACGGCAATCATTTCGTTAAATCCACTTACCCGGAAGGGAACACAGGTGCTCTTGCCGGGTTTAGCCACCACCTTATCCACTTCAATTTTTGCTGATAAATTGGTAGGAGAACCAACATCAAAATAACTAGAACAAATGCCCTCCTTGCCACTTCCAGAAACGAGAAGTGTTTCGTAATAAACCCTTTTATTGTTGTCGCAGCTAAAGGCTATTAGAAAATCGGCCCAGGGCGTATAGTATTGGCCGGCAAATGGGCCTGTTTTGATCAATTCAAAATGTTCCAAAATATCCAAATCTCGATCAAAATTGTATTCTGTGGTCAGATATTGATAGACACATTCAGGAGAAACGATTCTGCGCAAATAACCATTCACACCACAAGCCTGTCGATCCGTCTTGGCATAAACGCCTCTTCTCAGAAAAAACCCTTCAAGAGGAATCAAATTGACGCCAAATGGCGCTGGACAGGTCACCACCAGTGTTCCGGGTTCTTTTACTGAAAAATCAATCGTTTTGGTATACAAATTTTGACAACTATCCACCATCGTGAAATAGATCTTGTATTTTCCTGCAATAATGCGCAAGGAGTCGTTGTTGGGTTTAACTTCGGTGGGGGTGAAAAAATTACCTTGTCCAGGCACACTGAATGCTACCACCCTCCAATTGAGGAATGAAATGGGACAATTTGAATTGATGGTCAAGTTCAACAGCTTTTTAATGGCGTCGATTCGATTGGGAATTTTTAGAAAACAAATATCCTTTGGCAAATTGACCCTGACCACAGCATCATTTGCCAAGATCGATTCTTTAGTAGATGTCCCTGGAACGAAATTCACCGTAAATGTGTCGATCACTTGATCTTTACATTCATCATAAATGAGGTAGGTCCTGCGCAATTTCAAGCCCGTTTTGTTGCAAACCGTATCGATTTTTTCATTTAGCGCATAACTAAGGTTCAAACCCAATACCGGACCATTCATTTTGGCCTGATCCTTCCCTACAACAGGGATAATTGATTCAAGCGGGATTTGGCTTTTATCCAAGGTGCAATCGCCGTATTGTACAGTCAATTCTTTGGCTTTAAAAATGGGAACACTCCATTGCAGGTCTTTTTTGGTAGGTCGTCGGATAGGAATATTCTGAGTGGCAAATGGGGTTTCTGGCTGGTTGATACAAGCTCTGGCAAACCAGGTTCTTTTGACCGTTGCAAACAAGCCTGATTTCAGACTGGTTTTACAATCGGGGTATTCAATTTGATCATCAATTCTGGCAATGATTCCACATGGAGTAGGAGCATGACAGCCCATGCTAAAAAAAGGAAGCCCAAGATTGGGAACGGTATCTGCAACGAAATCATTTTCGATCAGTTTGCCATCGGCAGTATAACGAAATGTGTAGCAGGATTTTGGAGAGGCATTTGTACCTAGTAAACCAATCGATTGGCAGTACAATTTATCGAAATTTATGGTAAAAGGTATTGTGTCCTTCGAAAATTGTACCGAATCCAATTGTGGCCCATAAGCCCCTATCGCGATTACTTTGCCAATGCACAATAGGCGGCCATCTTTTGAAAAAAGGTTGTAATCAAATGTACCGGGGGTATCAATGGTGTCCCGATTTTTGGTTTTTCCATCCTGAACAACGATGTAAGAATCTGTGCATTTGGTGATGCCCAAATCTGCTTTGCTCAAAACAAAATAGCATTTTGATTTTACTTGCAAAATGGGATATTGATTACAATTGCAATCGGTTTGTGCTTTTAAACAAAGAATAGAAAGTGAAAAAGCCACGACAAAAAGGGCTAGCCTGAATATGGGTCGGGTCAACATTTTAATGGAATTATAAAGTGTATAAATACTTCCTTAGACTAATTGATGGGCAAGACTTTGTATCCGTAAAAGTAAAGTGATTTTTTATATGATGCCGTATTTTATGTGTTAAATTTTTACATAAAAAGCCAAAGTGCGCATTCCTGACACCTTGGCTTTTTGTAGAGACACACGGCCGTGCGTCTCTACAGGCGTTGACCCAATGTCTATTGCCCAACCGGCAGCACCACAAATCCGTTTTGTGCCAATTGCCCAAAGTGCTCGTACGAAATCCAAATGTAACCCGCACGACCCCAGTCACTTCCCCAAGGGCTCATCAATTCGATCATCCTTTTGTCCTCATTAAAACTCACCACTGCCATGGGGTAAACTTGTGACGGTGCTCCAGTTGGTACCCAAATGTCCTTACCGTTGGCTTGCAGTAGACTAGGATCGGCATTGAACTCCACAATGACCGGATTTCCACGTACCAGAGCCTTACGCAGTTCAAAGATTTTTTGCAGCGACTTGGTCAAAGGGGTGAATACGTGCAGGTAATTGGTGATGCGAAACTTGCTGGCATTGTATACCGCATTGGTCAACTTTTGCGAACCATAGGGTAAAATAGCCGAATCAACGGTGCCATTTTGGGACAAAAATTGAAAGGCGTCCTTGAATTGCAGCGCCCGGTTTTGCCCCAACAAATTGAGGGTGATGAAATCGGGGCTGAGGTTGATTTTATAATTGTTGTCCTGATTAAAGTAAAATTCCAGGCATGCGGCCAGGGTGTAACTCATTTCGGTGCCTACTTGTTCGATCTCCCGCACAGGCATCATGAAGGGTTTTACACTTTGTTCGCGGAGGTTATCCAAACTGTTTGCCCGACCGACCCCTTTTACGAAGGGCATCATCATGTCGATCAGTCTTTGATCTTGCACCCCAAAAGCGGCGGCTTGGGTACTGCGTAAGTTGATGTCTTGATTTATTGGAGGAGTGGGATTTTGTGCGTGTAAATTGTTGAATATCAATAATCCCAAACCACATACCAGGCTGACACTTATTCGGTTCATAAAACTCATTTTGCAAAAAGAACGTCGGATTGGCCTAGTTTGGTTTGTAACGTTTGAGGAAAAAATAAATATCTATGTGTAAAAGGAAAATGTAAATCGCGTTATAGCAGCCATTCTCTCCGCCGAGGGTTTGTAGGTGTGCTCACTTAAGCGTACCTTTACCAGCTAAATAGACAAGAGTCGGAATAATGGAACAGGAACCAATTGAACTAGAAGACAACAATCATCAGTATTCCGACAACCTCAGCGACGAATTTTACGAACATCGGATCATTGAGGTTGATGCAAAGCAATCACCTTTGCGGATAGATAAATTTGTGATGGACCGAATCGGGGATGTATCCCGCAATCGGGTACAAAACGCCATCAAAACGGGAGCAGTGCTGGTCAATGACCAAGAGATCAAACCCAATTTCAAGATCAAACCCGGGCAAAAAATCACCCTGATTTTGCCCAAGTCCACGACGGACAAGTACCGCATCGTTCCGCAGAATATTCCGCTTACGGTGATCTACGAAGACGAGGATTTGCTGGTGGTGAATAAGCCTCCGGGCTTGGTTGTACACCCAGGAGTTGGGCACTTCCGGGGCACCCTCGTGAATGCCCTGGCGTATCACCTCAAACTGGATCCCAACCAATTGTCAAGTGGCAATTTTCAGGAACGAGTGGGGTTGGTACACCGTATTGATAAAAACACCACCGGCCTTTTGGTGGTTGCCAAAAACGAATTTGCGCTCAGCCATTTGGCCAAGCAATTTTTTTACCACACCATCGAACGGACTTATTACGCCCTGGTTTGGGGTGAACCCGAAGAAGATAAGGGTACCATCAATGCCCACGTAGGCCGGCATCCCCGCTTTCGCAAGGATTTTACCGTGTTTCCGGAAGGTGATCAAGGCAAATGGGCGGTGACGCATTACGAGGTGCTCGAACGTTTGTATTACGTGAGTTTGATCAAGTGTACTCTGGAAACGGGGCGCACGCACCAAATCCGGGTGCACATGAAATACCTCGGCAATACTCTATTTAACGATGAAAAGTATGGTGGCGACGAGATCCGCAAAGGCACCGTATTTAGCAAATACAAAACCTTTGTTGACCATATGTTCGACATCCTGCCTCGGCACGCTCTGCATGCCAAGTCCCTGGGTTTCGTTCATCCCCGCACCAATCAATTCATGCACTTTGACTCTGAATTACCCGAGGATTTTAAGGCTGCATTGGAGCAATGGCGGGTGTACCTGGAAGGCCGGAAGTCTTCGGCGAAGGGGAACATGAGTCAGCTTTAGCTTCGCTAACTCCCACGAAACTCACACGAAACTCCCACGAATAAATTCGTGGGTTGATGCATAGAGTAGCCTCCCACGGATAAATCCGTGGGCAGGCACACAGAAACCAGCCCACGAATTCATTCGTGGGAAAGAAAGATACAGGCAGATACACGAGGATCATCTCGGGTTGGCCGAAAGAATCCAAAAAAGATGACGCTTTCACAACGTATACAAGCAGTAATTACATTAGGTGAACACCTACGCGGCGAAGACGACTACCTCAAAGCCATCATCCACCGCACCTCGCACCACAATCCCTGGTTCACCGCCGAAAACCAGGAGCGGGCCATCGCTGCCATTGCTGAGGAGTTTTTAGCTGCGGCTGCTTTAGAAGAATGGCTGAGCCGCTATTCCATCCCCACTGAAACCGCGATGAAAACGGTGGGCCTGGTCATGGCGGGCAACTTGCCCCTGGTCGGCTTCCACGATGTATTGTGTGTGTTTGTCGCTGGGCACAAGGCCAAGATTAAACTGTCGGAAAAAGACCCCTACCTTCTGCCTTATTTGTTGAAGATTTTGGAAAAAATAGACCCGGCAACGGCGGCCTATTTTGAAATCACTGAGCGACTCCTGGAAATGGACGCCGTTATCGCTACGGGGAGCAACAATTCGGCGCGTTATTTCGAATCTTATTTCAGCAAATACCCCAATATCATCCGTAAGAACCGTAATGGGGTGGCCGTACTAACGGGCAACGAAAGCACGGACGATCTGCATGAATTGGGGCACGATGTCTTCCGTTATTTTGGATTGGGTTGCCGCAATGTGGCCAAATTGTACTTGCCCAGAGGCTATGATTTTGTTTCCCTTTTGGAAGCTTTACACGAATACCGCGACATCATTTTGCACCAAAAATACAAGAACAACTTTGACTACAATTTTGCGCTGTACATCCTCAATAAAGTGCAATACCAGGCCAATGGCTGCATCTTGATGATCGAAGAGCCTTCTCTGCATTCGCGGATCGCTTCTCTCCACTACGAATTTTACGATTCGCTGGAGGCGGTGGAACGTGAACTAGAGCGCCACGCCGAAGCAATCCAGTGCATCATTGCGCAACCCAATGTATTAAAAGCCAAAACTTTCTCCTTTGGAAAATCCCAGGAGCCGGCCCTTTGGGATTATCCTGATGGGGTGGATAGTATGGCCTTTTTGCTCAGCTTAAATTAAAAAACGATGCGTTTTGTAGCCATTTCCGATACCCATGGCAAACACCAGTTTGACTTGCCTCCTGGCGATGTGATTTTGCACGCTGGCGATGTGTCTTCACGTGGTTTAAAAACAGAAATAGAACGTTTTTTGGACTGGTTTTCCAATCTGGATTATGCCTACAAAATATTCATTGCGGGCAATCACGATTTCTTTTTTGAAAATGCATCCCCTGCTGAAATTCAAGCCTTGATTCCTGACAACCTGATTTATCTGAACGATTCTGGCGTAGAAATTGAGGGCATCAAAATCTGGGGTTCTCCCATTCAACCCTGGTTCTACGATTGGGCTTTTAACCGCCAAAGGGGGCCAGCGATCCAAAAACACTGGGACTTGATCCCTGCGGACAGCGACATCGTCATTACCCACGGACCGGTTTTTGGCATCCACGACCGGGTAGCGAGTGGCCAGCTGGTCGGTTGTGAAGATTTGCTCCCGGTGATCCAGCGCATTGCCCCCAAAGTGCATTTGTGCGGGCACATTCACGAGGCTTATGGAACCGTGCAGCGTGGAGAAACCTTATACATCAATGCAAGTATTTTGGACCTTCGGTACACAATAGCACACGATCCTGTCGTTTTTGATGTATAAAATTGCAGATATGATCTATAAATTACTCCTATGCGCCCTATTAGCCCTCGTTTTGAGCACTGAAATAGCTGCTCAAGGCAAAAGTAATGGCCAGGGGCCACCGCCCTGGGCCCCGGCACATGGCTTTCGCGTCAAAACCAGACACGTATATTTTCCTGAATACAATTTATATTTCGACATCGAAAAAAGGGTGTACATCCACTTTCAGGCCGGTAAGTGGACCGTAAGTTCGGATCTACCTACAAAATTGGGCAACATCAACTTGCGCAATGCCTCCAAATTTGAATTGGACATCGACATCGACAATCCCCAAATTTACAACAGCGAGCACCAAGCACGTTTTCGACCAAAATATGCACTTGCCTACGTTGGTAAACCCAATAAATCCCATTCGCAAAGGCTTGCTTAGCCAGAAGAAGGCTTCGGGGCAAAAAAATAATTCCTGTAGCCCCCAGATTATTTGCTATTTCTGCTTTTTTGGCTATACTTACTGAGGATTAGTACTCAAGTTTAGCCGCATGAAATACAGCATCTTTTTTCTCCTGTTTTTAGCCCTTACCACCACCATCCAGGCTCAGGAACAACTCAAACTTCCTGAGCTGGAACAAGCAGTGGAAATCATCACGGATCAATGGGGTGTGCCCCATATTTACGCCCAAACCGAACACGATCTCTTTTTTGCCCAAGGTTTTTACGCTGCCCGCGACCGCACGTTTCAGTTTGAACTATGGCGTAGGCAGGCAACCGGTACCGTAGCCGAAATTTTGGGCGAAAGGGAACTGGATCGCGATCGAGGTGCCCGACTTTTTCGCTTCCGTGGAGACATGGAACAGGAAATGGCGCATTACCATCCCCGAGGCAAACAGATCATTACCGCATTTGTAGCCGGTGTGAATGCCTGGATTGTTCAAACTCAAGCCAGACCGGACTTATTACCCCTGGAGTTCAAACTCCTAGGCATCAAACCCGGCTTGTGGACGCCTGAAATTGTCATCTCTCGCCATCAAGGTCTGTTGGAAAATGTCACCGACGAATTGAACAATGCCCGGGCGATTGCCCTCCTTGGCGAGGATAAATTGAAAGCACTACAATGGTTTCATCCCAAGGAGCCCGATTTGCGGCTGGACCCCAAAATTCCAGCGGCCCTTTTTCAGCAGGATCTCCTCAAATTGTACAGCGCTTTCCGCAAACCGCTCAGTTTTAAACCTGAAGATTTAATCGGAGCCATCCGCAATCCCAATCTACAAGATTACTCCGATCTCGCAGCCTTGGAAACCCAGGAATACCTCGCAGCCCAGGCTGATCGCAGTTCCAATGTAGGCAGCAACAACTGGATTGTCAGCGGCAAACTTACCCAAAGTGGCTTCCCTATGTTGGCCAATGATCCCCATCGGGCAATTTCTACGCCTTCTTTGCGCTACATGACGCATTTGGTGGGACCGGGCTGGAACGTGATTGGAGGCGGTGAACCGGTAATCCCCGGTATCTCGATCGGCCACAATGAATACGGCGCCTGGGGCTTGACCATCTTTGCGACCGACGCTGAAGACATGTATGTATACGAAACCCATCCGAACAACCCCAACTTGTACAAAGTTGGCACCGAATGGCGGAGCATGCGCATCATTAAAGACACCATCCGGGTGAAAGGCAAAGCTCCCGTGATTGTGGAACACAAATACACCCATCACGGCCCGGTAGTACACGAAGATCGGGCATTAAAAACGGCCTGTGCCGTTCGCTGTGCCTGGTTGGAAGTGGGCGGGGCACCTTACTTGGCCAGTTTGCGTATGGGGCAGGCCAAAAACTGGCAGGAATTTCGTCTGGCTTGTCAATACAGCCACATTCCCGCTGAAAACATGATTTGGGCTGACCGAGCTGGGAATATCGGTTGGCAAGCGGTGGGTATTACGCCGATCCGCCGGCAACACAGCGGTTTGGTGCCTGTGCCCGGCGATGGCCGCTACGAATGGGACGGCTATTTGCCCATTTTGGAACGACCCGGTGTATTGAACCCTGAGCAGGGATTTTGGGCTACGGCCAATGAAAACGTCACACCCAATGATTACCAACACTGGGAAACGATCGGGTACAAATGGTCAGATCCTTTTCGGGGCGATCGCTGTGCGGAGGTATTGAGCACAGGGCGTCGGCATACTCTCCAGGATTTTATGAACTTACAAACGGATTATTTGTCCATTCCAGCGCGTAATCTGGTGCCTTTGTTGCGCAATTTGCCCTGTGCGGATACCAGTGCGGAATGGGCGCGCCAACAATTGTTGCAATGGGATTTTCAATTGGAAAAAAATTCCATCGCGGCAACGCTTTATGATGCCTGGGAGCGGGAGTTACGCAGCCAACTGGAAAAGATACTTTTGCCTGAGAACGCGCGTTCTTTGGTGACGATGCAAGCCTATCGCATCCTGGAGTTTTTGATGCTACCCGACGGAAAGTTTGGAACGAATCCGGTGCAAGATCGGAATACCTTTTTGACCAAAGCCCTCGGAGCCGCCGTGCGCAATTTGGAGACCCGCCTGGCTGGACTGCCGCGCAGTCAATGGCAATATGGGCAGGAGAAATACAAACATGTAGTGATCCGCCATCCTTTGAGTAGTTCGGCTAGCCCCGAATTGCGCAAGAAACTGGATCATGGCCCGCTACCCAGAGGAGGAAGCTCCCAAACAGTTGGAGCTACTTCGGGAACTTACAACCAGACTCATGGCGCTAGTTTTCGATTGGTGGTGGATACAGGCAATTGGGATTATTGCCTGGCGACCAACACACCGGGGCAATCGGGGAATCCTGATCATCCGCATTACCGTAATTTGTTCGAGATGTGGGCAAATGATCAGTATTTTCCACTGTTTTATTCGAAGGGGAAGATTGAGTCGGTGCAGTTCAATAAGTTGAAATTGATGCCTTGAATAACATATAATGCCCTTCTGCGAAGGGCGATTTATTTTTTGAACCACCTTAGGCACCTAAGAGCACCTAAGGTGGGTTCATCTAAAAACTAAGGTGTACTAAGGTGTCTAAGGTGGTTCAAAAATACTAACATTGTATACTTAGAGTCTGCTGCACCAACTTCGCCACCCTTACCGCCTCTTCAATGCTCTCCGCCAATACCGTAGCATGGCCCATTTTGCGGAAAGGTTTGGTGGTGCTTTTGCCATAAAAATGCAACTTGACTCCCGGCAAAGCCAAACAATCCTCTAGGCCCACATACCGCGTTGGCCCACTGAACCCTTCAGCCCCCAACAAATTGACCATCACCGAAGGGCATTTCATGGTCGTGCTGCCCAATGGCAAATTGAGGATGCCGCGCAGGTGCTGCTCAAACTGAGAAGTGTAACAACTGTCAATGGTATGGTGCCCGCTGTTGTGAGGGCGAGGAGCTACCTCATTGATCAGGATTTGATTGTCATTGGTGAGGAAGAGTTCGACTGCCAATAGACCACAAATTCCGAAAGTTTCGATGACCCGTTTGGAGAGTTCGGTGGCCGCTTGTTCAAACGTTGGATCAAGCCGGGCGGGACAAATCAGGAATTCCACCAAATTGGCTTCGGGGTTAAAATCCATTTCTACTACCGGGAAGGCGGCAATTTCTCCCTTGGGATTGCGCGCTACAATCACGGCCAACTCTTTCTGGATGTCGACCATGGTTTCGAGCAAACAGGAACCTTGGAGTAACTTGTGTTGCAAGTCCGACTCGTTTTTGATCACCGCTACCCCCTTGCCGTCGTAACCAGCGGTGCGGGACTTTTGCACAAAAGGATACTGCCAACGGCCGGAATGCACGGCATGGCGCACAGCGTGCTCATCCTCAAATAATTCAAAATGGGAGCTGGGCAAGTGGTGCTCCTGGTAGAATAATTTTTGTAAACCCTTGTCTTTGATCAAATCCAGCGCTTCGGGATGGGGATGAACAGTCACCCCTTGTGCTTGCAGCAACTCCAAAGCAGCCGTGTTGACATGCTCAATTTCGATGGTCAGCACATCCTTATCCTGGCCAAAGGCGAGCACATCGTCGTAGTTTTTAAAATTGCCTTCCACAAATTCAGCGGCGACAACCCCAGCTGGAAAATTGCGGGATTCGTCCATGAAATACAGTGGCAAATGCCAGTTGGAGGCTGCTTGGCCGAGCATTTTGCCGAGTTGGCCGCCGCCGAGTATGCCCACTTTGAAGGTGGGGGAGAGGATTTCTTTCATGGTTGTATGTTGGGGTTGAGGGAGGTTGAGGAAGGTTTAGGAAGGTTTAGGCTACCGCGAGCGATTTTGACAAGGACTTTGTCTGAGTAACTGCGGTAGCCTAAACCTTCCTAAACCTTCCCCAACCTTCCTCAACCTTTTTTTCCGCGAAATACCTCATTTTTCCTGAAATTATCCGCACGATTTGCCCAAAATCGGTTTATTTCGTGCTAACAATTGTATACACATGGCTAGAATTCTGTTTAAAAACGCCCAAATCGTCAATCGAGGGCAGATCAGCAGTGGAGATTTACTGGTGGAAAACGGCAAAATTAGCAAAGTTGGGGGCGTGATTGACGCCGCTGGCGCACGCGAAATTGTTGCTGAAGGCAAGTTTCTGATGCCGGGCATCATCGACGACCAGGTGCATTTTCGGGAACCAGGCTTGACCCATAAAGCTGACTTGTACACCGAACCACGAGCAGCAGTAGCGGGCGGCGTTACTTCCTTTATGGAGATGCCCAACGTCAAGCCACCCACTTTGACCCAGGAACTCCTGGAAGAAAAATACCAGATCGCCGCCCAAAAATCCCTGGCCAATTATTCCTTTTTTATGGGCGCTTCCAACGACAATCTGGAAGAAGTGCTCAAAACCAACCCCAAAAATGTGTGTGGAATCAAGGTGTTTATGGGTTCCAGCACGGGCAACATGCTGGTGGATGATACCCAAACCCTGAAGGCACTTTTTTCGCAGACCCCCATGTTGATCGCTACCCATTGTGAGGATGAACCAACGGTTCGAGCGAACGAAGCTGCCATGCGCGAACGTTACGGTGAGGATGTGCCCATCGGCATGCACCCCATCATCCGGGATGTAGAGGCTTGTTGGAAGTCTTCAAGTATGGCGGTGGAGCTTGCTAAAAAGCACAATACCCGGCTGCACATTCTGCACATTTCCACGGCGGAAGAACTAGCCTTGTTTCGCAACGACATTCCTTTGAACGATAAACGGATTACCTCCGAGGTGTGTGTCCACCACCTTTATTTCAGTGCCGACGATTACGCCACTTTGGGTACCCAAATCAAGTGCAACCCGGCGGTAAAAGAAAAACGGCATCGGGAAGCTTTACTCGCGGCTTTATTGGATGACCGCCTCGACATCATTGCAACCGATCACGCGCCCCATACCTGGGCGGAAAAACAAAATACCTACTTTCAAGCACCGTCCGGCCTTCCATTGGTACAACATACCCTGAATGTGATGTTGGAGTTTTACCACCAGGGTTTGATTGGTCTGGAAAAAATTGTTGAAAAAATGTGTCACGCTCCGGCTCAATGTTTCAATGTAGAGCAGCGTGGTTACCTGGACGAGGGTGCCTGGGCGGACGTGGTTTTGCTGGATTTGGACAAGGAATGGACGGTGCAAAAAGACAATGTTCATTACAAATGTGCCTGGTCGCCTTTTGAGGGGCATACTTTTAAGGGTCAGGTGGAGGCTACGGTGGTGAGTGGGCACTTGGCTTACCGGGATGGGCAGTTTTTTGAAGGCAAAAAAGGCGAGCGTTTGACCTTCAAAGCCTAATCCTTAAGGTGTTCCTTCAGTGCCTTTGGTTTCTTAGGTGGTGAAAAAGAAAAAGCCTTGCGAAGCAAGGCATTAATTTAACCACCTAAGAAACCAAAGGCACTGAAGGAACACCTTAGTTGCGTTTAAACTTGGGGCTGACGAACTCCCAATCCTTGATGTGCGAAGGCACGTGCTCCCGCTCCACCACCTTATCCAACTCACTTACCCGTTGTGGAAGTTCCCCTGCGCGATTTTTCTGCTCACTCCGGTCGCTGCTCAAATCATACAATTCCCACTTGGCGGCAGGATTGGTTTTCATCTGCGTTTTCACCCCTTTCCAATTGCCGATTCGCACTGCGATTTGCCCGCCTTTTTCAGGGTACTCCCAATACAAAAAGGGATGTTGTTTTTGCAATTCCTTTTTACCCAAAAGTGTAGACAAGTAGGAAATGCCATCATTTTTAGGCGCTTCGAGCTTGAGCAAATCCGCCAGGGTTGCCATCAAATCGTATTGCACGGAAAGGTGGTCACTCACTTGTCCGGGTTGGATTTTTCCTTTCCAACGCGCGATAAACGGCACCCGGATTCCTCCTTCGTAAACATCCATTTTTAAGCCTCGTAGCCCTTGAACACTGTTGAAAAAAGGAGCGTTTACCCCACCTACGTCAAATGTGGCGCCATTGTCGCTCGAAAACATCACCAGGGTGTTTTCATCCAAACCCTGTGCTTTTAATGCTGCCATGATGATGCCCACCTGCTCATCCAGATACGAAATCATACCCGCATAGGCCGAAAGGGGGTAACGCTGAGGGCTGTAACCTTTGTCACCGGTATATGGTTCTTCCGGGAATTTGCCAAGGTACGGAGTGAGTGCTTTTTCAGGCACTTGTATGGACAAATGGGGTAGGGGAAAGGCCAGGTACAGAAAAAAGGGCTTGTTTTTGCCTTGTTCGATGAATTTCAAGGCCTTAGCCGTCATGTTGTCAACAACGTACTCTTTGCCAATGAAATACTCAAATGGTGTAGTTGGGGATAAACGCTGGTGAACCGAGATAGAAGGATTATTCAAAGTGTCCCATTTTCCATTTTCCCAGAGGTGGGTAGGGTAGTAGTTGTGCGCTTGTTTTTGGCAAAGGTAGCCGTAGCTGTAATCGAAGCCTTGTAAATTTGGGTTTCCGGTGGTATTGTGCATACCTAGTCCCCACTTGCCGATGATCCCGGTGTGGTAGCCGTTTTTTTGGAGCATATGGCCGATGGTGACGGTTCCTTCGGGCAGCGGCATTTGACCTCCTTCCATCTCATCGCTGAACTCGCCTAGTTCGTAATTGCCCCGGATGTAAGAGTGTCCTGGATGTTTGCCCGTCAGCAGCATACAGCGAGAGGGCGCACAAACGGGCGCACTGGAATAGTGTTGGGTAAAACGAATGCCCTCGCCAGCCAATTGATCAAGGTGTGGCGTTTTGATTTTTTCCTGGCCGTACACACCTAGTTCGCCGTACCCCAGATCGTCGGCAAAAATGTAGATGAT
>JAIXOO010000112.1 GCA_027486765.1 Saprospiraceae bacterium
GAAACGGCCATGTCGCGTGCACCCGCGCTCACTGGCACGATTTGTTCGTTGTTGCGGCGGGCATCTGTGGCTATGTTGACTTTGAGCTGTACGGGCTTAGATTTGGGGTTCATGGTGTACAGGTTACCTGCGTAGCTGAAGCAGAGGGTGCCATCCTTGGCCTGGCTCAGGAAACGCACCGGGTGTTTTTTGAAGCTGGTCAGGGCTTCAGTCTTGGCTGGATTGTCGAGCGCAAATTTGTGCACGTTGAAAGAGCCATTGGCTTCACTGAGGTACACGATGCTTTTATCATTATCCGCAAAAATCGGATTCCGGTCTTCACCGTTGAAAGTGGTCAACTTGGTATGTTTCTGGGTTTTGCCGTCGTACACCCACAGGTCGCGTGCAATCGAAGAAGTATGGTGCTTGCGCCAGGTGTTTTCGCCGCCTTTTTTATCGTGGTAGACCATTTTGCTGCCATCCTTGTTGTATTTCACATCTTCTGCTGGAGTGGGCAGCACCATGCTCACCTTTCCGCCGTTGATGGATACCTGGTACAATTCCGGCTGTGATCCGGTGGGGTACTGGCGGTTGCTGGCTAAATCCATACGGGCGGAGCCAAAGACGATGTTTTTGTCGTCGGTACTGAAGTCATAAGGGTATTCATTGGCCGAGTGGAAGGTCAAACGTTTGGCCTCGCCCCCTTCGGCGGGAATGCTAAAGAGGTCAAAATTGCCGAAACGGTCGGAGGCAAAGCAGATCGTTTTGCCATCGCGGGACCATACGGGCATAAAATCGTGGGCTTCGTGAAACGTTAGAGGGCTGGCATTGCCACCTTCGGATGATACTTTCCAAAGGTCACCTTTGTAGGTAAACACTACCGTTTTGCCGTCGGGTGAAATGGAGGGGTAACGCAGCCAGGTGGGCGTATTTTGGGCAAAAAGCCAGGATAGGCTGCCACACAGCAGCACGCTGAGGAGCAATCGTCGGGTAACTTGGTTTCGCATTGGTTTTAAACTAGTTGGTGAAATCTAAATAGGGGGCAATATAAAAAAGAGATTTATCTTTGGTATAGGGCGATAAAAAAATAAGTAATCATTTTGCCAGAGGATTAGATAAGTAAACGTTTCATTTAAAGTGTCTTATCTAATCCTCTGGCTCAAAAAAATGAGCACTTATTTTTGCCCCACTACCAAGTCTTCCCACTGTCCAAGCTCACTTTTGTAAAAAAAAACATGCTATGAAGGCAGAATTACACGACAAACCGTGGTTCAACACCCCCACCATGCACCCATTTTGGATGGGGGTGATTGGTTTTTTGGTCAATCTATTTGGCCTCTTTTTCCTGGGCTGGAAACTGGAGACGGTGGTCTGGCTCCTCTGGTTTGAAGTGATTTTTATTGTGGGTGCCAGTTTAATCCGGGCCTTTTTTGCCTTGCAAGGGCAACCTTTTTTGAATACGCTGTTGATGCGGGTCTTTTGGACGGGAGCGGGGGCCTTTTTGGGCATCGCCTTCATCATGCTCACCGTAACATTTACGATCAATGGTATTGACATGGCAAGAAAAGGCAACAGCAGTATGGTGGGTTTGCAGCCACAAATTATTGTACTGTTTCTGAACTACCTGGCCGGATTGGTTTTGAATTATTTTGCCAACGGGAGTTTTAAAACGGCGCATCCAGCTGGGGAGCTGATGAAAACTTTTGTCTACCTGCTGGTTTTGTTGGCGATCATCATGCCGATTACCATGCATTTGCTGCCCAAATTTCCGGCTTGGTCGGACTCAAAGTGGGTAGGTTTGGCAGTGGCGAGCGCCAAGTTTTTGGTGGACATGGGTTTGAGCTGGGCGGGTAGCACTAAGGAGGTGCAGGTGAGTAATCAGAATTGAGGGAGATGCTCCGCCACTTTTAGCAAAAAGAGGCGAAGCATCAAAAAATGCACGAAGTGTGTAAATCGTCTCGTATTAAACTACGCCGAAGCCTTCAACTCATTCACCAATTCCGTCATCATCTTCTTGGCATCGCCAAAAAGCATCCGGGTTTTTGGGGAGTAAAACAACTCGTTTTCAATACCTGCATAGCCCGAGCGCATACTCCGCTTCATGACAATGACATTGGCAGCATCTTCCACATCCAGGATTGGCATGCCGTAAATGGGCGAAGTCGGATCGGTTTTGGCGGCAGGGTTCACCACGTCGTTGGCACCCACTACGAGTACCACATCCGTTGTTTTGAACTCTGGATTGATCGACTCCATTTCCACCAATTTATCGTAGCTCACATTGCTTTCCGCCAGCAGGATGTTCATATGCCCGGGCATCCGCCCGGCTACTGGGTGAATGGCGTATTTGAGTTCTACTCCTTCTGCTTCCAGGCAGAGTTCTAGCTCATGACAAACGTGTTGAGCCTGTGCTACTGCCAAACCATAACCCGGCACTACGATTACTTTTTTGCTGTACTTCATCAAAATCGCTGCATCCGAAGCGCTGACTTCTTTGATGGAACCCGTGATCGTTTTGCCTGCCGCTGCTGCTGCACTTCCGCTGCCAAAATTGCCCAACAATACATTGGTCAAGGAGCGGTTCATGGCTTTGCACATCATGACGGTGAGTAAAGTGCCCGCACTACCGACCAGGATGCCGCCAAAAAGCATCACCTTGTTGTCGTACAAAAAGCCACCGAAGGCAGTCGCCACCCCGGTAAAGGAGTTTAAGAGCGAAATCACTACGGGCATGTCGGCACCCCCAATTGGGAAGACAAACAGTAAACCATAAATCAAACTCAGGCCCAAAATCAGATAAATGAAAGCAGGATTACTCAAATAGCCTCCAGCCAGCCCAACTACCAGGCCTACAATGGCAAGCAAAACCACCATGTTAACCACCTGTTGAGCCGGCAGATGTAGGTCTTTGATTTTTTCTTCCAGTTTGCCAAAGGCGATCATGGAACCCGAAAAAGACACTGAACCAATGATCAAACCCAGCAGCAAAATCACGATCCTGGCGGAATCGCTACTTGCAGCATGGTGTAAAAAATGATCGTATTCCACAATCGAAATCAAGGCCGCGCAGGCCCCCCCCATTCCGTTGAAAAAGGAGACCATTTGTGGCATTTGGGTCATTTGGACCCGTTTGGCCATCAAGGTTCCGACGATTGACCCAAGGATCAAGGCCCCAAAAATCCAGGGATAGTTTTTCACCATCACCGATTCGTTGAGGAAAATGGTACCCACTATGGCGGCAGTCATCCCTATGGCAGCGATCGTGTTGCCTCGTCGAGCCGTGCTGGGTTTGCCCAACAGCTTGATGCCAAATACAAAGCTGAAGGCAGAAAGGATATAGATGAAATCAAGAATTGATAGTTTCACGGCGGCTTATTTTTTCTTTTTGAACATTTCCAACATACGGTCGGTCACTACAAAGCCGCCGACTACGTTGAGGGTACCCAAAAACACGGCAATGAAGCCCAGGATGGAGGCGAAGAGGTTTTCCGCCTGCCCCATCACAATGATGGATCCAATGATGATGACGCCGTGAATGGCATTGGCCCCACTCATCAGCGGAGTATGCAATACGGACGGAACTTTTTCGATGAGTTCAACGCCCACAAAAATCATCAGGACGATCAGGTAAATCATCAACTGATGATCGGATATGAATTGAAAAATTGCTTGCATCTGATGTGGTAGATTTGTTAGGGTTTAAGGATTTGGCCATCGCGGCAAATGAGGGTTCCCGCAGTGATTTCATCGTTCATGTCCCATTTAAAGCCCTCATTAGATGCCAAATGGGTCACAAAAGCATACACGTTTTTGGCATAACTTTCGCTGGCGTTGGGCGCCAATAAGGAAGGCAAATTGGCATAACCAACTATTTTTACCCCGTGTTTCACGACCGCTTTACCCACTTCACTCAGTTCGCAGTTGCCCCCTTGTTCTACGGCCATGTCTACGATGACCGAGCCCATTTTCATCACCTTGACCATTTCTTCGGTAACCAAAACAGGAGCTTTTCGCCCAGGTACTTGTGCCGTGGTGATCACCACATCGGCCAAGGCAAGGTGTTTTTTGAGGATTTCCCGTTGGCGGGTCAGCACATCTTCGCCAGCTTCTTTGACGTAGCCTCCTTCTATTTTTACGCCACTCCCAGTATCAAAAGAAATGAATTTGCCCCCCAGGGATTCTACTTCTTCTTTGGTTTCAGGCCGAATGTCGGTCACTTCTACCACGGCTCCCAGACGCCGTGCTGTACCAATGGCTTGCAGCCCGGCCACCCCAGCACCAAAGATGAGTACTTTGGAAGGCGTAATGGTACCCGCTGCGGTCATCAGCATCGGAAAAATTTTACCCGATTCGTTGGCAGCGATGGTTACAGCTTTGTATCCGGCGAGGTTTGCCTGGGAGCTTAGGGCATCCATCGTTTGTGCGCGGGAGATGCGCGGGATGGCGTCCATGCTAAACAGGGCTACTTGGCGGGCATTGATTTTTTCTACCAAGGCCTTATTGGTCATGTGGTAGACGAACGTGATCAGGACTGTACCTGCGCGGAGTTTTTCGATCTCCTCCTCGTTGGGAGGGTTTAACTTACACAACACGTCGGCGGAACTGAATACTTCACTGGCAGAAGAAAGGATTGTTGCACCCGCTTCAACGTAGGCTTCGTCGGAAAAGAAGGAATTGAGTCCGGCGCCACTTTCGATGACACATTCAAATCCATTCTTAATCAATTGTTTGCATACAGTTGGCGATAGAGCAACCCGGTTTTCATCTGGCCTAGTTTCCTTAATGGCACCTATTTTCATAGAATTAAAAAAAGTTAGGTTAGGATCAGAGTTGAAATCAATTACAATGTTAGCATCTATATTGACAAATCCACATTTTTAGGGAATAAAATTGGGTGAATTCGTGGATTTTTGCTTGATTGTTTTATCAACCGTGCGAAAAACCAATTTGGGGTAAATGTGAATTGAGATGCGAAAGCTAGACCAATTTGTAGGGAGGAAAGATGAAAAAAAGAATGGGCCACGGTGACAAATTTCACCGTGACCCATTCTTTTTTTACAGGCTGACAAAAACAGATTAGCCTTCGAAGTGTATCGAAATAGTAAAGGTCCGGGAAAGTAACTTTTCCAGAACTGTTGATTCTTGCAGAGCAGGGTTGTAAATCAAGGTATTGCCAATGCCTTGGGAAATCTTCAACTCGGGTGAAAAGATGAAGAAAGGGAAAAAGAACTGCAAACCAGCCCCGTATTCCAACTGAAAGTCGGAAGGGGAGATGCGCACCAGCGTTTCGGCTTGTTTAGAACGAGAATCACTCGCCACGTCAAAAGAGTATTTGACCCCAGCAATCACAAACACCCGTTTGTCGTGGAAAGGTGCCGATTTGTAGCGCACCTGAAAGGGCATTTCTACAAACACAGACTCCACTGTACGTTGGCTGAAATCGCGGAAACGGTTGGCTTTATCGTAATTGATGTTGCGCTCAGCAAAGGAAAGCGTGGGCAAAAACCGGAAATCGAAGTAGTCCCCCATTTTCAGGTTGGTTACGATTCCGAGGTTGAAGCCAGGCCCGGTTACTGATTCGACGGTTTGGATGCTATCGCTCATCAAAAACTGCTTGGAGCGAAAGGGTTTGAAATTGGAGGAGTTGATCCCCAGCGTGATGCCGAAATAGTATGGTTTTTGGTTGAAATCCAAAAAGTTGGGGTTGCCACGGTATTTCTGCGCTTGGAGGCTACCTAAGGCCAAAATCAGTACAACTATTACTTGAACCCCACGTAGATGGAACAAACGCCTAAAGTTAATACGGTGCATCGGTTCGATTTAAATCCAGTTTTCTCAAATATGTTCAGGAATGCTTGACCTTCTGGGAATACCTGTACGGACTCGTACAGGTAAGAATACGCCCTTTGATCATTGGAGGTAAAACGCCCAACCAACGGCAACAGGTATTTGAAGTAGGCATTAAATATTTGTTTGAAAGGAAAAAGTTTGGGCCGAGAGAATTCCAACACGACAATTTTGCCGCCAGGTTTGAGTACGCGGAACATTTCGGAAAGCCCTAATTCCAGGTTTTCAAAGTTGCGAACACCAAAGGCAGCGGTGACTACATCGAATTGATTGTCTTGAAAATGAAGCTCTTGGGAGTCGCCGTCTTCCAGGTGAACAATTTTGTTCAAGCCCTTGTCGCGCACTTTTATCCGACCGATTTCCAGCATCTTTGGGGCGATGTCTACCCCAATGACTTCAGCAGGTTTGATCTTTTCGGCCATAGCAATGGCTAAATCTGCGGTGCCTGTAGCGATGTCGAGGATGCGTTGAGGGTCATTTTGAGCAGCTTCTGCGATGGCTTTGCGCCGCCAGCCCCGATCGATGCCCAAGGACAAAAAGTGGTTGAGAAAATCGTAATAGGGAGCAATCCGGTCAAACATGCGGGAAACCTGCTTGGTTTTGGATTCTTGCTCGTTGTAAGGGGTGATCTGACCCATGCTAGAAAAAATTTGTGCAAAATTACATTAAATGCGGAAACAAAAGTCAAAGAGTAACATAACCCATCAATTTTAGTTCTAAATCAGTAAATGTTATTTAGGCGGCAGACTTTTTGGTGGCGATTCTCTATTTTCGGCTCTAAAAATGTATGAAACGACTTTTACCTGCATGGATTGCCATTTTTACCCTGTACTCAACTCTTGGCTTTGCCCAGGTTAAATTGGAAAAATCCAACCTTCCTATCTTTTCCGTTACCCTTGATCAAGGCGCCATCCTCAATCGCAATACGGATGTGGCTGCCAGCTACCAGCTGCGCGCCAATGCGACTGGCAAAGACAATACCCTAAATGACCAGCCCAGTTTGTCGGGCCGCATGGGGATTCGCTACCGCGGCAAATCTTCGTTTGACCTCAGCGATAAGAAGCCTTATTCCATCGAGTTTTTGGATGCCAAAGGGGAAGAACAAGACGTGGCCATACTAGGTATGCCAGGGCATAGCGACTGGGCGCTGATTGGCCCTTTTGCGGACAAATCTCTGATTCGAGACGCAGTTCTGTACCGCATGGGCCAACAAATTATGCCCTGGGCACCCAAATACCGTTTTGTGGATGTGCAAGTGGATGGGCAATACAAGGGCGTCTTTATGCTTACCGAACGCATCAAACGCAACAAAGTGCGGGTCAACATCAATAAAATCGGCACCAAAGATACCACAGGACAAAAGGTAACCGGAGGCTATATCATCGCGCTGGACAAATTGGATCCGGGAGACGTTACTTTCCGCTCTGCTTTCAACATGCCAGGCAAAACTTATCCTCCAGATTACCGCGTAGTATACCCCAACGAGGATGATTTACGGCCTGCTCAGTTGCAGTACATCAAAGAGCACATGCGGGCTTTTGAGCGGGTAATGGATTCTCCTACCTTCAACGATCCAAAGGTAGGTTATGCCAAGTGGATCGATGTGCCTTCTTTTGTTGACATGGTTTTGTTGAATGAATTGTCCAAAAACGTGGATGGGTATCGACTGAGTGCCTATTTTTATAAAGACAATGATGCCACCAATTCCAAAATTTTTGCTGGGCCCCTGTGGGATTACAACCTCGCCTTTGGCAACGCCAATTATTGCAATGGCCAATACCCGGTGGGCTGGGCCTACGATTTTAATAAGATTTGTCCGGAGGATTATTGGGTGATCCATTTTTGGTGGGATAAACTGGTCAATGACCCGGCTTTTCGCGTAAAAATGAAACAACGTTGGTTTGAGCTACGCAAAAATGTGTTCGCCACCGATCGGGTAATTGGACACATCGACTCACTGGCCAACGTGATTGGTCCAGCGCAAGCGCTGAATTTCCAATTGTATCCAATCCTGAATAAAGCCGTGTGGCCGAATAGTTACGTGGGTGGCACTTATGCCAACGAAATAACCTACCTAAAAAACTGGACGCGAGACCGCATCACCTGGTTGGATGCTGCCATGGCGGAAATCCCGGATCGGGTCAGCAATGTGGCGTTTGGTGAAGTGAAATTGTACCCCAATCCAGGCCGCGAATCGGTTACTTTTGAATACCGTTTGGCGGGTTTGGGTGAAACAGCGGAGTTGCTGATTGTGGATGCGAATGGACGCGAGGTCTACAGTTTTTCCAAAAAATACATCGGGAGTGGCCCCCAAATTTTGCCAATTGATGTGTCGCGGTTTTCGCCAGGGATGTACTTTTACAAGTTGAAGCCGGGGAATGGTGCGCCGATTACGGGGCGCTTGGTGCGCCAGTAATCTTCGGTGATCCTTAAGTGGCTCAGGTTTCTTAGGTGGTGAAAAGAATACATTATTTCACCACCTAAGAAACCTGAGCCACTTAAGACACACCCAAGGGACGATGATTGTTTAAGTTTATAAAATTGTGCCTTTATGTTCAAAAAAAACACCTTCACACCCTACGTAGCCTGGTTTTCCTTATTGTTCTTTCTGGGCAATTCCGCTTTATTGCCACCCGCCGTTTTGCAAAAAACAGCAGCCCAACCCAATATCCTGATCATTTTCTCCGACGATCACGCGCTCAATGCCATCAGTGCCTATGGCAGCCCTTACATCCAAACGCCGAATATTGACCGCATTGGTAAGGAAGGCGCCATCTTCCAGCACATGTTTTGCACCAATTCCTTGTGTGCACCCAGTCGCGCGGCGCTACTCACCGGCAAACTGAGCCACATCAACGGCCACCGAGACAACCTCTCGCGCTTCAACGCCGGGCAAGACATGTTCCCCAAACGACTCCAAGCCATTGGCTACCAAACCAGTTGGATTGGTAAATGGCACCTGGAAGCGACCCCGCAATACTTCGATTATTGGACCGTACTGCCCGGCCAAGGCCAATATTACAACCCCGATTTCATCGAAATGGATGGCCAAACCCGCCGCTACGAAGGCTACGCGACCACCATCACTACAGACAAGGCCATTCAATGGCTGGACAAAGACCGCGATAAAAACAAACCTTTTTGTATGGTGGTGGGGCAAAAAGCACCGCATCGGAATTGGTTGCCTGATACCATGGATTTTCACGCCTTTGATGGGGTGAAATTCAAAATGCCACCGACATTTTACGACGATTATGCGGGTCGGATTGCCGCCGGAAAACAGGAAATGAACGTTTACCGCGACCTGCGCATCCTGGAAGACCTCAAAGTAGACTATGACCTCAAACGAATGACCGAGGCCCAACGCCGCGCCTGGCAAGCCTACTACCAACCCATGTCCGAGGCCTTCAAACGACAAAACCTAAGCGGAAAGGCGCTGGACGAATGGAAATTTCAGCGCTACATGAACGATTATTTGGGCTGTGTGCTTTCCCTGGATCGCAACATTGGCCGCTTGCTCGATTACCTCGATCAGCAAAAACTGAGTGAAAACACGGTGGTGATTTATGCTTCGGATCAGGGCTTTTACCTGGGCGAACACGGCTGGTTCGACAAACGGTTTATGTACGAAGAATCGGAGCACATGCCTTTTTTGATGCGTTATCCCAAATTGATCAAACCGGGTACCAAAGTGAATGAATTGTTGATGGGCATCGATTTTGCGCCGACCTTTTTGGATTTGGCTGGTGCCACAATTCCCGCCGATATTCAAGGCAAATCTATTCTGCCCTTGCTCCGCAAAAAAAGCAGCAAAGGCTGGCGACAGCAGGTGTATTACCACTACTACGAAAAAGCTGAGCACAACGTGATGAAACATTTTGGCATCCGCACCAAGCGTTATAAACTGATCCGTTTTTACGGAGAAGGGGATTTTTGGGAGTTGTACGATTTGCAAAAAGACCCGCAGGAGATGAAAAATGTGTACGCTGATCCAGTGAATCAGGCGCTGATTGTGGACTTGAAGCGGCAGTTGAAGGAAATGGCGGCGGGGTATCGGGATGAGGAGGCGCTAAGCCTTATGAATCAAAACTGATTTTTGGAACTTGGTTGACTTACTTTGATCAATACCGTAATCCTACTAAGCATGCATAATCTAAGGTGCCCTAAGGTGTCTAAGGTGGTTCAATAAAACCAGTAAGGTGCTAGTAACCAAAGAGATATATTAATTGAACCACCTTAGATACCTTAGGGCATCTTAGAAATGATGCCCCTAAAACTTATGTAAATTAAACTGGAGAATCTCCGCTACGCTGGATACCTTACCCCGCCAGCACTGGACTCGTCTCATGCGCCGGATAATCCGTATATCCCTTTTCATCTGCCGAGTAAAACAAATCCATATTCAGCTCTGTTGCCAAGGGCCAATTGTGTTCAAATCGATAAACCAGGTCTGGATTGTTGATGAATGGCCGTCCAAATGCGATGAGGTCGGCTAGTCCACTATGGAGATCAGCTTCGGCGCTTTCCAGGTTATAGTTTCCACAAAGGATGAGCGCGTTTTTGAAATTGTTGCGGATGAGTTGTTTGATCGAAAGAGGCACTTCTGGTGCACCCATCCCGGAATGGTCTACCAAGTGAATGTAGGCAATGTCAAGATCGTTGAGTTGTTCGGAAAGGTAATCGTAGGTATCCTCAATCTCCGGGTAATGAGGCATGTCGCTGGCCGTTCCATATGGGGATAAACGAATGCCGGTTTTTTCTTTGCCAATGGCCTCCGCTACAGCAGTCACTACGTCGATGACAAATCGACAGCGATTTTTGATGCTTCCACCGAAATGATCTTTTCGAATGTTGCTTACTGGAGAAATAAATTGTTCCAGTAGATAACCATTGGCACCATGCAATTCGACGCCATCAAATCCAGCTTCAATTGCATTTTTAGCCGCGTTGACGTATTCCGCTTTGGTTTGCCAGATGTCTTCAGCGGTCATTTCCTGAGGCACGATGAAATCTTGTAATTGTTTCGCATCCGTCCACATTTGTCCTGCCGCCTGGATGGGGGAGGGGGCAAAAATCCGGGAACTTTGGGGCATGTTGAGTGGGTGGCTGATTCTGCCCGTATGCATCAACTGGACAAATATTTTACTGCCTGCATTGTGTACTGCCACGGTAGTTTTTTTCCAGCCTTCAATTTGTTTTTGGCTAAACATTCCAGGGATGCGGGCATAACCTAGTCCGTTTGGCGAGGGCGAGGTGCCTTCGGTGATGATCAAACCCGCGCCGGAGCGTTGCCTGTAATAGGTGCTCATCAGGTCATTGGGAATATTGGCGATGGCCCGGCAGCGGGTCAGCGGGGCCATAACTACGGCATTTTTTAAGGGGATAGTGCCTAGTTTTTTGGGGCTCAGTAATTTATAGTTTTGCATGTTTTTTGTTTTCGAGCTTGTTTAACTCTAAGTGAAATTATTTGATGAGTACGGAGTCTTGCTTCGCTTTTTTGGCCTTCTTTTTAAAAAAGCCGCGCAGCAAAAAATTGTGTTGCAATGCTTCCATACTTTCCTCCAGTTTTTGTGAACTGCCTTCCAGGTTGTCGATGATTCCTTTCATCTGGGTGCCCGATTTTTCGTTCTGGATCATAACACCCAGGGGGGTATTGGGATTGCTGCTCACGGCTTTGAGGTTGGAGACCATGGCTGCGGCATTTTCGGTAGCAAGTTTCAATTGAAAAACCGAAGCTTTTACCGATTTGAACACCGTTGTATCAGTGGTCAATTCTGAGGCCAGGGTTCCTTTTTTATTGAGGCCAGAGCTGAAATCTACCAGGGAGTTGACCAGCACTTCAGCCCTGGTCGAGGTATTTTGTAGGGAAGCAGTGGTGGCATTGAGCTGCTCGTACAAGGTGGTTTCGGTCAACAATTTTCCAATGGTGCCTTCGCCGGCCACTATTTTTTTGCTGATGGTTTTAAAATCGGAGGTGATGGCCAACACATTTTTATTGTTTTCCTGGAACATGTTGAGGATTTCCTCGGAAGAAAAAGTTTTTTCAACCAACAAAGTGTCGCCTTCTTCTATTGCTCCCGAACGGGTGTTGCCACCAAAAATCACTAGTATTTTGTTGCCAATGAGCCCATCGGCACTGATTCTGATTTTGGAATCTTTTTTGATGTATTGTCGGTGCTTTGTATCAATTTTGATGCCTACTGCTACCTGAGATTTGCCATAAAAAGCGAGGCTACTTACGGTCCCGATTTTTACCCCCGAAAACCAGATGTTGTTGCCCTCTTCCAGGCCGTTTACATCGTCAAACAGGGTGACAATTTCTATTTTTCTTTTAAAGGTATCGTGAATGTCGCCGACCATAAAGACAGCGACCACAAGTAGTAAGAGCCCGGCTAAAACAAAGACTCCCACCATTACTGCATGTTTATTTTGTGGATCTTGCATGGTCTATTGGATGAAATTGTAACTGAAAAAATCTTTAACCTGTTGGTTGTCGGTATTGAATAGTTCATCAAATTTCCCACTTGGTAAAAATTGGCCTTCAACCAACATGACGATGCGATCGCAGGTGTTTTTAGCGCAAGTGAGGTCGTGGGTAATGATGATGGAACTGGTATTGTATTTTTCTTGCACTTCGTTGATCAGTTCATTGATTTCGGCGGAAGTAATTGGATCCAAACCAGCCGTCGGTTCATCGTACAACATGATTTCGGGTTTCAGAATCAAAGCCCGGGCAATGCCGATCCTTTTCCGTTGCCCACCTGAAAGTTCAGCTGGCATTTGTTCCGCTTTGTCTTTAAGTCCTACGGCTTCTAGGGCTTCTTCCACAGCGACTTCTACCTCTTTCTTAGGGAGGTGTTTCACATTCATGATCAATGGAAAAGCCAGATTTTGAAAAACGCTCATGCTGTCGTATAAGGCGCTACTCTGAAAAGAAAAGCCGATGCGCAAGCGCAGCTCATCCAGCTCTTTTCCGTTCAATTGTTCGACTTCTTTTTCCAGCACATTCAGTGTGCCACGATCAGGCTTCAACAGACCCACAATGATTTTGATTAGCACCGACTTGCCAGAGCCCGACTTGCCGAGTACGGCCACATTTTCGCCTTTGTGCACAGTCAAATCAATGCCTTTTAAAACCTCCAATTTGCCAAAAGACTTGTGGAGCCCCTTGATAGAGATAACTGGTTCTCCTTCATTATTCGCAGGTTTCAATTTTGGTTTTTCCATGGTTTAAGCCTTAGTAGTGGGGCAAAAATAAGTGCTCATTAGCGCATCCAATTTGATATCTGAACAATGATCACTTCTTCTAGAAAAACAAGGAACATGGCCAGCACGACCGCCTCATTGGCTGCTTTGCCTACGCCATGGGTTCCTTTTGTAGCATTAAATCCTTTGTAACAGCCGATGACGCCAATTGTAAATCCATACACTGTGGCTTTGGCTGTGGCTGCAAACAGATCTATAAATGTGATACTCGAAAAGGCATCCTTAAAAAAAGTAGTGAAGCTGGTCGTTTCGGCAGCATGCACGTTGATGTAGGAACCGATTAACCCAATAAAAATACAGTACATCGCCAGCAAGGGAACCATGATGGTTGCCGCAACTATGCGGGTAACAACCAAGTATTTAAAGGGATTAATGGCCGACACTTCCATTGCTTCAATTTGCTCCGTAACTTTCATCGAGCTCAATTCAGCCCCAATGCTCGACCCTACTTTTCCGGCACAAATGAGCGCAGTCAGGACTGGTCCCAAAGCTCTGATGATGGCGATGCCCACCAAATTTGGCAACCACGACGCTGCGCCAAAATCTTCCAAGGAAGGCCGCGATTGTTTGGTAAAAACGATACCAATGATGAAGCCCGTGACAGAAATAAGGGCAAGCGATTTGAGGCCAATTTCGTAGGACTGGACAATGATGGCACGCAGGTGAAAGGGAGGCACAAATACTTCTTTAAAGAAACGGAGTACAAATTTATAGGCACCATAAACGCCTAAAAAGTATTCGTCGATGCGCTCCGAAATAACTGCTTTTTTGGTGTGGTCTTCAATCATTTGATGCTTGCTCGACTTGATGACGTCCCCAATTCACATTTACGATGATCTCATTTTTTCTACCCAAAACTTGATAGGGAGGGTTGTATCCCAAAAAGCGGAAACTTCCATAATAGGCAACTGACGCTGCTTTGAGGGCTTTTTCCAGCTTGCGGGTGTTTATTTTGATGTCATCTTCAGAAGCAAAGCCGCCAAATCCAACAACAGCCACGTATTCATCGGCAATGGTTTCGAGGATGACTTCCGAATTGACGGGCTTTGGTAAATTTTCTTGTGCATATTTGGCGGGCATCACAAAACTCATTGAGGAGGTAAAGTCATTGATGTCCATGTGTACGGGAGAAGTCATCGCGATGCGCAAATTGCGCTCGTTCCCTCCAAAAATGTAATTGGCCAGTTTGCCAAATCCAGAATTGCCCAACTCCTGGTAAGTCTTCGCAGATGAAATCACCGTAGCCATGGCCACTGCAGGGTAGAACCGAATTTCGAAGCCCTTGCCCTTAAAAATGAGTTGATGGTTTTGTGTCTCTGAGGCACGAGACACTACCAACAGATACAATTGAAAAAGCAGCAGGGAAGCAACTAGAAGTAGGCTGAGGATTAGAAAGATTTTCATGGAATGTGGTACTGCATTGTAAACGAGTTTTCACAATCCACAAAGATCGCTTGTTCTATGAGGGAATATGTTACACAATTGAGAAGAATTGTTGTAGAATTCACAGGTATTTGATGACTATGTTGAATACATGCGCAGCACTAAAGATTTACCACAGACTATTCGATTTGTGTCATTTTGGCCTGCTTTGATTAATGAATTGACCCTTTTGGCCGATTTTTTTGATCAACACCATTTCCTTCTGCCTAAATGTCATTCCGGCCCTGCCACTTTCCCCTTTGGCACATCCCTTGCTATCCATTGCTCGTAAACAAAAATTCACGAGTTCAATCCTGCGAAACAATGCAAGAACGAACTCTTCATAAACAACATAAAGTACAAGAACATGGGAAAAATTATCGGAATTGACCTTGGTACCACTAACTCATGTGTGGCGGTAATGGAAGGGAACGAACCGGTGGTAATTCCGAACGATGAAGGTCGGCGGACTACGCCATCCGTTGTTGGGTTTCAAGACAACGGGGAACGTAAAATTGGTGACCCTGCCAAACGCCAGGCCATTACTAACCCTAAGCGCACCATTGCCTCTATCAAGCGCTTCATGGGTCGTCGCGCTTCGGAAGTACAAGGTGAAATCAGCCGCATGGCCTACACCATCGCGAAAGGCGACAACGACACCGTTCGGGTAGACATTGACGGCCGCATGTATACGCCCCAGGAAATTTCTGCAATGGTACTGCAGAAAATGAAAAAAATTGCCGAAGATTACCTCGGCCAGGAAGTAACCGAAGCGGTCGTTACCGTTCCCGCTTACTTCAACGACTCGCAACGTCAGGCAACCAAAGAAGCAGGTGAAATCGCTGGCCTCAAAATCAGCCGGATCATCAATGAGCCTACGGCTGCTGCCTTGGCTTATGGCCTCGACAAGCGCAACAAAGACATGACCATTGCCGTATACGACTTGGGCGGTGGTACCTTTGATATCTCGATCTTGGACATGGGTGAGGGTTTGTTCGAAGTGAAATCTACCAATGGTGATACACACCTGGGTGGTGACGACTTCGACGGTGTGATCATCGACTGGTTGGCTGAACTGTTCAAACAACAAGAAAACATCGATTTGCGCAAGGACCCAATGGCCCTGCAACGTCTGAAAGACGCGGCTGAAAAAGCAAAGATCGATTTGTCTTCATCCACCGAAACGGACATTACGCTCCCTTACATCACCGCAGTAGACGGTGTGCCCAAACACTTGACCACCAAGTTGACCCGTGCACAGTTCGAAAAGATGATTGATGTACTTGTACAGCGTTCACTGGAGCCCTGCCGCAAAGCTTTGCAAGATGCTGGTTTGAGCAAAAACGACATCGACGAGGTCATCCTCGTAGGTGGGTCTACCCGCATCCCTCGCATCCAGCAAGCGGTTGAAGATTTCTTTGGTAAAAAGCCGAACAAAGGGGTTAACCCCGATGAAGTAGTGGCCATTGGTGCATCCATCCAGGGTGGCGTATTGAGCGGTGACGTGAAAGACGTACTGCTGCTTGACGTAACGCCATTGTCCTTGGGTATCGAAACCATGGGCAACATGTACGACGTAGTGATCGAGTCCAATACCACGATTCCTACCAAGAAATCGAAAGTGTACTCTACTGCTTCAGACAACCAACCCAGTGTAGAAATCCACGTACTGCAAGGGGAACGCCCGATGGCGAAAGACAACCGTACGGTTGGCCGCTTCATCCTCGGCGACATTCCACCCGCTCCTCGTGGATTACCTCAAATTGAAGTAATTTTCGACATCGACGCCAACGGTATCTTGAGTGTAACGGCACGCGACAAAGGCACCGGCAAAGAGCAAAGTGTCCGCATCGAAGCCTCTACTGGTCTCGACCAAAAAGAAATCGAACGGATGCGCGCTGAAGCTGCGGCCAATGCTGACACCGACCGCAAGGCTCGCGAGCGTGCAGAAAAGTTGAACCAAGCCGATGGTTTGGTCTTCAACACCGAAAAGCAGCTCAAAGAATACGGTGACAAGATTCCAGCCGATAAAAAAGCTGCCATTGAGTCAGCCCTCAGCGAACTCAACGAAGCCCACAAAGCTCAGGACTTGGATGCCATCGACAATGCTTCGCAAAAATTGAACGCAGCATGGCAGGCGGCTAGCCAGGATTTGTACCAAGCTTCCAACGAAGCGGGTGTAGATGACAATGCACCAAATGCAAATGAGGCAGGTGGTTCCAGCAAAGCTGGTGGCGCTGACGACGTAACCGATGTTGAATACGAAGAAGTAGATAAGAAATAACATAACGTAGGGGCACCCCTCGCGGGTGCCCTTTTACGCAATAGATATTGTAATGGCATCCGTAAAGGGTGCCATTTTTTTTTGGAATTTTCAGTGGGCAACCGCAAGGGTTGCTCAAATATATGGTGACCTCAATGGGCAACCGCGAGGGTTGCCCCTATGGGCGCCGTTTTTGCCACCGCATCTGAAATACCCCCACAATTGCTTCCTGAATAATATTGGCCGACATTTTTGACACGCCCGCTACCCGATCCACAAAGGTAATGGGCACTTCCGCGATTTTGAAGCCCAGGAGATGGGCCGCATATTTCATTTCAATCTGGAACGCATACCCCACAAAGCGGATATTGTCCAAATCGATACTTTCCAACACTTTCCGACGGTAACAAATAAACCCAGCAGTAGGGTCTTTCACTGGCATTCCGGTCATCAAGCGCACATACAGGGAAGCGCCATACGACAACACAATGCGATCCCAGGACCAGTTGCTGACTTTACCCCCCTGGGTGTACCGCGAACCTACCGACAAATCGGCTCCTTTCTGAGCACAGGCCTCATATAAACGGGGCAGATCTTGTGGGTTATGGGAAAAATCAGCATCCATTTCAAAGATGTATTCGTACCCATGCGCCAAGCCCCACTTGAAACCAGCGATGTAAGCTGTACCCAGTCCCAGTTTTCCACTTCGTTCCAACAAATGCAGTTGTCCTGGATATATTTGTTGTAAATTCTTGACAATCTGTCCAGTGCCGTCTGGTGAACCATCGTCGACGATCAATACGTGAAAAGCACGAGGCAAAGAAAATACTGTATTGAGCATGCGCTCAATGTTTTCCAGCTCATTATAGGTAGGGATAATAACCAGACTGTCTGACAAAACCTTGAATTTGGGTGATGAACAATGTTCTTGATGGAACGCTAAATGGATTGATTTAGGTTCGGCAAAGATAAGCTAATTCAATAAATGGCGAATTTTTCGAATGATGAATTGCTTGGCACTTCGGCTTCGCTCAGTGACCTACCAATTCATCATTCGAAAAATTCGCCATTTAAACGAGTTCATTATCGTCCCAGGATTCGCGCTTGCGCTTTTCTATCTCCCGGAGTTCCAGTGGAGGTTCTTCCTTGGGCGTAGGGCGAGAAATATCCATTCCTTTTTTCTCCAAACGGCGCAGTTCCGCCTGGATTTGTTTTTCTTCCCATTCTGGCGACATTTCTTCTACCAAGCCGGGGATGCCAAAAATATTCACATAGTGAAAGGCTAGGCCAACACCCCAGCCTAACATTGGCCAATAAAACCACAATCTGTTTGAGCCAGAATTGACATTTCCCAAATAATTGATCATGTAAAAAAAGACACTCATCACCACATAAGTCGAGAGATGCTTGTAAAACTTCTTTTTTTCTTCTACCCGTTGTTTGGCAATATCATAAGCCGTCAGGGGCTCTTTATTTTTACGATTTCTTCCCATGGGTTCTCCTGTTCGCGAGTGATAGGGCTGGCTAGGGCGGTATGCCTCAGCTCAGCTGACCGCAAATTTACGCAGATAAGTTGAGATCTGAATACCCAAAAAGGGATTAAACCAAGTCTTTATCAGACCAGGTTGGTCCTTTGTCTTCGGGTTCATCATCGAGGTATTCCTCCTCTTCTGCTGGCTTGTTGGCTGATTGCTCATTATCCCACCCAAACACTGAGAAATAATGAATAGCCACACCGAACCCCCAAAATGTAACAATTGGTAAGAAGCTAAATACATTGCCATGGTTTTTGTACAAAAGGAAAACCATAATGGCAACGAACCAGGTCAGGTGTTTGTAAAACTTGGCCTGTGGGCTTTCTT
This sequence comes from Saprospiraceae bacterium, assembly GCA_027486765.1. Lineage (GTDB taxonomy): Bacteria > Bacteroidota > Bacteroidia > Chitinophagales > Saprospiraceae > Haliscomenobacter. The sequence continues at coordinate 18,640 of JAIXOO010000112.1, forward strand.
GTTTGCGTTTGTACCGTTGAAATTCGCGCCACTCCTTTTTGTTGATGGGCCCACGATTGAAAAATTCGGCTTTTTCGTCGTAGCGGTTTTTATAGCGTGATTGTCCACACATAGCTATTGATTTTATGCTGAATTGAATTTAAAAAACTCTAGTCCAAAAGTCTTTTCAATTCAAACAAGGATCAATTTTTATAGACGAGTTTCCCGGAAAGATCGGTCAATACACTTCAACTTTAATGAATGGCCACTTTTGAGGTGCCCCAAGCAGATTTTAGGAAATACAAACCTGGCGGCAAGTGTTGTACATCCAGGCCTCTATTGAGGGTTTCGAGGTTGAAGCGCAGTACTACCCGGCCCATCGAATTGACCAAAATAGCTGGACCGTTTTTTGCTGTTTGGCTGTACAACTGACCTTTCCGAACTGGATTAGGAAAAACAGAAACACCTTCTTTTGATCGAATATCTGAGGTGCTTGTGGTCAGACTTACTGCATCACGAATGGCATCCACAATCTGAAAAGTGGCATTGCGGGTGATTGCACCGAGGGATAGGGTAAAAACGACCCCGGTAAGCCCGCGCACCCGATCAACCCAGAAATAAGTCCCAAAAGCACCCGCGCCACTGATTTGCTCCTGATATTGGGTAGTGGGGTTGTAAATGTCTTGCCAGGTACCGATGCCATAATAAATGATTGGCGCACCATAGGGGTTGTTGTATTTGGGGCTATCTGGGTAAGGTGATTCAAGCTGAGGGGCTTTGTTGGTCTGGTCTTTCCACAATTCCTCCATGGTATTGGCGCTGATGATCTGTTTGCCTTGGTGTTTGCCCTTGTTGAGGATAAATTCAGCCAGGATCATCAGGTCTTTGGGCGAAGTACAAGCCCCCCCGGCGATGCGTGGGTTACTGGCGCTGTTGAGGCAAAAAGTGGTTTGCGTCAAACCCAGGGGATCGGCGAGGTATTCCCTAAAGGCCTGGTTCCAGGATTTTTTAGTCACTACTTCCGCTATTCTACCCGCGATTTGCATGGAAATCCCGCCGTAAGCAAATCCTTTACCAGGCTCGTAGTCAAAGTTTTCGGTTTGTGCAATGGTATTGGCGACCTCTTCTAAGGTCATCGTTCGACTGGTCAAATAATCCTCCGTTTCACTACCTGGAAAGCCACTGCTGTGGGAAAACAATTGCCGGATGGTCGGTTTACCTTTGCCGTATTGAGTAAAAATGGGCAGGTGTTTGCCTAGTGTATCGTCCAGACTGAGGAGTCCTTTGTCCGCCAGTGCCAGGATCAAAATCCCACTGAAGGTTTTGCTCACCGAAGCTACTGCGGCTACGGATAAAGAATCGTAATCACCCAAACCTCGGTAGTAGATGGGCTTACTCTGCTGGTTGACCATCACACATACGTCATTGCGGTACAGGCTGAGGCTTTTTTGCAGAATGGCATCAACTTCGCTGAAGTTCTGGGCTTGGCACAGGTACGCGCCTAATAAAAACGGAAACAAGAAGTAGGTGTATTTCATAAAACAGGCTTTTGGCGTTGGACTGCCAAAAGCCTGTTGGGTTTATTCCTGCGGTACAAGTGATGAGCTTTTTTATGAGTTTATTCCTTAAAAGCCCTCACTTTTAACTCTTTATCCGTTGGGAAATCTTTCGGAATCGGTATTGTCACCTTGCCCGTAGCTGCCCATTGTGCCCCCCTTTGCAAGCAAGTGATGAAGCCTACACATTCGACTGAATAATCCGCATGGCCCAATGGAGTATGGAAAACCCGACCTTTGCCGTATTTGATGGTCATCAACATGGGTTCGTGGTGATCGGTGCCCCGGTTGGATTTTGGTGAAAAAGCGGTAGCCAACACTTGCATATTTTCGGCAGGGCCGCGCAGTCGATCGTACATTTCATCCTTGCTGTGCAGCCACTGTAAAGGCATACCTTTGGTAATTGGGTGTTTGCTGTCACGCACGGTGATCATGAACTCTGCCTGGGCACCGTGAGAGCCAGCCCGACCCGGTGCCATGTCCCGTACCAATTGGCCTTTGTCGTCATAATACACGTAGGGGCCATCTTTTTCGGTGCGATCACCCCAGCCACCCAGGCCAATCATTTGGTTGTAAGCAGGCCAATTGGGGAAGGAATTGTCCGCAGCATGAATGACTACCAGCCCCCCGCCTTTTTTCATAAAAGCATCAAAATTTGTCTGCGTTGCATCGGGCCAAGGGGCGGCATTCCAACCAAAATTGCAGATGACCAAGTCATACTTGGAAAAGTCGATGAGGTAGCTGGAGTCTGGCCGGGACTTGGTCAGTTCCACGGTGCTGCGCAAACCCGCGATGGGGTATTTCTGGATGTATTCCCCGCCATTCCAGGTGTAATAACTGCGTTGCACATCAACGGAGAATTTCCCGGTTTCCTCCAGGTATTTTTTCATCATGTAGCTGATCTTGGCCCATTGGTTGTGGTTGTTTTGGCCATCGACGATCAGGGTCTTGATGGTTTTTTGAGCAAAGATTGTACTGCTCAATAAAAGCAGACAGAAACTAAGCAGGAGTTGCTTTTTGTACATTGGATCTAATGTTTTTGTTGTTTGTGTAAAAATAGGGAAAAGCCACAATTTCTTAGGTGAATTCCTAAGGTGTCTTAGGTGTCTAAGGTGGTGAAGAAAAAATGTGCTCTTCGCGCTTGCGCACAAGAGCTTTTATTTGAACCACCTTAGGCACCTAAGACACCTTAGGAATTCACCTAAGAATTTATCCCTTGGCAAGTGCTCGCACCTCGGTGGTGGCCCCGCCATCCAGCGTCAAACTCACCGGTTTGTTTTGCTGCCAGGCGCCACGGGTGAAATCAGGCACATCGATCGACTTACCTCGTTTTGCCACCGATTGTTCACTCAATGGTGCAACTGCACTCCAGCTGGCCGCATCGTACACGTCCTGATCCAGTGGCAGTCCGTTGCGTAGGCAATCGATCAAACGCCAGTCCATGATGAAGTCCATGCCGCCGTGGCCACCCACTTTTTTGGC
>JAIXOO010000280.1 GCA_027486765.1 Saprospiraceae bacterium
CCCTAATCCGATTGGCCGGGCGGCAAAAACTGCGGTGAAAAACAACCTGCTGCAACAGATGCCAGGTCAAATAAATCAGAACAACGCTCGATAGTAGGTAGAGTGTTTTGGTGTCCATTATACTGAGGTTTTAACAAATACAAAGTTATGTCTTAACTATTTATAATGCACTGAAATTTTATGGTGCCTCAGTTTTTTCTAATAACAACACAATTTAAATAACGAATTTTTCGAATGACCAATGACGAATTTGGGGCGCTGTCCTCCAGATTTGTTGGTCAATTCCAAAAATGAAATCCAAATCTAGCGTTTCTCAAAAATCCCAGACGCGACCATTTCATTCGTCATTCGAAAAATTCGTCATTTGACAGCGCTTTCCAACAACCTCAACGTCCTCGCCTCCGTATCCAACTCAGCCATCACCCCAAGCGGCAAAGTGCACTGCTGCGAAATATGCCCAAACGAAAGGCCATACGCTGAAGGTACTGGGATATCTGCCAAACGATCAATCACCGTATCCTGCAAAGACAAAGAATTCTCGCCTTCTTCCGGCCCACAACCATCAAAAATGCCCAGCGCAAGGCCCGCAGCCTGATGCAGATTGGCCGATTGCCGCAATTGGGTCAACATCCGGTCTATCCGATAAGGGCGTTCCTCGATGTCTTCCATAAAAATGAGTTTATTGGTGGCATTCAGTCCAAACTCGGTGCCTGCCATAGCCGCCAGCAAGGAAAGATTTCCACCCTGCAATTCCCCTTGTACTCGCCCTTTGCGTAAAGTGAAATACTTGTACAACTCATCCTTAGGTTCGAGGTAAGCCTCCGCCAGTGGAATCGTGTGTGGTGCGCGGCCCTCCATCACTACCGCCCTAAAGTGTTCCACCGTATACGGATTAAAGGAAGAAGAAGCTACCGGGCCATGAAACCCGATCAAGCCAGCCCGTTGCAAAAAAGCCAGGTGCAAGGCGGTGATGTCGCTGTACCCGATAAAAACTTTCGGATTTTTTCGGATCAGTTGGTAATCGATATAAGGGAGTAGGCGAGTGCAACCATAACCGCCCCGCGCACACCATACCGCTTTGATTTCGGGGTTGGCAAAAGCGGCGTGCAGGTCTTCCAGGCGCTGGGCGTCGGTACCGGCTACAAAGCCATATTTGGCCCGCATGTTTTTGCCAGGGGCGATGCGTAAGCCCAGTTCTTCCAGGTTTTTCACCGCCTTTTCCACACCCGAATCGGGAATGTAACTTCCGGGGGTGATCAAGGCCACCAAATCGCCTTCTTTCAAACGATGGGGCTTGAGTAAAGCTGGCCGTTCGGGACGGCGATTGCTCTTTTGCCCGTTCATCACAAATGGTAAAAAAGAACCCAAAGCCAAATTGCGGGTAAAAAATCGGCGATTCATAGCTGGTAATTTTTAAGTATTCCTATCGCAATATTGTTATTTTTGCTTTGACTGTCAAATTAAAATTACACAGATCCATGAGTGAATTTCGCCCTTGGCTAAAGAAATACCCACATGGGGTTGCGGCCAACATCAATACCGAAGAGTACGCTACCGTTGTAGACTTACTGGAAAAGGCCTTTATAAAGTACGCCAAAAAAACCGCCTTCACTTGCATGGGCAAGTCGATGACCTATGAGCAAATCGACCGCTACTCCCGCGATTTTGGGGCTTATTTGTTGTCCAGAGGGGTAGAGCCCGGCGAGAAAGTAGCCATCATGATGCCCAATTTGTTGCAATACCCCATTGCGCTGTTTGGTGCCATGCGGGCAGGTTTGGTGGTCGTCAACACCAATCCGCTGTATACGCCACGGGAGATGGAGCACCAGTTCAAAGACTCTGGTGCTACCGCCATCATCATCGCCGAAAACTTTGCGGCCAACCTGCAAAAAATTCTGCCCAATACCGCCATCAAAACGGTAATCACCACCAGCATCGGTGAACTACTGGGTTTTCCCAAAAAAGTAGTCGTCAATTTCGTGGTGCGCAACCTCAAACGGATGGTGCCCAAATACGAAATCCTCAATACTGTTTCGTTCACCGAAGCGCTGGCCCAGGGAAAAAAATTCCAGATTCCGCCCCATACCGGCAAACCCGACGATGTGGCGGTATTGCAATACACTGGTGGCACCACGGGGGTGTCCAAAGGCGCCATGTTGACCAATGGCAATTTGGTGGCCAACATGCTCCAGGTAGCCGCCTGGTGCAAACCTTTTTTTAAGGAAGGAGAAGAAGTGGCCCTTTGTCCTTTGCCCATGTACCACATCTTCGCGTTTACAGTCAACGTACTCTCGGTCATGAGTATCGGTGGGCAAAACGTACTGGTAACCAATGCCCGGGACATTCCCTCTGTGGTCAAAACCCTGCAGTCGCACCCGATCACTTTGATCACTGGGGTCAATACGCTCTTTAATGCCTTGACCAACAACGCGGAGTTCCTTAAACTCGATTTTAGCAAGCTCAAAATTAGTACTGGAGGGGGCATGGCGGTCCAAAAAGCCGTAGCCGAAAAATGGCAACAGATAACGGGTTGCTACCTCTCAGAGGGCTACGGCATGACCGAGTCTTCCCCCGTCGCAACGAGCAATCCTTACGATGGTTCGGGTAAAATTGGTTCCATCGGCATTCCCCTGCCCTCTACCGACCTGCGCATCGTGGATGACCAGGGCAACGTGGTTGGACCCAATCAAATTGGGGAAATCCAGATCAAAGGCCCTCAAGTCATGAAGGGCTATTACAACAACCCCGAAGAAACGGCCAAAACCATCGTTGATGGTTGGCTGATCACCGGCGATATTGGCCTGATGCATGAAGATGGCTACTTTCAGATCGTCGATCGGAAGAAGGACATGATCCTCGTGTCGGGTTTCAATGTATACCCCAACGAAGTGGAGGATGTCATCGCTACCCACCCTAAAGTATTGGAAGTAGCCGCAGTTGGTGTTGAGGACGCCAAATCCGGGGAAGCGGTGAAAGTATTCATTGTCAAAAGAGACAAATCGCTTAGCAAAGAAGAGGTGATCGCGCATTGCAAAGAAAACCTGACCGCATACAAAGTACCCCGTATGGTGGAGTTTCGGGATGAGTTGCCCAAAACAAATGTGGGAAAAATTTTGCGCCGGGAATTAAAAGACGCCTAGGACGATAAAAAAATGAGTGCTCATTTTGCCCCACTACTAGATTTTTGCGTTAAATGAATAGGCCTTGTATTTGAGGCCATTGGCCAATTAGGGTCCCCAAAAACCAAAAGGTATGAACCGATTTATCCTACTCCTCTGGGGCTGCGCTTGGCTTGCTCCCGTTGCTCTTTTGTCTCAAATCACTGGCGGCGATGGAAAATTGTTGCGCATCGAAACGTATCGGAATTATACCGCGACTGATTCCACCGCTTTTCAAAGGACGCGGTACGATTACCCCATTCCAACCCAACGCATCGAGACCAATGACCAGTTTGGGGAAGGTTTGTGGGTGCCGCAAACCCGCTTTAATTACACTTTTGACGCCTTGGGGCGAACCATAGAAACCATTTTGGAACGTTACGATCCGGGGGCTAAGGTTTTTTACCCGCAAGTTCGCACCCAAAGTTTTCCACGGGGCAATTCGCTTACCCAAGTCGATTCGCTATTCACGTACAATTGGTCCGATGGCCAGCAGACTTGGGAAGTGTCGATTAGCCAAAGGAATCGTTTCAATGCGCAAAATCAATTGGCTGAAACCGAAACCGCCATTGCGTTTTCAGGCCAGAGTTTCCGCAACCGCGACCTGTATTTTTATGCCGCCAATGGCAACAATACCCGGATTGAAAATTATATCTTCCTCAACGGACAATTCATTCAAACGGGTTTTGCTGTCCAAATCTTTGACACTAACTTATTGAGCAACAGCACCCGTTATGCACCTGTTCCACCTGCTGACTCGGTTCCCTTGAGCAGAACTATAATTACCTACACCTCCAATAAGCTCATCAGTAGCACAGAGGGATCTACTTGGGATATTGTGGCCAAAGAATGGAAAAAAGGAAGTAGTACCCTTTATACTTACAATGCAGAACAACAAGTCCAATCACAAAACACCATTGTGAATGTGGGGATGGAGGAACAAAAAAGCCGGGCTGATTTTTTTTACACCGCCAATGGGAACATTTCTCGAGATGAAACTTATCAAGGCAGTGGAACACCTACTGAATGGGACTTGGATACGAAGAAGTTTTATTACTACGATCTGGCTTCTTCCTTGCGTGAGCCCGCCCTTAGCACGAAGTTGTTCAAAATAAGTCCCAATCCCAGTGCTGACGAAGTCCGTTTAGACTTGCCTTTGGGTGCCAGCTTCCAGGTCTTCAAAGCCAGTGGGCAATTGCAGGCTTCAGGCTGGATGAATGGTCAAAAAACGGTGGATATTCGCGCCTGGCCGAGTGGAATGTATTGGGTAGTGGCAAGGCAGGAGACGGAGATTTTGTTGGGGAAAATCATCAAACCTTAACTACTAAGGTGTCCCTTGAGTGCCTTAGGTTTCTTAGGTGGTGAATTTTTTTCTTTTTCACCACCTAAGAAACCTAAGGCACTTAAGAAACACTTTAGTAGTAAAACTCAATTTGCTTTTTTATCCACCTTAATCCGCTGCTCCCGATTCGCCAACTCCCAGGCAGTGTGGAACACCAAATTCCCAATCTTAACCATTTTGTCAAAATTGATTTTGTCGGGTGTGTCGCTGGTGCGGTGGTAATCCGGGTGTACCCCGTTGAAGTAAAAGATGGCGGGAATGCCATTTTTAGCAAAATTGTAGTGATCCGAACGGTAATAATAACGATTGGGATCTTTTTCGTCGTTGTACTTGTAATCCAGGGTCAGTTTGGTGTAAGTTGAATTGGCCGTTTCGTTGATCTGGTGCAACTCCGAGCTCAGTCGATCGGCACCAATCACGTAGATGTAGTCAGGATTGTCCTTGTGCTCATCGTCCACCCGGCCTACCATATCCACGTTCACGTTGGCTACCGTATTGGCCAAGGGGAAAATCGGAAACTGCGCATAATATTGCGAGCCTAACAAGCCCTTCTCCTCGCCGGATACCAACATACACAACACACTGCGCCGGGGTCCAACTCCTGCTTTTTTAGCCTCAGTCATCGCCTGGCAAATTTCGAGTACAGTGGAAGTCCCGGAGGCGTTGTCGTCAGCACCTGGATACATATCATCGCCCCGTTTGCCCAAGTGGTCGTAGTGCGCGGTGACAACTACGTATTCGTTCTTGAGTTTGGGGTCGGTACCTTCAATGAAGCCCAATACATTGGCTCCTTTGAGCTGGCTGTAATTTTTTTCCGCAGTGATGTTCACCGCACACTTGAATTCCACATGGCGTGGTTTGCCTTTGCTTTCAATTTTGTCGCGGGCACTAGTGATTTTGCTCACCATCTTGCCAAACATACTTTTCGCCAAATCCGTGGTGATGAAATAATTGGGCGCAAAATTGTTTTCAGGATCTTCGTCCTTGGCCATGTCCATGCGCGAATTGAGGATGGCCTTGCGCGCTTCTGCGACATTCTCCTTGAACTTGCGGTCGATGATGAACAGGGCCGCAGCGCCATTGGCCTTGGCTGCACGAACTTTTTTGCGCCAGTCACTTGCCCATTCGGAAGGGGTGCTGGTTCCTGTGATGTTGGACTTGCCGCCCTTCATGGGTTCACCATCGTATACCACGACCAGTTTCCCCTTCACATCGACCCCTTTGTAGTCGCTGTATTCGGGCGCGTCGATGCCAAAACCAAGAAAGATGGCCTCTGCAAATTTGGCCTCGAATTGCTTAGGGTTGGTGGCAGGGTAGGTGTAATAATCCCAGAGGTGACGCAGGTCTTTATCGGCGTCTTTCATTTCGATTTTGCGCCAGCTTTGATTGGTAAACGTGATGGATTGGAAATAGCCTCCATTTTCGCCTACCGTAGGCAAACCCCAGGATTTCATTTGTGCCGCGATGTAATCTGCGGCGCGGCGTTGGCCTTCGGTACCGGTTTCCCGCCCTTCAAATTCAGCAGAGGTGAGTTTGAACAAATGTTGGCGCAGGTCAGTGGCGTTGATGGTGTTGGAAAAACGCTGGGCATTCTGATCTATTTGTGCACGCAGGGCTATGCCCAAAAGCAAGAGCAAACTGAGAACAAGTGGTTTTTTCATACTACGGTTGATTGACACAGTGTTAATTGACACGGTTTGATCGGCAGATGCCGTTGGTGGTGAACAATGGGTGATTGCTACAACGAAGATAGGGATTTGTGGGAATTTTGGAGGGATGTGGCGCTAAAGTGGCGGCTTTGATACATTTACCGAAGCTGGCAGCACGTATTGTTTCGGACGATTTAGGCTCAATAAGGTAAAATTTTATTCAATATTGAGCAATTTTTCTACTCGTTTTTCATTATCTTTGTATATCCAAACATGACTGAAGTCCACTTCAATGATCGAAGCGCTCATTTCCTCCAAAACCAGAATCAAGCTGCTGTTGAAATTCTTCCTCAACAGCAACACCACATCCTATTTGCGGGGTTTGGAAAGTGAGTTTGGCGAATCCACCAATGCCATTCGGCTGGAATTGAACAACCTGGAACAGGCCGGCATGCTTGTGTCGGAACTCAGTGGCAACAAAAAAATCTTCCGCGCCAATACCCAGCATCCCCTTTTTCGGGAAGTCAATACCATTTTGATGAAGTACCTGGGGTTGGATCAAATCATCGAAAATGTGGTCAAACGCCTCGGCGAGGTGGAAAAAGTGTTCCTCACCGGAGATTTTGCCCGGGGTTTGGACTCTGCCATTATTGATTTGATTTTTGTAGGCAATATCGATCAGCACTATTTATTGCAGCTGATCGAAAAGGTGGAAACCCTGGTCAAGCGTCGCATTCGTTACATCATCTATACTCCCAGCGAATACGCAGGGCTGGTCAAGAGTCAGCTAGAGGTAGAACCCCTGTTGCTCTGGTCGGATCTGGATTAAAATAGTAGGGCATGAACAAAGCAATACTCATCATCGGAGGCGGAATTGTTGGCCTCGCCACTGCCTGGCGCCTGCTGGAAGCACGACCAGACCTAAAAGTGACCGTGCTCGAAAAAGAGCAGGAGCTGGCCGCACACCAAACTGGGCACAACAGCGGCGTCATCCATTCCGGCATTTATTACCGCCCCGGCACTTTACGTGCGCGCAACTGTATGGAAGGTTACGGCGAATTGTTGCGCTTTGCTGATGAACACAATATCCCTTACGATATCTGCGGTAAAGTCATTGTCGCCACCCGCCGCGAAGAATTGCCCCAGTTGGATCGGATTTTGGGGCACGGTCTCCAAAACGGGCTAACCAACGTCCGCCGCATCAGCGCAGATGAAACCCACGAGCGCGAGCCCCACGTCAACGTAATCGAATCCCTCTGGGTGCCTCAGGCAGGCATCATCAACTACCGCAAGGTGGCCCACAAATATGCGGAATTGATCGAGGCCAAAGGGGCGGTGATCCGCAAAGGATTCAAAGTAGAATCCATCCAACGCAGCGATAAAGAAATCATCGTGCGCAGCCAAAACGATGAAGTACGCGGTGAACTGCTGATCAGTTGCGCCGGACTGTACGCCGATAAGGTCGCCAAAATGACCGGGCAGCAAATCAAAGGGGTACAAATCATTCCTTTTCGCGGCGAGTATTACGAGTTGAAACCCGAAAAGCAATATTTGGTCAACAACCTGATCTATCCGGTGCCCAATCCAGAGTTCCCCTTTCTGGGCGTGCACTACACGCGCATGATCGAGGGGGGAATCGAAGCTGGGCCGAATGCGGTTCTTGCCTTCCGTCGAGAAGGTTATAGCCGCTGGGACATCAATGTAGGCGAGTTGGCAGAGACCCTGACTTATCCCGGTTTCTTGCGCCTTGCCGCCAAACATTGGCGTTATGGCCTGGGCGAAATGCAACGCTCTTACTCCAAAACTGCCTTTGTCAAAGCCTTACAGCACCTGATCCCCGAAGTAGGTTTCGACGACCTTCAACGCGGCGGCTCGGGTGTACGCGCCATGGCCTGCGACCTCGAAGGCAAATTGATTGACGAATTCCTCATTTTTGAGGACCACAATATCATTAATGTATGCAGTGCCCCCTCTCCGGCTGCTACCGCCAGTTTGGCGATTGGTAAGACGATTGCGGAGAAAGCGCTGGTAAAACTCTAAAGGTTCCAATGTTCCAATGTTCCAGGTTCCAGGGTTAAGGTTCCAAGGTTTAAACCCTGGAACCTTAACCCTGGAACCTGGAACATTGGAATCCTGGAACCCCAAAAAACAGATACATGCAAACCATCCAAATGGTTGACCTGAAGCGGCAGTACCTGAAGATCAAAGACGAAATTGACCAAGGTATTTTGGAAGTACTAGATACGACCGCTTACATCAATGGACCCAAGGTAAAAGCGTTCCAAGAAGGACTGCAGCAATACCTGAGTGCCGCACACGTCATTCCTTGTGCCAACGGCACCGATGCCTTACAAATCGCCATGATGGCGCTCGACTTGCAGCCTGGCGACGAGGTGATTGTACCCGCTTTTACCTATGTGGCCACCGCCGAAGTCATTGCACTGCTGCGTTTGAAACCGGTCATGGTGGATGTGGATTACGACACTTTCAACCTGACGGCAGAGCTCATCGCAAAAGCCATTACCCCCCGCACCAAGGCCATTGTGCCAGTCAATCTCTTTGGCCAAAGTTGCGACCTGGAGCCGATCATGTCCCTGGCGGAAGAACATGGCCTTTGGGTCATCGAAGACAATGCCCAGGCTATCGGTGCTGACTATACCTTTAGTGATGGCCACAGCGCCAAAACGGGTACCATTGGCCACATCGGCTGTACCTCGTTTTACCCATCCAAAAACTTGGGTGCGTACGGCGACGGTGGTGCCATCAGTACCAATCGGACCGATTTGGCAGAAAAGATGCAAATGGTGGCCAATCACGGTCAGGTGCGGCGCTATTACCACGATGTGGTGGGCGTCAACTCGCGTTTGGATGCCATTCAAGCGGTAGTGTTGGGGGTTAAGCTCAAACGTTTGGATGAGTACGCCGCCGCCCGTCAGGCTGCAGCAGATTTTTATGATCAGGCTTTGGCCGGATTGGACTGGATTCAAACCCCGGTGCGCCATCCCAAGTCTACCCACGTTTTTCACCAATATACGTTGTTGGTTAAAAACGGGCAACGCGACGCCTTACAAACGTATCTTCAGCAAAAGGGTGTGCCTACGATGATTTATTATCCAGTGCCGCTTTACAGCCAGGATGCGTTCCGTCCTTTTACTGATCTGACACATTTACCCGTCACGGAGCAATTGTGCCAGGAGGTATTGTCCTTACCCATTCATACCGAATTGGATGCAGAGCAATTGAATTACATTGTTGAGTCAGTGAAGAGCTTCGGCCTTTAGCTGGAAATCGAACGAGATGGGGATTGAAGATTTTGTACAAAAGAAGAAGTTGGTTTCAGTCATAGGATTGGGGTACGTGGGTTTGCCCTTGGCCCTGGTTTTGGCCAAAAAATTCAGGGTCATTGGTTTTGACATCAATGCCGCGCGGGTAGCTCAAATGCAAGCAGGTATTGATCCTTCACAGGAACTTACCGCCGTTGCTTTTCAAGGAGCGGACATTCAGTTTACCCACCGGGTGGAAGATTTACAACTGGCACATTTTCACATTGTGGCTGTGCCAACCCCGATTGATGACCACAACAACCCTAATTTGACACCTTTGCTCAAAGCCTCCGAAACCGTAGGTACGCAGTTGAAAAAGGGCGATTATGTGGTGTTTGAATCAACAGTTTACCCAGGGTGCACCGAAGAAGACTGTGTACCCATTTTAGAACGGGAATCAGGGTTGAGTTTCGGACTGGACTTCAAAGTAGGTTATTCTCCAGAGCGCATCAATCCTGGGGACAAGGAACATACCGTTGAGAAAATTCTCAAGGTAGTCTCTGGCAGTGATGAAGAAGCGTGCGAGCTGATTGCTCAGGTGTATGGCAGCGTTATTGAAGCAGGAGTATATCGGGCCAGCTCCATCAAAGTTGCCGAAGCGGCCAAAGTGATCGAAAATACCCAGCGCGACCTCAATATCGCGTTTATGAATGAACTTTCAGTGATTTTTGACCGCATCGGCATCGATACCCGCGAGGTATTGGAAGCCGCCGGAACCAAGTGGAATTTTTTAAAATTTTACCCCGGTCTGGTGGGTGGGCATTGTATTGGCGTTGATCCTTATTATTTGTTGCACAAGTCGAAAGAATTGGGATACAATCCACAAGTAATCACGAGTGGCCGCAAAATCAACGATGAGATGCCAGCCTATGTGGGCAAGCGCCTCGTTCAATTGCTCATTCAAAAAGGCAAAAACCCCGGGCAATGCCGAGTATTGGTATTGGGGATTACCTTCAAGGAAAACGTGGCCGATATCCGCAATTCTAAAGTGGCGGATTTGGTTCGAGAGCTACAGCAATATTCGATCACCACTCATTTAGTAGATCCCTTCGCGTCTGCCGTGGAAGTGGAACATGAGTACAAACTAAACCTGATGAGTGAACCCGAGGAAAATTACGACGCCATCATCATTGCCGTAGCACACCAGCAGTTTGTGGAAATGAACCTGGAATCACTCCGCAAACTGATGAACGGCAAACCCCTGTTGCTGGATCTTAAAGGCATCCACTCGCGTAAAGCTGCGGATGACTTGAATATTGCCTATTGGCGTTTGTGATCCGGTACCAATATCCATTTAGATTAAACACCCACACTGTAAACAACTAAAACTATGCTTGACGCTTCAGAACCTCGCTGGTTTGCAGTATGCACCAAATACAAGCGAGAAAAATTGGTGAGCAAGTACTTGTGCGACAAGGGAATCAAGAGCTACCTGCCCTTGCAAAAGGTCACCCGTATGTATACGCGCAAGATTAAAAAGGTTGAACTTCCGCTGATCAACTGCTACGTTTTTGTACAAATCGTCAGAGAGGAGTACGTGCCCGTGCTCGAGACCCCCGATGTTATACATTTTGTCAAAATCGCCAAAGAGTTGATTGCAATTCCCGAAGTTGAGATCGACATCTTACGTCGTGTTACTGGTGAGATTGCCAATGTTGAGGTGGATCAGGGGGTTTTTAAAATTGGCGAAGAGGTTGAGATCATTAGTGGTAGTTTGTTTGGCCTACGCGGCAGGTTGTTGCAAGGTTTAGGCTCTAAAAACTTTGTGGTCGAGCTGGAAAATCTGGGCTATTCCTTGCGCATGCAAATGGCCCCGGAAATTTTGCGGCCTTTGTCTGGCAAACGAGGGGCGGCTTAAGGTACTGATTTGATAATGTGATTATGTGTTAATATTTGAAGGCAATGAAACGTATTTTAGTAACCGGCGCAGCTGGGTTTATTGGTTTTCACTTATCTAAAAAACTGCTGGAACGTGGCGACGAAGTAGTAGGTTTGGACTGTTTGAACGACTATTACGATGTTGAGCTGAAATATGCTCGTTTGGCCCAGTTGGGTATTGATCGCAGCCAAATTGAGGCGGGCGTATTGTGTAAAAGCAGCCAGACTTCATTTTCATTGATTCAACTTCAACTTGAAGACCTGGCGGGCTTGGAGAAACTGTTTCAGGCCCAAAAATTCGATATAGTTGTCAATCTTGCTGCCCAGGCTGGCGTTCGGTATAGTTTGATCAATCCACATGCCTACATCAATAGCAACATTGTGGGTTTTGTCAATATCCTGGAATGTTGCCGGCATCAGCAAGTCCAACACCTCGTGTATGCCAGCAGTTCCAGCGTATATGGGCTGAATAGCGAGATGCCTTTTTCTACCGCGCACAATGTGGATCACCCGGTTTCTTTGTACGCAGCCAGCAAAAAGAGCAACGAATTGATGGCACATTCTTACAGCCATTTGTTCGGATTGCCCACCACGGGTTTGCGGTTTTTTACGGTATATGGCCCCTGGGGCAGGCCAGATATGGCGCTTTTTTTGTTTACCAAAGCCATTTTGGCAGGGGAGCCCATCAAGGTGTTCAACCAGGGGCAAATGATTCGGGACTTCACCTACATCGACGACATTGTTGAAGGCGTCATCCGAGTGGCTGATCGTCCTCCGGTTCCCAACCCGGACTGGAACCCGGCCATCATGGATCCTGCCCATTCCAGCGCCCCTTATCATGTGTACAACATTGGCAACAATCAGCCCGTTCAATTGGCGGAATTCATTGAAGCCATTGAACAATCATTGGGAAAACAAGCCATCAAAGAATTGCTGCCCATGCAACCCGGCGATGTGGCGGCTACCTCTGCCGATGTGCGTGATTTGGAAGTAGACACGGGGTATAAACCAGCCACCTCGGTGCAAACGGGGATTCAACGTTTTATTGAATGGTACCGCTGGTACTATCAAGTCTAATTTATGTTTGGAAAATTGTTCTCGCGCAGTTCAGCTCATGTTACCCAACCCAGCGACTTCTCGGTGCTGGGGATGGACATGCATTCACACCTCATCCCGGGGATTGACGATGGTGCCAAAACCATGGAAGAAAGTCTGGAACTGATTCGAGGACTCATCCAATTGGGCTACAGTGGAGCGATTACTACGCCCCACGTAATGGGCGACTATTATCCCAACACCGGGGCAATTATTCAAACAGGCAGGGAAGAACTGCGCCGCGCCATCCGTCAGGCTGGTTTAACTTTTCGCCTGGAAGCCTCCGCAGAATACAACCTCGATAATTATACCGCTGAATTGTTTGCACAAGGGGATATTTTGCCCATGCCCGGCAAACGCCTTTTGGTGGAATTGTCTTTTTTTGGGGCACCTCCCGATTTGGAAAACCGCATTTTCCAGTTGCGGCTTCAGGGATATTCCCCCATTTTGGCCCACCCAGAACGTTACAGCTATTACCAGGGCAATCTCAGTGCGCTGGAACGCATTCGAGATTTGGGCTGCGCCTTGCAAGTGAACATTCTCTCCCTGACTGGTCATTATGGCTCCCAGATTGCCAAATGGGCTAAAACCCTGCTAGACAAAGACATGGTGAGCTACCTGGGGACGGATATGCACCATGCCGGACATTTGCAGGAGTTGCAAGCCGCCCTCCAGCAAAAGGACATTTTGCGGATTTTGCAACGCCATACCTTTAAAAACCAAGACCTCCTCAATTTATAACCCACATGAAAATCCTCAACATCGTTGGCGCCAGGCCCAATTTTATGAAGGTTGCTCCCTTGCATCGTGCTTTTCAAGCCCGACCAGAACTGGAGTCAAAAATTGTACACACTGGGCAACATTACGACGCCAAAATGAGCGACGTGTTTTTTACCCAGCTCGAATTGCCCACTCCTGATTATTTTTTGGGCGTAGGTGGAGGATCACATACCCAGCAAACCGCCAAAATCATGTTGGCCTTTGAAGAGGTCTTGCAAAAAGAACAACCTGACCTGGTTTTAGTGGTGGGTGATGTCAATTCTACCATTGCTTGTGCACTGGTGGCAGTAAAAATGAACATTCCGGTAGCCCACGTGGAAGCGGGATTGCGCAGCGGCGACCGGGGCATGCCCGAAGAAATCAACCGGATTTTGACCGATAGCATTTCCGATTATCTGTTTGTTACAGAAATGAGCGGCATGATCAGTCTGGCCAAAGAAAATGTGCCCGATGAGCGCATCTTTTTTGTCGGCAATTGTATGATTGATTCGCTGGTGCATTACCAGGCTCGGGCTGGGCAGTTGAGCTACAGCACGGTTTTGCCCAACAAACCCGCTGTTCAAGACCAGAGCTATGTCCTAATGACCATGCACCGCCCTTCCAATGTTGATTTTGAGGAAGGTTTGACGTCTATACTAAGTATCATTGAAGATGCCGTGCAATACCGCCAGGTGGTATTCCCGGTGCATCCACGTACCCTCAAAAATTTAGAGAACTTTGGTTTACTGGAGCGTTTTGGGCGAATTCCGAATCTAATTACTACCGAACCATTGGGTTACCTGGAATTTCTGCGTTTGATGGGAGGCGCTGCTCTGGTGATCACAGATTCGGGCGGCATTCAGGAGGAAACGACTTTTTTACAAACCCCCTGTCTGACTTTCCGCAGCAGCACCGAACGCCCCGTTACCGTAGACTTAGGCACCAATACCCTGCTCGCCGACCTCAACCCCGAAACCGTCCATCAACACATGCTGGAAGTACTGGAAGGTCGTGGAAAAAAAGGCGGTATTCCACCACTTTGGGATGGTCGGGCAGCCGAGCGAATAGCTGATGTATTGATCGATATTTTTGAACATAAACGATAATTTGGTCGAGGAAAGTTGAGGAAGGTTGAGAAGGTTGAGGCTGCCGCAGTGACGTTGTCAATGACGCTGCGGTAGCCCCTCAACCTTCTCAACCTTCCTCAACCTTCTCAACCCCTCAAAACATTCATTCATGCGGATTCTGTACTTCTTTACCCTACTCCTCTTGACTTGCTCCTGTGTGCAACATAAGCAATTGGTCAATTTTAACCAAGGGCCGCTGCCTATAAATAAAGCTGAAGCCATCCTCAATTCCATAGACCTGAGCATTCAGCCCGAGGATTTGTTGCAAATCAACGTGAGCAGTTTTGAGCCGGACGCAATTAGAGCCTTCGTCCCTCAAGCGGGCGGAGCAGGCGGCCAACTAAACAATAACTTCATGCAACAAAGTACCGGAGGAACTGGGGTCAGTACCTTGGAGTTGTTCACCGGCTATTTTGTAGATCGTGCTGGGTACATCGACTTTCCGGTCATCGGCCGCGTAAAAGTAGGTGGCCTTACCCTTGGCGTAGCACACGATACCATCCTCAATCGCATTTTGCCCTACGTGTCTGATGCCGTGGTTAGCTTACGTTTTTTGAACCTTAAAATCACCTTGTTGGGTGAGGTCGCCCAGCCCGGTTTGATCCGCATTTCGAATAAAAGAGTGACCTTGCTGGAAGCCATCGGAATGGCGGGTGATTTGACCCCTTATGCCGACCGTACCAACATTCTACTCGTACGTGAAAAGGACGGACAACGCCAATACATCGAGATGAATTTGCAGGATCCAGGCATCTTTGCGTCACAGTTTTTTTACCTGGAACAAAATGACTTCATCTACGTAAGCCCCACTAAAGCCAAGGTAGGGGGCATTACCGACCAAACCAGTCGTATTTTCACCTTTGGCTCTGCAGGACTATCATTGATCACCTTGATCATTGCCATTTTCCGAAAATGAGGCAAAACATCCACATCGTTGGGTCCGGCTTGACGGGGGCTACCATTGCGCGTTTGTTGCACGATCAGGGGCATGATGTCACCGTGTTTGAGCGCCGTGCCCAGGTTGGTGGGAACGTGCACGATTTCGTGCATTTTTCGGGTATTCGGGTGCACAGTTATGGCCCACACTATTTTCGGACCAATTCAGCCGCGATTTGGGCTTATGTACAACGTTTTGGATCTTTTTTTCCCTATCGCGCCGTAGTAAAATCTTTCGTTGATGGGAAATACGAAAACTGGCCCATCTCAGCTGCTTATTTACAGCGAATTGGTGCAGCACAGTACTTGAACACGCCCATTTTTTCTCCGGCTACACTTCCAGCTAGCAATTTTGAAGCAGCGGCCCTTCAGCTCATGCCCGCAGAAGTGTATGAAAAATTTGTCAAAAATTATACTTCCAAACAATGGGGCGTGGCCCCCCAGCAACTTAGTGCCGATTTGGTCAAACGTTTTGAGGTGCATCACGATGACGATCCACACCTGACTCCTGGTTATCGCTGGCAAGGCATCCCTGCGGATGGTTATGCCCAGTGGATGAGCAAGATGTTGGAAGGAATAAACCTCCACCTTGGGATAGATTACCTGCAACACCGAAAATCGTTTGAACCTGCTACTTTTACAGTCTTCACCGGGCCCATTGACGCTTTTTTTGGCTTTGATCTGGGGCGTTTGCATTATCGCGGGCAGCAGCGCGAACACGAGTATTTGCCTGCTACGGCCTGGTACCAGCCCTGTGCACAAGTCAACAACCCAGCACTAGAAACTGGAGCGCATATCCGCACTTTGGAGTGGAAACACCTGATGCCGGTAGCTCAACAATCGGATATTCAGGGGACCGTCATTACCCGTGAAACCCCCTTTAGTCCTAAAGACATTGATCAATATGAATATCCCTTTCCGGATACAATCAATCAGCAACTTTACCAACAATACCGCCAACGCGCCCAGAGAATCCCCAATTTACTCATCTGCGGTCGTTTGGGTGAATACCGTTATTACGACATGGATCAGGCTATTGGCCGGGCAATGATGCTGGTACAGAAGCAAATACTCCCAACCTTGTCCGCAAATAACAGCCGAATATTTTCAAACCTTTCGTACTTTTGAACAATGGATACTGCACAATCTACACCCTACAACTATTCTGGTGGAACACCCACTCCCAGTGGCAACAAGGAGTTGGACATCAAATACTTCTTTTTCCTCTTCTTGCGCAATTGGTACTGGCTGGTACTGGGCCTCATGATCGGGTACAGCATTGCTTGGGTCAAATTGCGTTATGCCACCAATATATACCAGGTAGGAGGTAGTATTTTGCTGGAAGACAATGCTAAAAGCAGCATCTCCGAAGAAATCATCACCGAAAAACTAGGACTCGAGCAAGAATCCAATGTGGATGACCAAATTCAAGTGCTCAAATCCACCACATTGATGCGCCGGGTAGTAGATTCTCTCGACCTCAATGTGACCTATTACACAGTGGGTAGGGTGAAAACCAGTGAGATGTACAGTCCCCATTGCCCGGTAGTACTAATTGGCGCTTTGCCACAGGTATTGGCCTATGGCACTTCCCTGCGGGTGCGTACGCTGAACGATTACGATTTTACTTTGGTAAAAGGGGAAAACGACACGCTGACCTGCCATTATGATACTCCATTTGTGCTCAATCAAATTGAATATACCCTGAGCCGACGGGCAGGTGCAGTGCCAGGGACTGAGTTTCTGATCCGCCTCAATTACCCCGAAGGTACGGCCGCAGAATATGCAAATAAGCTGGTGATCCAACCTGTTCCTGGTTCCAACGTGCTCAATCTGAGCATGCGCGACCCCGTAGAAGAGAAGTGCATCGATGTGTTTAAAACCCTCGTCAACGAGTTTGACAACAGTCAGATTGAAATCAAAAATGAATCCGGGCGTAAAACACTGGAATTTATTGACGAGCGCCTGGTTTTCATCACTAAGGAATTGTACGATGTAGAACGAGATGTAGAAGGTTACAAACGCAGCCGAGACCTACCCGTCGCCATCGAAAGTAAGGCCAGTGAATACCTCAGCAAAGTATCGACTGCCGATGAACAATTGATGGAGCTCGATCTGCGCCTAACCATGTTGGACGCCATCGAAAAAAAGCTCAACGACCCTAATGCGCAAAACGAATCCCTACCCTTGAGCTCGGAGATATTGGCCAGCAGCGCTGCAGCAGAACTCATCAAGAATTACAATGAGATCGTTCAGGAGCGCAAAAAATTGTCGGCAACTGCCGGCCCTACCAATCCAGCTTTAAAATCATTGGATAAAAAAGTAGCGGAGTTGCGTAAACCGCTATTTGACAATTTCACGGTCATCCGCCGCGAACTCAACGACCGTCGTACTCAGGTCAGCAAACGTTTAAAACCGATTGAAAATAAAATTGATGCCATTCCCACTTACGAGCGGGAGCTGCTGCAGATTTTGCGTACGCAACAAATCAAGGAACAACTTTTTTTGTTTTTGTTGCAAAAACGGGAAGAAACGGCCTTGAGTGTTGCTGCCCAAGTGTCCAATACCCGTATCCTCAACCCGCCGGTTGGGCAAGGATTGGTGTCACCAGATCGCCGCCGAACCTTTACCCTGTATTTGTTCATGGGCTTTTTGCTGCCGGGAATTGTGGTCTTTTTATTTGATTATTTCAACAACCGGGTTTACGACGAAAACGATATTCGCCGCTATACCAATGCACCGTTTTTGGGAGGGATCATGCAATCTGCTGGTGGAAAATCTATTGTCGTCAATCGCAGTAGTCGCTCTGCCATCGCGGAGATGTTTCGGATGTTGCGCACGAATTTGCAATACCTGGCCAAGGGGGAAACGAAACAGGTCGTCCTGGTCAGCTCCAGTGTGAGTGGTGAAGGTAAAAGTTTCATTACCATTAACCTGGGCATCAGTATTTCGCTTTCGGGCCAAAAAACCCTTTTGTTGGGTTTGGACATCCGCAAACCCAAATTGAGCCGCTACCTTACTGGGCAACAGGCCGAACGGGGGGTGACCAATTACCTGGTGGGTCAGGCTTCGCTAGATGAACTCATCAAACCTTTGCCTGATCATCCCTTGGTGGATTACCTGGATTGTGGTCCCATTCCGCCCAACCCCGCCGAATTGTTGATGAGTGATGCAACCCGTGATTTGTTTATAGAGTTGCGCAAGCGCTACCAATTCATTATCGTGGATACTGCTCCCGTCGGACTGGTCACCGATGCCCTTTTGCTCAATCAGCACATTGATCAAACCATCATTGTTACCCGCTTTGGGATGAGCCGCACTACGTTTTTACGCATGGTGCAGGACATTTACAGCAACAACAAATTGCCCCAGGTGGGCATTGTACTCAATGGTCTCAAGTCCAGAGCAGGCTACGGCTATGGTTATGGGTATGGTTACAGTGCTTCATACGGTTATGGCTATGGCCAGGGGTATGGCAGTGAGTACTTCGACAAGGAGCCGCGCCGCCGTTGGTCCTGGCGCCGTATTCTTAAACGTTTCCGCTCAAAATAATTTTATAGTTTTGCGCCTGAGGGCAATAAAAAAATAAGTGTTCATCTTGCCCCACTACTAAGAAACAACGTACTGGAATGAGTCCACAAAAAATTGAAGCAGCGCTAGCCGATTTATTTGAGCAGTGGGCCGGTGAAAGTCCCAAATTGATTTTGCCACTGGCGCCTTCGGGCTCCGAGCGGATTTATTACCGCTTGCAGGGCTCCGAACGGGCTGCCATTGGCACCTACAGCCCCAATGATCGGGAGAGCAGGGCATTTTTGGAATACAGCCGCCATTTTCACGGCAAATCCTTACCCGTACCGGAAATCTATGCGGAGGATTTAAGCACCAAGGTCTATTTGCAAGAGGACCTGGGTTCGACTACCTTGTATAGTTTCTTGTTGCAAAACGACGATTATTTTCCCGATTACCTCGCCCAAATCTACAAGCGGGTGGTAGAGCAATTGGCCCGCTTGCAAATCATTGGCGGGAAAGATTTGAGCTACGAGCACAGTTATCCCAAATCTGCCTTCGACAAGGAGGCTATGTTTTGGGATTTGAACTATTTTAAATACCATTTTCTGATGCTCACCAAGGTGCGTTTTGATGAACAAGCCCTGGAAAAAGACTTTCACGCGCTGGCCGATTATTTGCTTACCGCGGATACCCAATATTTCCTGTTTCGCGATTTTCAGTCGCGCAACATCATGATCAAAAGTGGAGAGCCTTATTTTATCGACTATCAGGGGGGACGCCGCGGTGCCCTTCAATACGATTTGGCCTCTTTGTTGTTCCAGGCCAAAGCCAATATACCAGCCGATATCCGTCAGGAAATTTTACAGCATTACATCAAAGTGGCCGGTGAATTGACCCCGATTGATCCCGACCGGTTCATTGAGCATTACAATGGCTACGTGTTGATCCGCAACATTCAGGTTTTGGGAGCCTATGGCTTCCGAGGACTGTTTGAGCGCAAAGAGCATTTCCTCAAAAGTATTCCTCATGCCTTGCGCAACATCAAGGGGCTTTTGGAAAACTGGCAGTTGCCCATCGAACTTCCCCACCTGCGGGAGGCGATGCAGCGCATTTTGGACTCCAAAAAATTCGAACCCTTCAATAAGATCAAAAGTAGCACCAGTCTGCTCACAGTAGCGGTCAATAGCTTTTCGTATCATGCGGGCGGTGTTCCAGAAGATACCAGTGGCAACGGCGGTGGTTTTGTATTTGATTGTCGCTTCGTGCACAACCCAGGGCGCTATGAACCGTACAAAAAATTGACTGGCCGCGATGAATCGGTCATCAATTTCCTCAAGCAGCACAGCACCATGGACGAATACCTGCACAACGTATGCCGCATTGTGGATGCCGCGGTGGAAGACTACATTGAGCGCAGCTTCATGAACCTCACCGTCAACTTTGGTTGCACCGGAGGCCAGCACCGCTCCGTATACGCCGCCGATGCCCTCGCCAAACACCTGAAGGAAAAGTACGGCGTCCGGGTGATCTTGCACCATGTGGAGCAAGAGAAAAAGAATTGGGAAAACTAATGAGTGAAAAACGAAAAGTGAAAAGTGAAAAGCAAACTTTGACGTGATGCTCTACTTTTCACTTTTCACTTTTCACTTTTCACTTAAAATATGTCTCTACTCAAAAAACTCGCCGGAGAAACCGCCATTTACGGCATGAGCAGCATTTTGCCACGCTTGCTCAATTTTGTGTTGTTGACTCCTTTTTTGACCCGGGTGTTGAGTAAGGCAGACTATGGTATTTTTAATGACCTGTATTCCTACGTGGCCCTGTTCAATATTCTACTGACTTTTCGCTTGGAGACGGCTTATTTCCGCTATGCTCAAAAAAAGGAAGATGTAGAGCGGGCTTTTTCTACATCGGCTCTGTTTCTATTGTTGTCTACGCTGGTTTTTACAGGAATTGCGCTTTTTTTGGCGCAGCCCATTGCCGATCTTCAGCAATATCCGAAACACCCGGAGTTTATCGTGGCCCTGATTTTGATTTTGGGACTGGATACCCTGACCTCTATTCCTTTTGCACGCCTGCGTTTTGACAATCGCCCCTTGCGCTTCATGGGGATCAAACTGACCAACGTTGTTGTCAATATTCTGCTGGTGTTTTTTTACCTCTATTTTTGCCCAAAACTGGAGCAAAAAGCTGCCTGGCAGTGGCTGCAATACCTGCATTTTAAGGACAACATGGTGGGCGATGTCTTTCTGGCCAATGTGGTCGGCAGTGCCGTGAATTTGCTACAAGTGTTGCCGACTTACCTGCGCATGAAATTGGGGATCGATTGGGTCTTGCTGCGCCAAATGTTACGCTATTCCTTCCCGCTGATCATTGCCGGGGTAGCGGGGGTGATCAACCAGTTTATTGGTACTCCACTGTTGAAATTTTTGGGCGAAGGCAATCTGAATCAAAATCTGGGCGAAGGTGGAGTCTACGCAGCGGCCACCAAGATCCCAGTGATGATGAACCTTTTCACGCAGGCCTTCAACTACGCTGCTGAACCCTTCTTTTTCCGTAATGCGAATGAAAAAGGTTCGGAAAAGGTGTATGGGCAGGTTGCTCAAGCCTTTACACTGGTGAGTTGTGTGGCTTTTTTGGGCATCATGTTGAATATCGATTGGGTGGGTTTGTTTTTGGGCGAAAACTTCCGCGAGGGTTTGGATACGGTGCCTGTATTGTTGCTGGCCAATTTGTTTTTGGGCTTGTTTACCACTTTTTCCATCTGGTACAAATTGGTCGATCGAACGGCGGTTGGCGGCTGGGTGGCCTTGGGTGGCTCCCTGATTACCATTGTGCTCAATGTGGTTTTGATCAAACAAGGATACAGCTACTACGCTCCAGCCTGGACTGCGCTGGTGTGTTATGTTGTTATGACCTTCGTCAGTTATTGGGCTGGTCAAAAATACCATCCCATCCAGTACCCCTTGGGGCGGATGGCCCTGTACCTGGTACTGGCCTTACTGGCTTATGGCTTGAGTGAAGGGGCACGTTATTGGGTAAAAGATGCATTTTGGGTGATTTTGAGCATCAATTTTTTGATTCTTTTGGCTTACTTTGCCGCCATTGCCTGGATCGAAAAGCCGCTGGTTAAACGTTTACTGAAACGGAAGCGACAGGCATAAAACGCTAAGTTTTTTGTTATGAAAAAACACTACACTCTCATTACCGGCGCCAGCATGGGCATTGGTCGTGCGTTGGCGGAGGAATGCGCCCAAAGGGGCAGAAATGTATTGATGGTAGCATTGGACGGCCCGGAATTGCATGCTGCAGCCAGTGAAATTGTGCAAAAGCACGGGGTGGAAGCCCACCCGTTTGGCATCGACCTTACTGCAACCGATGCACCGCTAAAAGTATACACCTGGTGCCAGGAAAATGGCTATAGTGTGGACATGCTCATCAACAATGCCGGGTTTGGAAAGGGTGATGTGCTGGAAAGGGTGCCATTGGCGGTATACCAATCGATGCTGCGGCTCAACAACCAGGTGATGTTTGAAATGACCTATCATTTTTTGCCGCAGTTGAAACAATTAGACAAGGCTTATATTCTCAATTCCAGCAGTATGGAAGGGCTGATGCCCATGCCTTTCAAGGCGGCATATACGGCAACGAAACACTTTGTGACGGCTTTTTCCCTTTCGCTACGCGAAGAATTGGCTGAAACTGGAGTCAGTGTAAGTGCCTTGTGCCCCGGCCCGGTGGTGACCAACGAGGATGGCCTCAAACGCATTCAACGCAGCGGGCGCAAGGCCAAACTGGTGGTGATGTACCCGAATCAGGTGGCACCCATTGCGCTCAATGGTTTGTTCAACGGCAAACGCATCATCATTCCGGGAGTAATGAACCAGATCATGATCCTGTTGAACAATGTACTGCCACTGGCGATAAGGATGAGGATGTTGCGGAAAATTGGTGCGGGGGTTATACCGAAGGAGGAGGGGTGAGGTGTACCGGATTTTAATTGCTTTTTGCGAAAGACTAACCGCTGCCGCGGTATGTTTTATCATTCCGTGAAAATTTCCACCCGCAGGCCAAGCCACTCGGTCTTTTGAATTTGGGTGGTACCCTTGAAATAATAGTTTTTACTTTTCCAATGGGTTAGGAATTTTTTGATTTTTAGTTCACTCAACGCAGGGATAGTTGATTGAGGGGCTCCATCATTGATGTATACCTGAAGCTCTTTCCCCTCCTTCAGGCAGTTTTTCATGCGGTCGGTCATGGTTGCTATCCCACTTTCTGAAAGCGGGATTCTCATTTCATCGTGAGCATTTTCAACTTCTTCTGTCCAGTTGTTGGCGGCCAGTTTGTCCATTCGCCTCTGATGCGCATTGGATTGAAGGTCGAGGATTTTTGCTTTGTAGGCTTCCAAACCCGTAGGGTCAGAGGGTATTCCTCCCATCAGGACTTGGGTGCTTTCTTCGATTTGCCCTTTTTGAATTTTTTCCAATAGTTTCAAATTAAAGCTTTGTGAGCCACATCCACCTATTTCTCCGGTGAGCACCAGGGGCAAGGGGTTGTTGTCGTCAACTGCAAGGCCACAATCGCCAGCACCTTCTGAATGGAGCGTTACGGCTTTGAGCTTGCCTTGTTGGTCGAGCGAAAACTGTAAGTCCAGGCCAAAGGGGAGCTCTGTTTTTTTCAAAGCCTCCATTTCCGCACTCGTGATGTCTTTACCAATGATCACCAACACCAAGGAGATGTTTGTTTTTTCTTTTGGTGTGGTGGCGAATGACAGGATGGGCAAAAGCATGGCCATCAGTGCATAACCCAAGCAATAGGTTATGGAAGAAGATTTCCGATTCATCATAATTCTTTTTTAAGTGTGATAAATTAAAAGCAGTAGAAAGGCGATTACTTACAATTATTCCACGGTAAAAATCTCTACTCGCAGACCTACCCAATCAGTGCGGTAAATACTGGTTGTGCCTGTCACGTAAAAGTTCCTGCTTTTCATATGGACATTCAGGTGCTTTATTTTGAGACTCGCCAGGTCAGGCATAGTCGATTGCACCGGGCCATCGTTGATGCTTACAATTAGTTCTTTTTCGGCTTTGATGCAACGCTCTATTCGGTTGCGGATGTTGTCAATTCCTTCGTCCGAAATAGGTCCTTCGAATGATGAATGGGCATCTTCTACTACTTCTCGCCATTTTTTGGATTCAAGGGTCAATAATCTACGGAGGTAAGTATTGTTTTGGTTGCTCAGGATCTTGGCCTTGTATGCTTCAAACTCTTGGGGGGCTGAGGGTATACCTCCCATGATGACTTGCATGTTTTTACTCCAATTTCCAGTTTGCATTTTCTTCAAGATATTGAAGTCAAAACCTTCGGTACCACAGCCACCTTCATGACTCTGAATCACTAAAGGGAATTCACTGTTTTCGCCAGCATAAATTCTACAACTGCTACCATTGGCGTCTTCCAAGGCAATTGAGCCCAACCTGCCCTTTTCATCCAAGGTGTAAGAGATTCGTTTATTGATCTTTAAGGGGGTTTTAGCCAGGCGCTCCAGTTCAGCATGATCAATGTCCAGGTCAACGATGATGAGGACAGTGTTGATTTCAGGTTGAGGTATAATGGTATCGGGGCTTGGATTTTGCTTAAGTTCAGAATTTGTTGGGGTTGCTTGTGGTAGCTTATTGGTAAATGACTCTTTTTTTTCTTGCGGAAAAAAAGCTTTTTGATCAAGAGAAACGGGCACTGTTTCATACGTTACTGGTGCGTCTAATGCAGCAGGCTTTCGGGTATGGTTTAGTAGGGTGTTCTTTATGGCTACAGGACGATTCAATACGGGCAGCAAAGGCAGCAATAAAAAGACTAGCGCATACCGAAGGGTGTGTTGTTTTGGGGAGGGTTTACTGTTCATCATCACAATCCGTTCTTTGAGCAATGAAAAGCTATAGGAGGTTGAGAGACTGTTGTTGAAAGCAGGATTGGCCCAGCTCAGCAAACTGAGTTGATAGGCTTTTTTGTCCCATTGTTGTTGCAATACAGCCTGATCCGCCAGGTATTCCAGGTTGTTTTCTACCAGTCGGCGATAGTACCAGGCTGCTGGGTTAAACCATTGCCAGATCAATGTAAGTTCGGCCAGTAGAATATCCCAGGTATGCCCTTGGCTAATATGGGCCAACTCATGAGTGAGCACGAGATCCAACTCCGGACTCCGGTACAGTTGATCCGAAACAAAAACAGTTCGGCCAAAAGCAAAAGGAGACAAAGCGCCGGGGCAGACCGCCAGTCGGTAACTGCCCCTTTGCTCAATGCGTGCTTTACGATACAATTTCCACAACGATAAGATTTGGAGGATGAACCGAATGCCCAAAGCAAGGCAGCCAAGGCCGTAAAGCCAGGTAACGATCTCCATAAAACGAATTGGGTGAGTTGGCTTGGGTTGAGTTTTAATGGAATATGATTTGGATTGGTTTTTCTGCTCTAGTTGCGTCACTCCGGAAGAAGGACTAAAATCAATCATGGCCTCATCAACAGGCTGACTGGGGATGACCAACTTAATGTGTTTAGATGGAACATTGATTTTGCGCCAAATCGTCCAGGACTCTGGCAAATGGATATGGGGAATAATCAGGCTTGCCAGCAATAAACCCAATAAGAAACTACGGTTCCATTTCAGGTAAGTGCTCTTGAGAAACAATACATGAAACACTACTACTCCAATCAAAAGAATGAGAGTAGATGCCAGGTTATATTTCAGGATTGGGTCGAACATGGCCTATGGGTATTAACAGGTTCAATTATTCCGCGGTGAAAATTTCTAATCTCAATCCAACAAGTTCCTCTTTGATCAACTTTGTAGTGTTCTCCTGATAGTAGTGTGCTATTTTATCATGGACCTCGATTCGGCTTAATTTTAAATTTTCCAAAGCGGGTAGGGTATTTTGTGGTGCCCCCCCATTGATGGATACGATCAATTCCAGGTTGCCTTCCTTACATTTTTGCGCCCTATTTTTAAGGTGATTTAAGGCTTTTTCAGTGAAGGTATTATAAGTTGAGTGGTCCCTTTCGTAGGTATTTACCCAGTTTGAAGCTTTTAACTCAGTAAGCATTCGCATTTGATTCGCCTCATAGATTGCCAGTGCTTTGGGGCGAAGTGCCGCAATTGCTTGTTTGGTTGCTGGCAGGCCGACGCAGTAAATTTTGGTTTTATCCCAGTCTGCGGCCAGAATTTCGTCAACTGTTTTTAAGGACAGTTGATCTTCCGCACCACTGTAACCTTTTTTGGCATACACAACTCCTGGTAAGCGATCTTTTTCTGAGGACATTGAATTGCCTGATGAGCTCCCTTTCCCTTTTAAGGTATATCCGATTAGTTTGTTGTCTGCATTTCTGTCCAGAATGAGCTTTCTATCAAATGAAAAACTCATCCTGCTTAATTTTTCCAATTCACTTTCCGTGGCGTTTGGCCCAACCACGATGAAAAATTCCGCTGAATCCGTTTTCGGTTCGCTTGGTTGTGGAGCTGTAATTTCCTGTCCCTGCAAAAATGCTGGCTGGTTGAAAACCGAAAACATCGGCAGTGTGGATAAAACCATGGCACAACCCAACAAATACACTTTGGGCGAGGATTTCCGATTCATCATCATAGTTCTTTCTTTTAGGAGTGAAAAAATATAGGAAGTACAACAGAATACCACCAAGCAGCAATACAGCTGCCTGCAGCAAATGGTGAAGAACCAAACTTTGCATAGGGTATTACAGTATTACGAGAGGCATCTGACGGGCGAGGTCACTTACTCTCCTTTTTCAATGGCTTTTAAGATGTCTTTCAGTTCTTCAGGCGTAATTTTTTTCTCACGGGCAAAAAATGCCACCATGTTCTTGTAGGAGTTGTCAAAATACGCAGCCATGGAATCCCCCAGGAACTGACGTTGATAGGCTTCCTTGCTGATCTTGGGTAGGTAGCGGTGCGTTCCTCCAAAGTCTTCATGTGTCACGAAGCCCTGGTTTTCCAGCTTGCGAATCACCGTTGATACCGTGTTGTAGTGCGGCTTTGGCTCAGGCAGTAGCTCGATGATGTCCTTGACGAAGGCTCGTTCTAGTTTCCACAAGGCTTGCATCAGCTCTTCTTCTTTGCGCGTAAGTCGCTTCATTGTATTGGTTGTTGTGTCTGACAAACATACAACTACTTTTTTAGTTTGTCAACTATTTTTCTAGTTATTTTTTGCAAAAAAAAACAGCAGCGTCTTTTGATGCTGCTGGTCCTACTTCTTTTACTTGCCTAAAGTTTGAGTTCAGCCCGTTTTCCCTTTTGATCGATGCGGAAAAGTTTTCCATCTTCATACAACAAGGCTGTTGAATTGGGATCCACGTGGCGGGTATCGATGGCGATGACTTTACCCCCGTAAAAAGATTTGACCGCGTTGACGAGGGTATGCCCGACAACGATGTGTTTTCCACCAAATTTTCGCAAAGACTCCTCAACCTCTGCATCCTGAGCATGGTTCATCACATAATCGCGGTACCAGATCGGGCCATTGTCATTAAATAAAAACCTCAATACTTCATCGTCAATCCGCGACACATCCTCCTGGATGAAATAAAAAGGCCGCATGGTATTGTTGATTTCCGACAAGGTTTTGTCCAGGTAATTCAGGTCAGGTGCCAGGCCACCGTGTACAAAGATGAAGTCACCAATCCTTTCCACCACGTTTTTGGTCGCCAACCAGCGGCCCAATTCGGTGGAACCTTTAAACCAGTTGACGTAAGGTTCTTGATACAAGTCTGCATTGCGCATGTATTTGGGATGCACGTAGCGGTGGTCGTTGGACATGTTCATGATCTCGTGATTGCCCAAGATGTAATGCACGTAACCGCCAGCTGCTTTGGCCTTATCCTCTAAATCGTAAATGAGCCAGAGCGTTTCGGTGACATTGGTACCTCGGTCAAAAAAATCGCCCACACAAACGAGGTGCCCTTTGCCAAAAGTCCAATTGTATTGCGCATCGATTACTTTGTGGTTGATCAAAAAGTTGCGAAAAGACCCAAAGGTGCCTTCTATATCAGATATTGCCAGGATTTTTTCAACTTTAGGATATTCGGTATTTTCAATTTTCAGTTTGGCCTTGAGCTTGGTCTTAAAATTCCATTCTGGATTTTTGGTGAAGCGACACTCAATGGTCAAATTGCTTTTTTGTCTGGCCTCGATGGAGTCAATGGTGGCCACTGCTGTGGTGTCCTTCATTTGGATTTGCCGGATGTAAACCTTGTTTTTGCGGTAAAAAAGGTGCGGCCCATCGGTATCTACCTTACCCAATTCTGGAGGCAGGGGAGTGGCGTGGTCTTCCTGTGCCATCAACACATTACTGAGCAAAGCAAGGCAAAACGCCAGAAATATAGAGTTGAGAAATGCTGATTTGTCTGTGTTCATAATCTGTCACTTGTGATCAATAGAAATAGGGTTAAGTAACTGTTTTTTGATTTGCCATCAAAATAAAAAACTTGTGCAGCCTTTTATATGAAATTTACCCTAAGCTATCTCCTTTATGACGAAATAAAAGCAAATAGCCACAGTTTAAACGCAAGTATTTTAATAATTAGTCAGCCATAGTGGCTTTAGTAACTACTTTCTTTGCCGCAAAGCCTCGAAAAGTAAAATAGCCGTTGAAACGGAAACATTCATTGAATCAACCAACCCATGCATCGGAATGATCACCCGCTGGGAAGCGTTTTGCACCCAAAAGGAGGAAATCCCATCTGCTTCCGTTCCCATCACCAAAGCAGTAGGGCCGCGCAAATCACAATCAAAATAAGGATAACTGGCTTCCAGATGGGTAGCAAAAATCCGAATCTGGTGCTGTTGCAACCATTCCAGCGCGTCCATCGCAGCTACGCTAAAAATGGGTACCGTGAATACTGCCCCCAAGCTGGCCCGGATTACATTAGGGTTGTACCAGTCCGTTTGGGGGTCGCACAACAACACTGCGTCCACTCCGGCGGCATCAGCAGTACGCAAGATGGCACCCAGGTTACCGGGTTTTTCCACCGTTTCGAGCAGCAAGATCAAGGGATTCTCCTTCACCTTAAACTCGTTTAAAGCGGGGGATTTGCTCCGCAATACCGCGACAATATTGGGTACATTCGCCCGGTAAGCGATTTTTTCCATCACTGGCCCATTGACTTGAATCAGTTGTTGGGCAGCGGCGGGCTGGTGCTTCAAAACTTGCTGAATATTTTCTTCGGGGGTGATGTCGGGATTGTACAAAAGCTGTTCTACGACATAATCCGCGCGCAAAGCCATCCCTACTTCGATCAATCCCTCAGCCACCAGCAAACCCTGCTTGCGCCGTTCCCTGGCCTTCTCCAGTAGATTGCCAATGTTTTTAATCAATGGATTTTGCAGACTGCTGATTATCTTTGCGCTTGACATATCTTTACTACTTCACCTTGATAAATAGAGTGCTAAAACTGCACAAATTCGTGCACTTTACCTACTCTGAAGACTTTATTTTGGTGTATTCGCAACTATGCAGGCATTACCCTTACCTCCTTTTGAAGATTACGAGCTCATCGATAGCGGCAATTTTAAAAAATTGGAACGCTTTGGGCCATACGTGCTTTCACGCCCGGAGCCGCAAGCCATTTGGTCGCCCGCACTGAGCGAAGCAGAGTGGAATAAAAAAGCCCAGGCTACCTTCAACCGCAAATCAGGCGCAGCTGCCAGCGCCGAAGATGGCAACTGGGAACTCAAACCCGGTATGCCCGAACAATGGCATATCCGCTATCACTACGAAGGCATGAACCTGGCTTTCCGACTAGGTCTTACCTCGTTCAAACACGTTGGTATTTTCCCCGAACAGGCCGAAAACTGGAACTACATCTACCAGGGTCTGCACGAAATGGACGTAGATCAACCCGCAGTCCTCAATCTTTTTGCCTACACGGGTGGTGCCTCACTGGCTGCCAAAGCAGCTGGTGCCGACGTGGTGCATGTGGATTCAGTCAAACCCGTGGTGAGTTGGGCTCGCCAAAACATGGAAGCCAGCCAATTGAGCAATATCCGCTGGACGGTAGAGGATGCGCTGAAATTCGTGCGCAAGGAAGCCAAAAGAGGCCGCAAATACCAGGCCATCATCCTTGATCCACCCGCATACGGCCGTGGCCCCGAGGGTGAAAAATGGTTGTTGGAGAAACATTTGCCGGAACTGCTGGAGCATTGTGGGCAAATCTTGGATCCAGAACACCATTTGTTGATCCTCAATTTGTACTCGATGGGCTTCTCGGCCCTGATTGCTGAAAATCTAGTGAAGCAGTATTTTCCCTTTGCGCAAGACGTGGAAAAGGGAGAATTGTACATTCCCGATCAGGGGGGGCGGAATTTGCCACTGGGGGTTTTTTCACGGTTTGCTAAAAAATAAAATTGGGTGATATATGGAACAGCTCCTCAAAAAACTCAACTACAAAGATCAATCTCCCGTGCTTTTGCTCAATCTGCCTGCCGAATTGAGCGACTTCGCTCGCTACGTCCAGAGCGTGACCGAGCTGGTTGACAGCATGGATAAAGTAGAAAAGCCTCAATTTGCCCTTTTCTTCGTGACCCAATTGTCGGAAATTGAGGCCATTGCAAAAACGCTCGAAGACCGGCTGGAAGGCGACTCCATCCTCTGGTTTGTCTATCCAAAAGGTACCTCCAAACGTTACAAGTGCAACTTCAATCGGGATACTGGTTGGGCTGCCTTAGGTAAATTAGGCTTGGAAAGTGTACGAATGGTGGCCGTCAATGAAGATTGGAGCGCGCTGCGCTTCAGGCGAGTAGAATACATCAAGGCTTTGACCCGGCAGTTTGGGACCTTGTCGGAAGAAGGGGGTAAAAAAGTGAAAAGTGAAAAGTGAAAAGTGAAAAGTGAAAAATTGTCAGTAGAAACCAAATGGTACCTGCTTTTCGTTTTTCACTTTTCACTTTTCACTTTTCACTTACTTATCTAGTCCCGGTGAGCGTTTCAAAAACTCATGGTACAACTGAATATGTCTGCTATCCAATGGCACCTGCCAGCCGTCGATGAACAAGTATTTGATTTGTGACTTGGTTTCCAGCGCATCGCCAGTGGTGGCGAACAAAGTAGCACTTTTGCCCACTTCCAGCGAACCAAGGGTTTTATCCACGCCAAAAATCTCGGCAGGAATAATCGTGATGGCTTTCAGCGCCTGCTCTTTACCCAGCCCGTAAGCAGCTGCAAAGCCCGCATTAAAGGGAAGATTCCGCACGTTTTCTACTTCGAAAGTCCGCAATGCTACTTTTACCCCTGCCTTGTGCATCAATCCCGCATTGGCGTAGGCCTTGTCGTAACGATCGGACGAACGAGTAGGCAAAGTAATGACTGGGCCAGTGATGACCGGAATTTTGGCCTTAGCCAGTTTATCGGCTACCCGCCAGCCTTCAGCAACTCCGGTGAAAACCACCTTGGTGATTTTTTTGCTCTCTACCCATTTGATCGCACTTTCGATGTCTTCCGCGCGATTCACTTCGATCATCAGCAACATTTGACCACGTACTACGGGTGCCAAAGCCGCCATTTCTGGATTGTAAGGCACTTTTATGGTCGCATCCTTTTGCGCAGCGGAATCTATTTTGGCATAAAACTTCGCACCGTCCCAAATTTCATTCAGTTTGGAGAGGGCTTTTTCCTGCTCTTTTTTCAACTCCTCCTCGGTACGTTGTGGGCCAAAGAAGCCACCACCTCTGCCTACACTTGGAAAGTTCATGATCATCCCTTTGAACCCCGCAAACATCTGATCGGGGGTATAACCCACCAGATTGATCAGCGAAGCAGTACCGGGAAAACGGCCACCCGTAGGTGCAACCAAGGCAGTGGTCACTCCGTTTACGCGGGTAACCGGAATGGCGGTTGCGTTGGGGTTAACCGCGGTAAGGGCCTCTACCTGTGGAGTGAGGTCGCCTATTTCATCGTCGTCGTTGGTCACGTCGACCGATTCTACTTCCACCAAGCCCAATTGGGTGCCCCCATCAATCAAGCCGGGATACAGGGTCAAACCTTTGCAGTCGATGACTTGGGCTCCGCTGGGAACAGCTGCATTGGCACCCAGGGCTGTGATTTTTCCATCCTGGATCACCAGGGTACCTTGCACCAGCCCCTTGGTTACGGTTTGAATGCTGGCATTGGTCAAGGCATAAGTGCCCTTGCTGGGTTTGGCCACCTGACCAAACAGGACAACTCCACCTAATGCCAGCAGTATAGTTAAAATTTTGACTTTCATGTTTGAAGAATTTTGGGGTTCCATGGTTCCTGGTTCCAGGTTCCAGGGTTCAAACCGAACTCTGGAACCTGGTACCAGGAACCATGGAACCCTCAAGCTTTAATTTTTCAATTGAAACAATTGCTCCATCGCTTCGGCTACGCCATGCATGCAACGGTCGTGATCGTGGTCAGAGCCCATTTGGAAAGTAGTGGTAGCCCGAAGAGGGTCAATGTCCAAACGCATGTCGTCGGGATCGTTGGCGCGGTCAAACCGCACGACTCCATCAACTATGGTGATCACAGGTACCGCATACACTGACAGGGGGTGTCCATCAAAAATGGCCACATCAGCATCCTTACCAACTTCCAAGGAACCAACCCGATTTTCCACACCCAACTGTTTGGCCGGGTTGATGGTGATCAAAGCCAAGGCCTCTTCATCAGTCAAACCACCATAATATTGGGTTTTGGCTGCTTCGTGATAGAGGTGACGGATGTAGTCGCCAGAGTCGGAGTTGATGGAAGTGACCACGCCATTTTTTGTCAAAATGCTGGCGTTGTATGCGGTAGAGTAATACACCTCAAACTTGTAAGCCCACCAATC